>CALENB010000329.1 GCA_937910235.1 uncultured Myxococcales bacterium | reverse complement strand
TGCTGCTGTTCGGTCGCTGATTTTTTCGTGGTGGACGAAACGATGACCAAGGCCTTCAAAGCGACCCGTGGCAAGCGCCGCCAGCGGCTAGTCCGCAGGCCACCAGAACGACCGCACCACCAGCTCCGCGGTCCACACCTGCCCACCCGGCTCGCCACCCGCCGCTTCGAGCGCGGCGGCGAGGATCGGATCGGCGGTCTCGGCGAACAAGCCATGGCTCCCGGTGCACGCCTTGACCTCAACCAGCGCGGCGGCGATCAACGCTGCGACCGCCTCGGGGCGCGCGACGGCGATCGACGACAACGCGTGGCACGGCAACTCAGGCTGCAGACCATCGACGGCCTCGGCGTAGGCGTAAAATCGCTCCACAGCCTCATCGCCAGCGATCTCGGTGAGCGACTCAAGCAGCGCGTCGAGGCGTCGCTCCTGTTCGGTGAGGCCGTCGGTATCGGCGTCGGCCGCGGCCGCGTCTGCTTGTGTCACCGCCCCGGCGTCCGTTGGCGCGCCTGCATCGGCGTCCGTGTCGATCTGCGACAGCCAACCCACCGCGCGGTCAGCGTCGGCGCCCGTGCCGAGCCAGCGGCCTCGCTCGTCGGCTTGAAAGGCGAGCGTCTGTGCCAACCAGGGTCGCGCGCGGGCCTCAAATCCGGGCTTGTCGGCGTCGAGACACCAGCGCAGGGCAGGGTCGGCGAGGAGGAGATCGTGATCTTGTGAGGTGAGCGGCATGGGGAGAAACCTCGGCGCAGGCGCACGGCAGGAGGAGAACACGACGCTACGCTTCACCGTTGCGGGGCGCCGTGCCACCCTCCTATCATGAACCGTCGACTCTCGGCCCAGCCTCCGCCACATTCTACCTCGCCGGTGCGCCTCGGCGGCTTGTCCGGTTGGCTGGTGCTCGGGTTGCTCGGGTCGCTCGGGTCGCTCGGGCTCGGCGGCTGCGCAGATCTAGACGCTGGCGCGACCGCGAATCACACCGACAGCCTCGGCGACGCTGGCACCGACGCGGACGACGCGGGTCCAACCGTGGCCATGCCTGGCGCGGTGACGATGCTCACCTCGGCGAGGGGTCCTGGTGTGATCCGGGTGGCGAGCTACAACATCGAGAAGAACTCCGCCTTTGAGCCCAATAACCCCCAGGCCGTGCGATTTCTGCGACTGGTGAAGGCGATCGGCGCGGACGTGTGGGCGCTGCAAGAGGTCTGGTCGCCGCCCGAGACCGTCGCGGCGTGGTTCAACAGCCGCATGCCCCTGCCCAATGGCGCGACGTGGACGGCGGTGGATGGAGGCTCGACGATGACCGTGAGCAGCTTCCCCGTCGTGCACCACCAATCCGCCACCTCGCCCGACAGCGGCCGCAAGATCAGCCTGACGTGGATCGATGTGCCCGCGAGTCTGTGGTCCAAAGACCTCTATCTCATCAACGCGCACATGACGTGCTGCGGCGACGGTGAGCTGAGCCGGCAGCGAGAGGCCGACAGCATCGCGGCGTGGATTCAGCGCGTGCGCGGCGGCAAGCTGCCCAACCCGCTGCCCACGGCGACGCCCCTGCTGCTGATCGGAGATCTCAACCTCGTCGGCGGCCCTGGACCGCTGCACACCCTGGTGACGGGCGACATCAACGACGAAGCGAGCTGGGGCCCCGACGCCGCGCCGGACTGGGATGACACCCCGCTGCGCGACATCCGACCGCACCACAACGGCGATGGCGACGCGACCTGGACCTGGCGATGGGATGGCAGCGGGTTCAACCAAAATCGTCTGGACTGCGCGCTGCTGAGCGACAGCGTCGCCGAGGTCGTCGCCGCGATGGTGCTGAACACCACCACCCTCACCCAGCCACAGCTTGACGCGTTGGGCCTCGCCCAGCTGGACGTAGGCAAGTCGAAGCTCGGCGCGGGCTGGGTGCTCGATCACCTGCCGCTCGTCATCGATCTGCGTCTGCCGGAGTCGCCGTAGCATGGCCACCTGGACCCGCGGCTGGTGTCGTTGGATCGCGCGCTGCGCCGCGGTGGGCTTGCTTTTGCAGGGCTGCAGCGGGTCGACACCAACGGCCAACGAGGCCGAAGCGACGGCCTCTCACGACAGCGCCGGCTCAGATTCCAGCGCCGCCGATGGACACGACGCGGGCGGTGGGGCGGACGTGACCGACGCGACAGGGTTGACCGACGCGACAGGGGTGACCGACGCGACAGGGTTGATCGACGTGACAAGTTCGACCGACGCAACAGGGCCGCATGACGCCGAGACCACTGCCGGTGGTGACGGCGACGCGGCCGCTGACACGGGCGCCGCCGCCCCCCTCTGCGGCGGATGGGGCGCGCCAGAGAAGGCGGCCAAGCTGCCCACGCCGATCGACGAAGCCAGCGGCTTGGCCGTCAGCAGCTTCGATGCCGATGTGCTCTGGACCCACAACGACGGCAAAGAAGGCCGACTGTACGCCGTGCGCGCCAGCACGGGCGCCAAGCTAGCGACGGTGCAACTTACCGGTCTGACGGACAGCCAACGCGACTGGGAAGACCTCGCCGCCGGCCCGTGTGGCAGCCAAGCGCCGGGCAAGCGCTGCCTCTACATCGCGGACACCGGCGACAACGGCAAGTCACGCAAGGTCGTGCATATCCATCGCGTCATTGAGCCCAACCCCAACCAGGCACCCAGCACGATCGGCGCCTACCAGACGTTGGCGTTGACGTATCCCGACAAGCCGCACGACAGCGAGGCCCTCGCCGTGGAGGAGAGCGGTCGCGTCTGGCTGTTCACCAAGAGCAGCACCAAACTGAGCGTGTTCTCGGCGCCCTTCATCGCTGGCGCGGCGACGCTCAAGGCCGAGACGACCTTCGACCGCGCCAAGCAGATGGGCGGTGACGCCAGCCGGGTGACGGGGGCCGATTGGCATCCGGTGGCACATACGCTGATCTTGCGAACCCACGACACGGCGTGGGAGGTCTGCCCAGGCGCCGCTGGGTTGGCCGCGTTGAGCGGCGCGCCGTGGCATCAGGTGAAGGTCGCCGACGAAGTCCAGGGCGAAGCGATCGCCTATGGCACAGACACGATCTGGCAGGTCTCTGAAGGCGCCTCGGCCCTGTTACGCAAGCTGCCGCGGCTGTAGCCAGCTGGGAATTGAGCCGCGTGGGCGAATGCGCTATGTCGTCGACTTCTCATTGACGCGGAGGTGACTGTGAACACGAAGAAGTGGCCCGCTATCGTCTTTCCCCTGCTCGGTCTCGCCGTCTTCGGGCTGCTGCTGCTCGGCGAGCGAGGTGCCAAGCCTGGGCCGACCGGCGCGACCACGGCGACTCCAACGGCCGCGACCACGGCGACACCCCCACCGAGGCACGCGGCGTCGCCGTCAGCGCCGACACCAGCGGCGCCCACCGCGCCCACGGCGCCCACAGCGCCCACCGCCCGCGCAGAAAAGACCGCAAAATCGGAGCTGCAGGCGACCGCGGCGTCGCCCGCGCTCCCGACGCCACCGCAGCCCACCACCGCCAATCCGGCCGGTGAGGCGCCCGCGGCGACGGGCGAGATCGCGCTGTTTTTTAGCGCCAACAACATGGGTGAGCTGGTCGACTGTGGCTGTCATCGCAACCCGCTCGGTGGCTTGGCCCGCCGCGTGCGCTGGATCAACGAGCGCGCCACCCGCTACGCGGCCGCAGCGCACGTCGACTGTGGCGGGTCGCTGATCGCCGACGCCGCCATCAGCAGCGACGGGCCGGGCCAAGCGGCGAGTCGCGTCGCGGTGTATCTGGCCGGTTTGGCGCGCGCGAAGACGCTCGCGCTCAACGTCGCGCCCGCCGAGCTCGCCGTCGAGGTCGCGACGTTGCGGCGCGAGGCGAAGCGCCACGGGATCGCGCTGGTCGCCACCAACACGGTGAGCGTGCGTGACGGCAGCGCCGTGTTCCAGCCCTGGATCTTGACGAAGATCGGCGCGCTCAGAGTCGGAATTCTCGGCCTCTCCACCAAACGCCCGCCACGCCGTCAGGTGCTGTACACCGCGCAAGGATTCGCGCTGACGCCGCCCGTCGAAGCGGCTCAGGCGGCGGTCAAGGCGTTGCGCGGCAAGGTCGACGCCATCGTCGCCATGACGTGGCTGACCCGGGATGAGATCGATCTCCTCGGCGAGAAGGTGCCCGAGATCGACTTTGTGCTGGGCGCGAAAGACACCGATCTGACCATGCGCGCCGAGTTCCTCGGTCGTGGCTACCGGCTCGACAGCTACAACAAGGGCAAGTGGCTCGGCGAGCTGCGGCTCCGCGCTGGTCGCGGTGCTGGAGGGCGATGGTTCGACCCGGACCTGCGCGATCGCTTGGCCTACGACCAGGGCAGCGCGCAGCGGCAGATCGCCTACTACGTGAAAAAACACGCGGACGAGGACAAGGCTGGCGGGCCGTCTGATCCGCGTGGTCGCACGTTTGAGGTCGAGCGCCTCGTCGGCCTGCGCGCCAAGCTGGGCCGGGTGAATCTTGAGCTTCGTGGTACGATCGACCCGCCAGATGGCGCCGCGAGCTTCAGCGCGAAGATGCATCCGATGCGCACGTCGTTGCCAGAGGACGCCGACGTCGTCGCCCACGTGAAGGCGCATCACGCCACCTTCCCGCCGCCGCCTCGTCCGTAGCGCAGCGACGACCACCCGGAGCGCCGCATGGATCTGAACGAGATCTTGATCTTCACACGGGTCGTCGAGACCGGCAGCTTCACGGCGGCGGCCAAGAAGCTCGAGATGCCCAAGTCGACGGTGAGCCGCAAAGTGAGCGCGCTCGAGGCGCGGCTCGGCGTACGCCTGCTGCACCGCACCACTCGGCAGCTGCACCTGACGGAGGTCGGCGCCAGCTTTCATGTGCGCTGCGCTGCCGTGCTGCTGGCCATCGCGCAGGCCGAGCGCGCGGTGACCCAAAGTCAGGTCTCGCCCACGGGCCGGTTGCGGGTCACCGCGCCGGTCGATCTCGGCATCCGCGTCTTATCGCCCATTATTGCGGCCTTTTTGCGACGTTATCCCGATGTTCAGGTGGAGTTGGACCTGTCGAGCATGGTCGTCGATCTCGTCGCCGGTGGCTTCGACGTGGCGCTGCGCGCGGCCAGTCAGCTGCCGGACTCCAGCCTCGTCGCCCGCAAGCTCGGCGTCACCCAGCGGCTCATCGTCGCCACCCCGGCCTACCTCAGCGCGCACGGCGCCCCCACACAGCCAGACCAGCTCGCCAGTCACGCGTTTGTGCTCCACAGCTCGCAGACGCTGCGCACCACCCTGGCGCTGCGTGGCCCGAGCGAGGTGCGGCGGGTGACAGTCGGGGGCAACGTCTGCGTCAATGAGTTCGGCATGGCGCGCGAGCTGACCCTGGCCGGCCTTGGCCTCGCGACGTTGCCCGACGTCATCTGCACCGCAGATCTGCGCAGCGGCGCGCTGGTGCGGCTGCTCCCTGAGTGGCACATGGCGGACGCGACGATCTACGCCGTCTACCCCACCGCCCAGCACATCTCCGCGACGCTGCGCGCCTTTCTCGACTTCTTGAAGGACGAGATGGATCCCGCGCCATGGTTGGTTTGAGCGACGCTCGGCCTTAAACCCCGGCGTACCGCCCTACTTGCCTGGGGCCACGAGCTGCGCCGGCGTCGCCGCGGCCGCGTCTGGCGCCCGACAGATGAAGGCCCGATGCAGCCCACAATGGCTGTCATACCACTTGCCCTTGGCCCGTTTGGCGAGCGCGACGCAGTCCTCGCCGCACGCCATGTCACTGGGCTCGCCGCTCTTCCAGTGGGTGAAGCCAACCTTCGTGCCGTCGTCCCACACATGCTGGTCCTCCGCCTGCCGGTCGTTGAGCCCAAGCCACCACTGTGTCTTTCGCACCCGCCGCCCGGCCTGATACAGCGCCTTGCTCTGCGCTTTGGAGTCGACCCGCGCGAGGTGCATGCCTTTGGCCTTGCAGTAGCGCGCCGCCTCAAGCCAGGGCATCGGCAGGTCGCACAACTCAAACCGCACGCCGTCGATCTGACTCACCGTGCAGGGGCACTGCGGGGCATCATCGACCTGCCCTGAGCAGTTGTTGTCGACGCCGTCGCAGACCTCCGCCGCGCCCGGATGAACCGCAGGGTTCTGGTCGTCGCAGTCCATGCAACCGTAGCCGTCGCCATCCTGATCGCGCTCCTTCCCGCCGCGCAGGCAATCGGTCCACTTGGCGAGCTGCTTGGCGCGGCCACGCACAAATCGCAGCAGCTCAGCCCGCTTTTTCCGCCGCTTCTTGGCGGCGCGGGGCGGATGGGTGTCCGCCGCGACGACGCTGCCGATCAAGGCGTCGATCGCGCTCACACGCTCCGGCAGATTCGCCGCCTCCAGCAGCCCCACAGCGCTGCGAAGCTGAGCGACGTAGGCGACCCGGCACGCGCGGTCCGCAAAACACATCCGCGCGATCAGCCCCTCGCAGGCGTAGGGCTTCACGTCATCAAAGAACGCGCGGTCGATCCCCCACGGCATCATCGACCAGCGATCGCGCGACGGCTCGTGATACAGGAAGTAGTTGTGGTGGTGCTCATAGCCGTCAAAATCACCGACCACGACGCTCATCGCCAAGAACGCCAACACCTGCTCGCGGTCCACGCCGCCGGGACCATCGCCAAACACGACCGTCACGCCGCGCGGCATCAGCGCCGCGAGGGCCTTGAAATCGGCGCGGCTGGTGTCGCGGCCCGCGTCCAGGTCAAAACCCCACACGTCCTCCCGGTTCACGTCGCAGCCGTACTCACCTTCGTAGAGGTTGCCTTTCGGGTTAGCGTAGCGGTGCGTCAGAAACGTCTTGTCGATGGGCTCCACCGCCAAGTAGAGCTGCGGATGTTTGCCGTTGACGGTGACGCGCACGTACCCCGTCCGCGGCGCGGTCACCCCTGCCTTGCGGAAGAGCTCGTAGCCCAACACCTCGCGGACCAGGGTGGGATCTTCAACCATGCTGTTGAGCACCAGCTTGCGCAGGCCGTGCAGACGCCGCTTGGGTGAGAAGCGCTTAAAATCGAGCAGGTACGACGGTCGGTCACCCAGGTCCCGAAACGAGCGGTGCCCCTTGAGCCGCACGCCGACCTCGATCATGCGCTCGCCATCCACCGTGACCGTCGCGCGGGTATACACTCGCGGCTGGTTACGCAGGGAGGCGAGCGCCTGCGCGTCGAGCTCCAGCTTCACGTCGACCACGCGATCGAGCTGAAAAATCGGCGTCGCAGCGAGCACCCGGACGGACCGGCGAGCGGCGATGGGCACGGCTGAGGGTGCGACGACGCCCGCCGGACCAGCGTCAGCCGGCGTCGCAACGACCGGCCGCGCTGTCGCAACGTCCCGGCGCTGGGCGCACGCGGTCAGGCCCAAGATCACGACCAGCACCAGACCAAGGGGTAGTCGAGTCACGGGGAAGGCGACGCAGCGAGTTGTGGACCGAGGGCTCCTCATGGCTGGGTTCTAGCACTCCCCCCAGCACTACGGAAATAGAACGTAGCCGAGCGGCTGGCGCGCCGCGCACAAGGCGCGCCGCGCACAAGGCGCGCTGGACGCTGGGCGCAGCCGACGACGCAACCGAGACCCAGCGGCCGCAAAACGAAAAAACCCGGACCGCTTGCGCGATCCGGGTCTCTCCGGTTGTCTGGCAGAACTGACCGCCCATGAGTTGCGCCTTTCAGCGTGTGTCTTCACTCGGGCAGCCTGCACCTCGGGTCTCCCCTTAGCGCCAACTGGCCCTTCATGAACTCTTCGTCATCGAGTTGCGCGCGCCTGTGTCACCACCTGCGGCGTATCCACTCCTCGCATTACCATAAACTTCAGCGTCTTCAGACCGGAGACCTGGTACGTCATTGGTTTCGTATACCCGCCATGGCCTTAGTCACGCTCCAGCTCAACCCTTGCGGGCACAACCTTCACATTCCCGACCTTCGCGGTACTCACCCTCCGGCTTGCCGAGACTAATCAACTCAGCCTCGGCATCCACTCTTGTTCCTTCAGCTTGCGTTCAGCGTCTATCCTCGACGATTCCGCTACGTCATCCCCTGTAGTCCGCTTCATCAGCGCCATCTCCTGCCCCCACCTCGCGGTGCTGACCCTCAACGCCACCTCTTCCACTTCTCCGCCCTGGAGCTTCCTGCCGTCCGCTTACACGTCCAACTCTCCACCTCGACGCTTTCACCTGTGACTCTCGCCCCAAGCTTCCACTTCGACCTGTCCGCGCAGCGACTGCGTTCACGACTCCCCGCAAGCGGTTCGCCCTGTCCCACGCGTGTTCTGCTTGGTTTCCGTAGCTTCACAACCTCTCGGCCGCTCCCCTGCTTCCCCCTTCGCTTTCCTCGCGCTCACTACCTTTTCAGACCTAGCGACTCCACCCAACCGGCCTCTTCCGCGGCTTTAACCCCGCTTTCAACGCCGCTCAGACTTCCTCCCAGTCGATCCGTAACCACACACTCTTAGGCTTTGGTGCCCCTTCGACGCCATCAGTGAAAAGCAGCGACTTACACTGGGTTTACCTCGCCCAGCTCCGCTGCGCCTTCAGGTTTTCTCAACCTCTTGACGCTTTATTCCGCTCTTCACCTTTCAGCCCTATTTCATGCCGAAAGCGTCCATGGGGTTTCTCCCTTCAGAGGTTTCCCCCTCGCT
The DNA here is from genome assembly GCA_937910235.1 of uncultured Myxococcales bacterium. GTDB lineage: Bacteria > Myxococcota_A > UBA9042 > UBA9042 > UBA9042 > UBA9042. The sequence goes on along the minus strand of CALENB010000329.1, from coordinate 57,024 downwards.
GTAGCCTTCCACGCCTCACGGCGCATCCTGCCCTCTTCGCCCTTAATCGTGCCGCCCCGCACAACTCTCCGACGTCTCGAACTGCGTCGCCGCAGTCTTTGCCGCCGACCGCCATACGTGTCGACAAATTGGGGCCCTGAGGATTCATGCATCAGCAAGGTCCGTTGCGCCGGACCGGTATTACCCGGTTCCCAACACCCGTTCCTCTCTTGGGCTTTCGCCTCTCCGAGGATTTCTCCCCGCTCTTCTCGGCGACGTCACGTCTTCACACGCGCTTCGATTTGTGACCCGCCGCCAATTGCTTGACGATGACTCCCTCCTCTCGGCCTCGCGCTCTCTCGCGCCGCCCCCTCCTCTCATGGGTTTCGGTACTTCCCTCGATTCGCGCTTTCTGAACCTTCCTTCGGAGCACCCTTTCGGATACCTCGCTCTCTTGGCCCGTCCGGCTCGCTGCTTCATGCCACTTCTTGAAGTCGACTCCGAAGAGTCGTCTCCCTGGAGACAGCACGCTCAACTAGCGTATCGGTCTGGTACCTGCTCTGCAGAGTGTCAAAGAACCGCGGGTTGGCTTGCCTCTTTCGAGCGCTGCCTCCCCCCTTGAGGTTTGTGTCCCCGACTTGCGCTCCGCGAAGGAATGCCGTCTTGTGGACCCTCAGTGCGATCAGCTCCTTAGTGCCGTTCAACGAGGGCGACTATACAGCTTTGTGACACCCCGTCAACACGTTTCTGTCACATACCTGTCACTTTTGTTTTACGCTTTATTGTCAACAGCGTATGGCTGGAGAGAGCCATTCTGACGGCGAAACGCGCGCTTTTGCGACCGATTTTTTGCCGTATGTTGGGTTTTTTTTGCCGCCGCCGCACACTGCGCCGCGGGCTCGACAGGTCCCGCTCGACCCTGCCGCGGAGCCCGCCCATGAATGAGCCCGATGTCATCCGCCTGCGTGGGATACGCCAGAACAACCTGCGCGGGTTTGACCTCGACATCCCGCTCCGCCAGATCACCGTCATCACCGGGGTCAGCGGCTCCGGCAAGAGCTCGCTCGCGTTCGACACGCTCTACGCGGAGGGACAGCGCCGCTACGTCGAGTGTCTGAGCAGCTACGCGCGCCAGTTTCTCGAGCGGATGGACCGCCCTGAGGCAGACGAGATCACCGGGATCCTGCCCACCGTCGCGCTGGAGCAGGGCAAACGGCTGCGCGCGGCGCGTAGCACCGTGGCGACGCTGACGGAGATCTCGGAGTACCTCAAGGTCGTCTTCGCCAGCGCCGCGCTGCCGACGTGCCCCAATGGCCACGGCCCCATGGCGCGACTACAGACGGTGCAGGTGGTGGAAGCCCTCCTCAACCACGCGTCGGGTCGGCGCGCGGTGATCACCTTTCCGCTGCAGCTCCGAAGCGGTGGCGAGCTGGCGCTGCGGGAGCTGGCGCGGGCCGGGCTGCATCGTCAATGGAAAGATCAGAGAGTCGCGCCGCTGGAGACGTTCACCCCCGGAGAGCCGGTCGACGTGCTGGTCGACCGACTGAAGATCGACGCGACCGAAGCCGACCGGCTGTTCGAATCGGTGCACGAAGCGCTGCGGCGCGGCGACGGCGAGGTGCACCTGTGGCTTGAGGGCGACGCGCTCGCAGCGACTACGGGGCTCCACGCGGTGACGGAGACCGACGCCCCAACGCGCGGCGCCAAGAAGGCGGCGCCGCTCATTCGACACCGCGCGTCATCGGCGCTGCGCTGTGAGACGTGTGACCACGAGACCCCCGATCCATCGCCCAACCTGTTCTCCTGGAACTCGCCGGTCGGCGCCTGCGAGACGTGCAACGGCTTTGGTCGCATCATGGCGCTCGACGAAGCCCGATGTCTGCCCGACGAGGGCCTGAGCTTGGCCGACGGCGCCATCAAGCCCTGGACGACGGAGCGCACCACCTGGGAGCGAGAGCAGCTCGACGCGTTTTGCCAGGCCGCCGAGATCGATCAGCAGGTGCCGTGGGCCGACCTAAGCGAAGCCACGCGCGGCTGGCTGATGGACGGCTACGATCCCGAACGCGTCACGGCCTTCCCCGGCGCGCCCCGATTTTGGGGGCTGCGGGAGTGGTTCGCGTGGCTGGAGACCCGCACCTACCGGATGCACGTGCGGGTGCTGCTGAGCCGGTATCGCAAGTATGTGACGTGTCCCGCCTGCGATGGCGCGCGCTTGCAGCCCGAGGCGCTCGGTTGGCAGGTCGCCGGCGCGGCGCTGCCCGTGTGGCTGCAGACCCCCATCGAGGTGCTGCAAGGCTGGATCGCTGGGCTGGCAGACGGTGGCGCGGCGGCGCGTCCGCTCGCGGAGTTGGCACGCCGCGTGGCGCTGCTTGGCGAGCTGGGCCTCGGTTACCTGACGCTCGGACGCCCGGGTCGCACCCTGTCCGGCGGTGAGCTACAGCGTGTGCAGCTTGTGACGGCCCTCTCGAGCGGGCTGAGCTCGGTGCTGTACGTGCTCGATGAACCCAGCGTCGGGCTGCATCCGCGCGACAACGAGCGGCTGCTTGGCATCCTCGGTCGCCTCAAAGCGGCGGGGAACACCGTGGTCATGGTCGAGCACGATCCGGCGCTCATCGCCGCGGCCGATCACCTCATCGACCTTGGCCCGGGCGCGGGTGAACACGGCGGCGAGCTGCTGTTCTCCGGGCCGCCAGCGGACCTCGCCGGCGTCTCAGGTAGCCTGACGGCCGACTACCTCCTCGGCCGGCGCCACGTCCGCGAGACTGCGCCGGCGCCGCTCGCGCACGGCGAGGCGCTGCGCGAGCGGGCGGCGACCGATCGCGACATGTCACGCACCATCGCCAAGCGGGCCCGCCTGCTCGACCGCGAGCGGACGACGCTCGGCGCCGGGAGCCCCTGGCTGGCGGTGATCGAACCCCAGGCGCGCAACCTCAAGGGCGGCCGTGTGCGCTTCAAGCGCGGCCGGCTCAACGTGGTCTGCGGCGTCAGCGGCTCCGGCAAATCGACGCTGGTCGAGGAGGTCCTGCACCGCGCCATGCTGCGCCAACTCGGCCGCCCCACGGAGACACCGGGAGCGTTTGGTGGCCTCGAAGGCACGGACGGGCTCGATGACGTGGTGCTCGTCGAGCAAGCCGCCGTGGTCGGCAACAGCCGCGCCAACCCAGCGACCTACCTCAAGCTCTGGGACGCCGTGCGCCAGCGCTTGGCGGCGACCGAGCTGGCGCAAGAACGCGACTACACCACGTCGATGTTCTCGTTCAATCGGCCCGGCGGTCGCTGCACGGTCTGCAACGGCGCCGGGCTCGAGGTCGTCGACATGCAGTTCCTCTCGGACGTGCGGGTCACGTGCGAAGCCTGCGAAGGCCGCCGCTTTGGCCCCGAGGTGCTCGATGTGAAGGTGCGCGGCATGTCGGCCGCGGATTTCCTCAGCGCCACAGCTCACGAGATCGCCGAGCGTTTCGCCGACGACCGCAAGCTCGCCCGCCCGGCCCTGGCGATGTGCGAGCTGGGGCTCGGCTACCTGCGGCTTGGCCAGCCCCTCAGCACGCTGTCTGGCGGCGAGTCCCAGCGCCTCAAAGTCGCATGGCATCTGCTCTGCCAGCGTACGCAGCAGGCCTTGTTCCTGCTCGATGAGCCGTCCACGGGGTTGCATCTCGACGATGTGCGGGTCTTGTTGAACAGCCTGCGCAAGCTCGTGGCGGCGGGCAACACCGTGGTGGTGGTTGAGCATCACCTCGACGTGATCGCCGCCGCTGATCATGTCGTCGAGCTCGGACCTGAAGGCGGCCCCGGCGGGGGATCGCTGCTCTTTCAGGGCCCGCCCGCACGGCTCGCTGAGCTGGGCGCCACGGCGACCGGCCAGTGGCTGCGGGCCCATCTGGACGGGGCTACAGCGCCAGCGGCGACGATCGCAGCCCGGCCGAACCTCGCCATCGCCGAGGCCTTGGACGACCCGGGCCACGTCGAGGTGCGCGGCGCCAGGGTGCACAACCTCCGCAACATCAGCGTCGATCTGCCGCGCGATGGGCTGACGGTGATCACCGGGCTGTCGGGCTCCGGCAAGTCGTCGCTCGCCTTTGACGTGGTCTTCGCCGAAGGCCAGCGCCGTTTCCTCGACTGCTTGTCGCCCTACGCCCGCCAATATCTGCCGCCTGTGAGCCGCCCCGATGTCGACAGCCTGCGCGGGCTGCCGCCGACCATCGCCATCGCCCAGCGCACCACGCGCGGCGGCAGCCGCTCCACCGTCGGCACCCTGACGGACATCCAAAGCTACCTGCGGTTGCTGTTCGCCCGCTGCGGTCGGGTCTCCGCCGCCCACGAAGGCGCGCTGGCCGTGCGTACACCGGCGGAGGTGGCGCTGCAGGTCGCCGCGCTGCCGGCGACCGCGCCGCTCTACGTCATGGTGCCGCTGGTGCGGGGCCGCAAGGGCTTTCATCGCGACGTCATCGAGCGCGCCGAGCGCGCCGGGCGCACCTGGATTCATATCGATGACGCGCTGTGTCCCATCGCCGCCGTGCCGCCGCTGCGCCGCTACGTCGCCCACGACATCGACGATGTGCTGGTGGTGCTCGCTCCTGAGCCAGCCATGACGCACATGGTCCAGGGGCGCCCCGGCCAGTGGCGCCCCGAGGTGCTGGAGGCGGCCATCACCGCGGCCATGAACGCAGGCGACGGCCAGGTGCGGGTGCGCACGGCGGCGAGCGGCGTGCACAGTTTTGAGGTCGATCCCGCCGGCAGCGCCACGGGCCGCAGAGCGACGGGCCTCGATCCGCTGCTGTTTAGCTTCACGTCGACGCGCGGCTGGTGCCCAGACTGTCGGGGCTCGGGCATGGCGCCCGACGAGACACCAACGCCGATCGCGGGTCGGCCCAAGTCGGCGCGCGCGGCGAAGGTGGAGGCCGAGACACCCGCCGCGCTGCAAGAGTTGGAGGAGGGCGAGCTGCGCGAGGGCGAGCAGGAGGAGCGGCGGCGGTTGGCGTGGTGCCCGAGCTGTGACGGCGCGCGGCTGCGGTCCGAGGCGCTTGAGGTCTCCGTCGCCGGCAAAGGCATCCACGAGCTGAGCGCGATGAACCCGCAACAGCTGACGGTGTTTCTGTCTGCGGTGGTGTGGAGCAGCCGCGACGCCGCTGTCGCCGATCCCATCGTGCGAGAGGTGGCGGCGCGGTGCGCGTTCCTGCTCGACGTCGGCCTCGACTACCTGAGCCTCGACCGCAGCGCGGTGACCCTGTCGGGCGGGGAGAGCCAGCGCATTCGGCTCGCCAGCCAGCTCAGCTCCAATCTGCGTGGCGTCTTATACGTGCTCGACGAGCCGACCATCGGGCTCCATCCCGCCGACAACCAGCGGCTGCTGGCGGCCTTTGATCACCTCATCGCGCGGGGCAACGGCCTCATCGTCGTCGAGCACGACGAAGAGACGATCCGGCGCGCCGATCACGTCGTGGAGCTCGGCCCCGGTGGCGGTGAGCTCGGCGGCGCGGTGCTACACGCCGGCTCCTTGGCCGACCTGCTCGCCGATCCCGACTCGCCGACCGGTCGGATGTTGGCCGACCCGACGTTGCGGCGCTCGCGGCATGAGGCCCGCGCTGTGACGCCGGATTCTCCGCGGATCAGCTTGCGCGGCGCGCGACGCAACAACCTGCGTCGGGTCGACGCGACCATCGCGCGTGGCCGGCTCAACGGCATCTCGGGGGTGAGCGGCTCAGGCAAATCGACCCTGGTCCGCGACCTGCTGGTCGGCGTCGGCGGCCCGCTGGTGCACGGCGACGCGGCGGCCATCACCGTGGACGACGAGATCGCGGACATCACGGGCTTGCAGGGCCTCGGCCGCGTCGTCGAGGTCGATCAGAGCCCCATCGGCCGCACGCCGCGATCCTGCCCGGCGACCTATCTGGGGGTGTGGGACGGCATCCGCAAACAGTTCGCCGCGCAGCCAGAAGCCAAGATCCTCGGCCTCAAAGCCAAGCATTTCTCGTTCAACGTGAAAGGAGGCCGCTGCGAGACGTGTCAGGGCGCGGGCGTCATCAAGGTCGACATGAGCTTCCTACCGACGGTGTATGTGCCTTGTGAGACGTGCGGCGGCGCGCGCTACAGCCGCCAAACCCTGCGGGTGCAGCTGCGTGGCGCCACCATCGCGGACGTGCTCGCCATGAGCATCTCGGAGGCGGCGGCGCACTTCCAGCGCTTGCGCACGGTGCACCGGCCGCTGGCGTTGGCGGAGAAGGTCGGCCTCGGTTATCTGCGCATCGGTCAAGGCAGCAACACCCTGTCGGGCGGGGAGGCCCAGCGCATCAAGGTCTGCGCCGAGCTCGCCAAGCAGCGCCGCCACGAGACGCTGTATGTGCTGGATGAACCCTCGACGGGCCTGCACTTGGCGGACCAACGCAAGCTGCTAGACGTGCTGCACGAGCTGGTGGATCGCGGCGATACCGTGGTGGTGATCGAACACAACCTCGACGTGCTGCGGGAGGCGGATTGGCTGGTCGATCTGGGGCCCGGTGGCGGCGATAAGGGCGGTACTATCGTCTATGAGGGGCCGGTGCAGGCGTTGATCGACGGCGCGTTGCAGTCGCCGACAGCCGTGGCGCTGCGGCGGTAGCGGCGGGTTCCCGACGCGCCACAATGGTCGCTACGGCGTCACTGGGATCGGGATCACGCAGCGAAAGCCAGAATACTGATGGCCGCCCGCGTTGGCGTTGGTCCGCAACGCGAGGCGATACGCCTTGTCGAGCGTCCCCGCATAGAAGTGGCCCCCGCGCACGACCCGGTTGTTCGGGTTCGTCGGGTTCACCTTGCCGAACGGAAACAGCGCGAAGTCGAGCTTGTAGCTCTCGGTGTCAAAATAGTCGTGGGTGTACTCCTGCATGCTGCCCATCAGATCGAGGACCCCCCACGGGCTGCGATCGCCGCTGGCCTGACCGGCGCGGTGCAGCACTTTGTTGCCGCAGCCGTAGGCGTACGACCACGCTGGCGTGCTTTTGGCCCAGGAACACGCGCTCATCGTGAGAGGCCGATAGTGCACGGGCATGCCCTTGGCGCAGTCGCCGTCGATCATCGCGCAGCTGCCCTTCGCGGCGTATTCCCACTCCGCCTCGGACGGCAGCCGCCCGCCGATGAAGCCGCAGTACGCCTGGGCCGCGACCCAAGAGATGTCGCTGATCGGTAGATCGTGGGCGGCGATGGTGTACTTATAGGGCACGGCGCACTTGCCCAGATCGCTGCAGCCCTTGAGCTGACCAAACGTCGCCTCGCCGCGCTGCATCCAGAAGCTCGCCATGGCCAGCTTGCGCACGGGCTGCTCGTAGGCGCCGCACGTCTCCACCGCCACGTTGCAGCCCATGTAGAAGCTGCCCTTGGCGACCAAGATCATCCCCTCGGGCTCGGCGGTGCACACGCTAGCGACGCAGACCTTGGCGTCGCCGCACGCCAGCCCATCCGCCGCGGGTGTGTGGCTACAATCCCCAGTTTTGGGGTCGCAGCGGTCGACGGTGCACGGCTTGGCGTCGTCGCAGCTCTTGGTCTTGACGTTGCCCACCTGTTTGCCGCACGTGCCCGCCTCCGCACAGCTGACGTGGCCCCACGGGTCCAAACGCATCATCAACGCCTGCGACGCCTGGGTGCCGGCCGCGGAGGCGCCGACCGCGAGCAGCCCGCCGTCGGCGGTGACTCCGACGCTGTCCCAGCTGCCCGCCTGCGCCGAGACGCCAGCCGGCGCGAGGGCGCGCTGCCACCACACACCGCCGCCTGGGCCAACCTTCACCAGCTGAAAGGCGTGGGTTTTGGACGCCGTCTGCTGTGTGCCGAGCAAGATCAGGCCGCCGTCGGGCGTCGCCGATACACCGCGCGGCTCCGCGTCGAGCCTGTGATCCCGCTGCCACAACACCTTGCCCGCCTCGTCGAACCGCGCCAGCCAGAGCCGGGAGGCCTCCTGCGCAGGCGTCGGGATCCAGCCGACGGCGAGCAGCGCGCCGTCTGTCCGGCGGACTAAGCGCGACAGCTTGGCGGCGCCGATCTGGTCCAGATCACGATGCCACGTCACCACGCCTAGGCCGTTGATGCGATGCAGATGCGGCCGCCACGGCCCCGCGTCACCGCTACCCGGCGCAGCGAGGGTCACACCAACGATCGCGCCGCCGTCGCTGAGGCCCAAGGCGGTAGCGCGGCGGTCTTCGGCGATCTTCTGCTTGAACTGGGTGCTGTAGTAGGTGTTCGACGTCCAGACCTTCTTGCCCGCTGCGTCGAGCCGAATCGTCGCTGTGCTGCCGTCTTTCTGGGTCACCAGCACCACGTCGGCGCTCCCCGGGATGCCGACCAGATCGCTGGCCTGGCCATCGACCTGCACCAGCTTCGGGTTGGTGCCAAACTGCCAGACCTCCTCGCCAGCCGCGTCGATCTTGCGGGCGCCGGCGTACCGGTTCGCAAAACCCGTTCGGTACAGGTTGAGCGCGAGCACCGCGCCACCGTCCGCCGTCGCCACCGCGCCGCCGATCGTGGTGGGGATGGCGACGGTGTACTTGTCGATGTCGGGGAACGTCGTCGACCAGAGCGGCGTGCCCGTGGCGTCTACCCGCTCGACCACGGGTTTGTAGGTGTCGTCCTGGCCAAAGAGCAGCCAACCCGACGGCGCCAGGCTGAGGCTGCCGGTCCAGCGCCGGGTGTTGCCCGTCGCGGCGCCGGTGCGGGTGAAGAGGCGCGTCCTCGCCCCGGGTTTGCAGGCCTGAAGCGCGCAGACCCCGTCGAGATGGCAGCCGTCATCGGGATCGCAGGCGTAGCCCGCGCCTGGGGCATACACGCAGCCGATCGCCGCCGCGCAGTGGTTCGCCGTGCAGGGTTCGCCGTCGTCACAATCGGCGAGCTGCTTACCGGCGCACTTGCCCTGCCCTGAACACGACTCATGACCAAACGCGCCGACCCGCCAGAGGAAGCCTTGCTGCTGGCCGACCGCATCGGTCTGGTAGCCGACGACGGCGACGCTGTCGTCGATGTGGCCGATGACGGCGAGGGCCTCCGCGATCGGTGCGCCCGTGATCGTGCGCGAAAAGACCGGATTACCAAGCCCGTCGGCGCCGATCGCCAGCGCGTGAAACTGCTTCGCGGCGACGATGGAGCGACCGACGATCCGCACGCCGTGATCGCCCAGCCCGACCACACCCGTCGAGAAGCTCGGGTTCGGCGCCTCGCGGAGCCACCGCACTTGACCATCCTCGGCGAGCGACACCATGAACCCCCGTGGTTTCGTGGTGATCCGCCGCGTGCCGACCAAGAGCAGCCCACCGCCGGGCGCACGTGTCGCCGCCGTAAGTCGGTCGCCAGCGTGGCCGGGCAACGCCAGCTGCCACATCAGCTTGCCGCTGGGGGAGACCTGACCCGCCCACGCGCGCGCCCCGACCCCGACGCCGCTCTCGCCGAGCAGCACCAGATCGCCAGCCGGCGCGGCGGTCTGAATCACCCGCCCGATGAACTTCTGCGCCGCGTCTCCGGCCCACATCGGCACGCCGGACGCGGTCACCCGCCCAGCCCACGGATAGTCGCTGGCGCCGGAGCTGCGTGTGCCGCCGAGCAGCAAGCTGCCGTCCGCCAGCGCCACCCCACCCGCGAGCGCGATCGTGCCGCTCGTCGCTTTGACCGCCGCGGTCAACACCACGGTTTTGCCATCGAGGCCCACCACATCGATGTACGCGTCGCCCGCAGGCTGGTTGCGGAGCGCCGCCACGGCCACCGTGCTCACCGGCAGCAACGCGACGATCTCGCCGGCGCCCTTGCCGTCCTTGGCCGTCTGCTTGCGCTGCCACTTCACCTTGCCGTCGGCGCCGACCCGGAGCAGCCAGCTCGCGTCCGCGGCCGATTTACCCGTGATCACGCCGCCGAGCAGGTAGTCGCCGCCGTCCAGAGCCGCGATGGCGCGCAGGCTGCCTTTCATCCCGGCCCCCGGGTCGTAGCCTGTTGAGAAGAGCCCGACGCTGCCGGGCGTCGCGGTGCACACGCCCTTGCTGCACGTCGAGCTCAGCGAGCAGACGTCGCCGTCATCACACGCCGCGCCATCCCCCTTCGCCGCGACCACGCACTGATAGGCGTCGCTGGCCTTGGCTTGGCACACCGCCTGCTCACAGGCCTTGGTGCCAAGCTGACAGACGACCGCCGGTCCCGCCTTACACGCGCCATCGACGCAGCTGTCGCCGATGGTGCAGCCGCTCTGGTCGGCGTCGCAGGGGCTGCCCTTGGCCCGTTCGGGGAAGCTGCAGACGCCGGTCTTGGCATCGCAGCCGTCGGTCGTGCAGCTGTTGCCGTCGACGCAGTTGGCCTGCACGTTGCTGCAGCCGGTCTTGGCGTCACACGTGTCGAACGTACAAGCGTTGTTGTCATCACACTGCAGCGCGCTCGTCGCCTTGCACGCGCCGCCTTGGCAGGCCGAGCTCTTGGTGCACACCGTGCCGTCGTCGCACGCTTTGCCGTCCACCACGGGCTTGGGTTGGCAGGCGCCGGTGCCAGGATTACAGACCTGCGTCGCGCACGGGGCGTCGCCGGGCAGGCAGAACACCACCGACGCCGCGTTCGCCTTGCACGCCGGTTTCTTCGGGTCGGTCTTGTCGCAATACGGCACGCCGTTGCACAGATCACCGTCGTCCTTGCTGAGGCAATCGCTGTTGGTCTGGCATTCGCAGGTGTTGGCGCCGGGGTTACACTGACCAAATACGCACACGTCGCCCTTGGTGCAGGCGCTGCCGTCCTCGCAAAAATCGCCGTTTTCCAGGGCTTTGAGCGGACACTTGCCGGTCTTGGCGTCGCAGCTGCGCTTGAGGCACGCGGTGTCGTCGACGGTCGGGCAGGTGATGACCGTGGCCGGGTTGGGTTTGCAGGTGCCGCTGCCCTTATCGCAGAACGGCACGCCGTTGCAGAGGTCACCGTCGTCGGTCTTGGCGCAATCGCCGTCCGTCTTGCACGTGCAGACCTGGGTGCCGGCGCTGCAGCTGCCTTTGGCGCAGGTGTCCGAGGCGGTGCAGGGATCGCCGTCGTCACACAGCACCGTCGGTGATGGCGCGCCGCTCGGTAGGACCTCGATCCGACAGGTCTCTGGCGTGATCTCCGTCTTGGCGGTGCAGATCTGCTTGCTCAACTCGACGGCCGTCGGGCTACACGTGCCGGTCGCCAGCGCGCACGCGTTCACCTTGCAGGCCGTATCTGCGCCGTTTGGGCAGGTCACCACCGTCGCCGGGTTCACCGTGCAGACGCCGTTTTGTTTATTGCAGAACAGCGTGCCGTTGCAGGCGTTGCCATCTTCCGCCTTTTTGCAGTCGCTGTCGGCCGTGCACGCGCAGGTGTCCGTGCCCCCGGCGCACAAGCCGCCCTGGCAGACCTCGGCCGTCGTGCACGCGTCGCCATCATCGCAGCCCTTGCCTTGATTCACCGCGTTAAGCAGACACAACCCCGTCGCCGGCTGGCAGACCCGCTGGCTGCACGCCGTGTTGCCCAGCACCGGACACACCACCACGCTCGTCGGGTTCACCTTGCAGCTGCCGCTGATCTTCTCGCAGTACAGCGTGCCGCTGCACAGGTCGCCGTCCTCCTGCGCTGCGCAGTCGCCGTCGGTCGTGCAGGTGCAGGTGTTCTGGCCACCGACACAGCTGCCCTTGGCGCAGTAATCCTTCTGTGTGCAGAGCTCGCCGTCGTCGCAGGCCGTCAGATCGGGCTTGGAGACGGCGCTGCAGCTGCCGTCGCTCGGGTCGCAGCTGGCGATCTTGCAGCCGCCGCCGTCGGGGCAGATCACCACGGTCGCTGGGTTGACGACGCACTGATAGGGAAACGTCGCCGTGTCGCAGTAGAGCGTGCCATTACACACGTCATCGTCTTCGCGCTTGACGCAGTCCGCCGTGACGCTGCAGGCGCATGTGTTGGCGACCCCAGCCTTGCAGCCGCCGGTCGCGCACGCGTCGCCGATCGTGCAAGGGTCGCCGTCTTCGCACGCGGCGCCGTCATTGCGGGGGATCAGCGCGCAGGTCGCGGTCTTGGCGTCGCAGACGTTGGTGGCGCACAGCCCGTCCTTGTCGGTCGCGCAGCGCACCACGGTCGCGGTGTCGAGCGCGCAGGTGCCGGCCGCGCAGACCCAGACGCCGGTGCAGGGGTCGCCATCGTCAAAAACCGCGCAGTCCGTTGCGACGCTGCAGGCCGCGAGGGCGCTGGTGTCGGCGTCGGGCGCGCTCGCGCAAGCGCTCGGAAGCGCCAGGACCAGCGCCAGCAACGCGAGCGACCGAAGTCGAGCGCCGCCGCGTAGTTGGCCGTATCTGGTGGGGATGACTCGCATGGACAACTCCTCTGGCTGGCACGCGCGAACCCTAGCGCACACCTCTACCAGCGGCTACCGGCAACCCAGCCCAGTTGGTCATCTGCCCAGCGGCGGTGGGATGACGTAGGCTGCCGCCACGCCGACGACTGCACGCCGGTCCGCCTCACGATCAGGACGCCCTTTGGTCAAGCCACACAACAAGCGCAAGAAGGCGGTCCGCAAACACACGCCGGCACCTCAAAGCCCGAAGTCTGGGCGTCGACGCCAAGCGACCCGGAGCGTCACCGGCGGCGGCAGCCTCGCGCGCACAGACCGAGCTGACGCCACGAGCACCGCGCGCCCGCCGACCGTCGCGCGCTTCAACTGGGATCAGCCCAGCGGCGCGCCGACCCCAGCGAACCCCGCGCGACGGGGCGCCACCACGCCGCCAAGCGCCACGGCTGTGGCCACGTCGCAAGCCGCCGATCCCACCGCGGCGGCGCTGGCCTTCATCGCCAGTCTGCCAGCCCTGCCGGGTGATTTGGCGACGCTGGAGGGCTTTCTGCCCGGCGCTGAGCGACCGCAGCTGCTCAGCGCCGCGGCGCTCGCCCACCTCCGCGGCGAGGTGCCACCCGAGCTGGACCCAGCCCTGACGACACCGGACGACACCGCGCCGCCGGCCGACCAAGCCGTCGCCAAACGCAGCCGGATCCGCGGCCAGCTCGCGGGCATGGCCTTTCTCATCGCCGGCGTGGGCTTCGCGGGATGGATCGGACAGCGCGTCGCCCGGGACGCCGAGGCGCAACACTGGCAGCCGGTCGACGGCGAGGTCACGCTGTGCAAATCCGAGCTGGTCAGCCGCGAGCCGGACCGCTATGAGCAGCTCTTCGCCTACCACTACAAGGCAGGCGGCGCCTGGCACACCAGCCGCCAGGTGCGGTTCGCCGGTGGTCAGGGCGATCCGGTGCGCGCCCATCGCGTCGGCGAGAAGATCAAGGTGTTTGTCGACCCCAAGGATCCGAGCGTGTCGGTGCTGGAGCCTGGCGTCATCGGCTGGGCCTGGGCGCAGCTCATCGCGGGGTTGGTGGTGGCCGCGCTGGGCGGGCTGTACCTGTTGCTTGGCGGCCGGGAGCGCACCGCTTAGACGGCGAATAAACGGCGGGATGGGGGGGTTAGGTATGGCCCCAACCGGCCCGGACACCTTCCGACTCTGATGTACCCTGGAGCGACCATGAGCAAGCGGACCCACACCCTCGTCTCCTTCGACCTGTGCCCCTTTGTGCAGCGGTCGGCCATCACGCTGCAGCACAAAGGCTTGGCGCACGAGACGCGCTACATCGATCTCTTCGACAAACCCGAGTGGTTCCTGGCGATCTCGCCCTTCGGCAAGGTGCCGCTGCTGCTGGTGGAAGAAGACGGCGAGCAGACGGTGCTCTTTGAGTCCGCCGTCATCAACGAGTACCTCGACGAGGTCTCCGACGAGGCTGGCCTTGGCCGCCTGCACCCGAGCGACCCACTGACCCGTGGCCTGCACCGCGCCTGGATCGAGTATGGCTCGGCGCTGCTCATGGCCGGCTATCAGCTGTCGATGGCCAAAGATGACGAGGCGCTGCAGACCCACCTCGCCGCCACCCGCACCGCGCTCGCCCGCTTCGAGGCTGGGTTGGGCGACGGCCCGTTCTTCGCCGACAAAACACTCAGCCTGATCGACACGGCCCTCGCGCCAGCGCTGCAGCGTCTGCTCTGGCTTGAGGCGCTGTGGCCGGAGCTGGGCATCTTCTCGGACACCCCCAAAGTGCACGCCTGGGGCAAACATTTGGTTGGGCTGGCGGCGGTGAAGAAGTCGACGGTGCCGGACATTCACGACCGATTTGTGGCCTATCTGCAGGGCAAGGGCAGCCCGACGCGCGACGTAGCGCCGAGCCTCTTTGGCCAGCGAGCGGGGTGACCATGCGCCGACCGTCGAGCCCGATCTGCACGCCCGAGCCGGCGGTGTGGACACGCCGCACGTTCTTTCGCCGCGCGAGCGCGTGCTTGGGTGCCGTCGGATTGGGCACAGTCGGATTGGCTGGCTGCGACCGCGACAAGGCCGGGAATCCGGGTAAAAAGCCGCCAAAGTCGCGGCGCCCCACCATCGCAGAGGCCGTCACAGCGCTGCAGACGGCCACGCCCGACAACGCCCTGCCGTGCGCGGCGAGCTTGATCGAACGCGGCCTCTCCCACGATCAGCTGCGCGCGGCCCTGGTCGAGCACTGGGCCGAGGTCGACGGTGACGTGCACGGCGGCCTCGCCCTGCACGCGGTGCTCGCGATCGAGCGCGAGCTGGCGCCGAACGAGCGCCTGCTGGCGTTGTTTCGCGCCGTCGATCTGAGCGTGGCGCATCGACTCGCCTGGAAGGCTATGCCGCCGCGCCAGCCGGTGCCCCGGGAGATGCTTGGGCGCTCGCTGAGCGAGCTGTCCGAGGCGCTGCGAGGCCACTTTGACGCGCTACACGCCGACCAGGTGCGCATCCACGTGCGCGCGCTGCATCAGCGTTGGGGCCAAGAGGCCGTCACCGCCGAGCTGCTGCGGATGGCCGCGCGTGACGACGGGTTTGGTGGCCACAGCGCGCACCTCATCGTCGCCAGCCTCGATCTGCTGCGCACGGTGAAGTGGCACGCCGCCGACGCGGTGCTCGACCAGGTCGCGAGCCGGCTGCAGCCGCCCGGCACGTGGCAGGCGCCGCCGAGACCGGCGGCGATGCAGGCGTTCGCTCGGCAGCAGAAGCTGGTCGCGCAGGCCGGTGAGCGCTGGCAGCAGGGCATCCGCCAGATGAGCGAGAGCCGCGCCCTGCGCAAGCTGGCCCGCTTGGCGCGTGGCGACGCCCTGGAGGCCGAGGTGCGCGCCGCGCTCGATCGCGGCGTGCATCCCGACGCGCTGTGGGACGGCCTCTCGCTCGCCGCCGCCGACATGACCCTGGTCGACCCGAGCCCAAGCGGCACCGGGGTACACGCGCTGCTGCTCGTCGCGGCGCTGCGCCAAGCCGCGCGACGGGCGCCGACCCCGCAGGCGCGGCTGATCACGCTGCTCGGCGCGGCGTGGCGGCTGCCCAGCCATCGACCCGGCGCGAGCGCGGCGCAGCTGCCGACCTCAGCCACGGCGACGGAGCTGCAACCGCTCAGCATCGGCAGCGCGCGAAAACGCCGGGCTGACGCCATCCGCGCGGCCTCGGGCAACGGCGGCGCCAAGGCCTTAGCGGTGCGAGACGGCCTGCGCGATGTGGCCCTGCGCAAGGCCGCGCCGGACCTGCACTTGCTGGAGGTGCCCGTCGCCGCGACCCGGTTGGCCGCGGTCGCCGCGCCGCATTTTCAGGGCGAGATCTTGGCGGCGAGCGCCACGTGCACCCCCGATCCGAGCGGCCCGGACTGGGCCCGACTCGCCGAGGCCGAGCGCCTCATCGCGGCGCTGCGTGGCCACTGAGCCCCTGACGGACCTGCCGCCGCAGCCCGACGCACCACAAGCGCCGACCCTTCCCCCGGTGCGCCCCCTGCGCGCGACGCAGCTGATGCGGCCTTGGTGGCTCGTCATCGCCGGCGCAGTCGTGTTGCTCGTCGGCGAGCGCATCGCTGGCGCCTGGGCTGGGCACAGCGGCGAGCGCTTCGACCACGTGCTCGATCTGAGCCTCATCACCTTTCTCAGCATCACCATGGTCTGGGCGCCGATGTGGACCATGCGCATCATCCGCACGCGGTGGCGTGGCCTCGACCGCGAGGCCCGGCTAGCGTGCGCGTGGCAGGTGTGGCTGCAGAGCGTCGTGGTGACGCCGGCGCTGTGGTGGGCGGTGACGACGCTGACGCGCGATGTCGAGGGCGGGCGGCTGCTCGGCGTGAGCGCGGTCGGCAGCGCGGTGATTGGGGTCGCGGGGGCTATTTCGTTGCGGTTGCGGGCGTAGGGTCTGGCGGTCGCGGCCGGACCGCATTCTCGGCACCAGATCTTGCGTGGTATTCTCCAACGCGCGTAGATTCACGGAGTTCTTGAGGAGCCGAGACCAGATCCCGCGCCGAGACCGATGTTCCCGCGTGATCCGCAGATGGCGCAGCGAGACAAGACCCCTGAACCGCAAGGAGACAACGCAATGTTGACCCGCCTCAAGGTGGATGGCTTCAAGAATCTCGACGGCGTGGACGTCCGGTTCGGGCCTTTTACCTGTGTGGCCGGTGCCAACGGCGTCGGGAAGTCGAACCTGTTCGATGCCATCGCGTTTCTGTCAGCGCTGGCGAACACACCGCTCATGGAAGCGGTAAAGGAGGTGCGCGGCGGAGACGCACGGCACGGCGACGTCGCTAGCTTGTTTCGCCGCGTTGGAAATCAAACCACAAAGAGCATGAACTTTCTCGTCGAGTTTCTCATCCCTGAGGAGGGCGAAGACGCGCTTGGGCAACCAGCCAAGGCCTCCATGACGTTTCTTCGGTACGAGCTGGGACTTCGGTATCGAGCCGACGCCAGCGTCCGTTCAATCGGCACGCTCGAAGTCGTTCATGAGAGCATGGTGCATATCAATCGGTCACTCGCGAAGCAGAACTTGCCATTTCCACACGAGAAAATTTGGCGAGATTCTGTGGTGAAGGGTCGGCGTTCAAGCGCCTACATCTCGACAGAGAAAGAGGGCGACTTTTCAGTCGTTTCCCTGCATGCCGACAGCATCGGTGGCCGAGGCGGAGGAAGGCCCCGCCGAGTGCATGCGTCAAGCCTGCCGCGCACGATGCTCTCATCGGTCAACAACGCCGCAGAGCATCGAACGCTCGTGCTCGCCAAACAAGAGATGACGGGTTGGACTCGTCTACAGCTTGAGCCGTCAGCCTTACGAGCGCCCGATAGCTTCAACGCGCCGCGTACGATCGGCTCTGACGGCGCACACCTCCCGGCGACGCTGTACGCCCTCGCGCAAGCCGCGGAACGCGTCGAGAAGGGTGGCGCAATCGACGTCTACGCGCAGGTAGCCAACAGACTCTCAGAGCTCGTTGAAAACGTGCGGCGCGTCACGGTGGATGTCGATGAGAAGCGCCAACTGCTCAGCATTGTGATGACGGACCGGCATAATACAGAGCACGTCGCCAGCGTGCTCTCCGACGGCACGCTGCGTTTTCTGGCGCTCACGGTGATGGAGGCTGATCCGCGGAATCGAGGCCTTCTTTGTCTGGAGGAGCCGGAGAATGGGATGCACCCACTGCGGATCCCGGCGGTCATTCGACTACTCGGCGATCTCGCGGTCGACGTCGAGTTGCCGGTCGATGCGGACAACCCGCTGAGACAAGTGATCATCAACACCCACTCTCCGTCAGTGGTGGCCTGCGTGGATGATTCTGCGCTTCTTGTGGCCCGCGCGGTTCCGATCATCTGTGACACACAAGAGGAGTCTCGACTTGCGATTCGGTGTCTGCCCAGAACTTGGCGCAAGCTGGGTGAGGACGAGGCGGTCGTGAGTCGCGGCGATCTGCTGAGCTATTTGAACCCATTCGCCGTAATCGAGATGGATGTGGCAAGCGGACGAGTCGGCGCTCCAACGCGGGTACTCCAGCGCAAGGATCTGCAGCTCGTCATGCCGTTCTTGGCGACGGAAACGAAAGCATGACGATCCAGGCGACGCTCGTCACGGACGGATCATCCGACACGGTTCTACTCCCCATCATCCGCTGGCTATTCGGGCAGCTGTCGCCCACACCCGTGGAGCTTCACTGGGGGGATTTGCGTGGTCTACCGCAGTCGCCAAGAAAACTAGCGCAGCGGTTGGCATGTGCGGTCGAGATGTACCCGTGCCAGATTCTTCTGGTGCACCGGGACGCCGAGAATCAAGCGGCTGACCACAGATATCGCGAGGTGGGTGCCGCGGTCGGCGAAGCGAACCTAACCGGCTTGCCCCACGTCTGCGTCGTTCCAGTGCGCATGCAGGAGGCGTGGCTATTGCTGAGCGAGGCTGCCTTGCGTGAAGCAGCCGGGCGACCCTCCGGCACGATCCCGCTCGGCCTACCCCCAGTGAATGCTTGGGAGACGATCGCCGACCCAAAGTCGGTCCTCCGCCAAGCCCTCGTCGTCGCGAGTGGAGCCAAGGGACGTCGCGCCCAGCGCTTCAACCCCTCTAAGCGCGCACATCGCCTCGCTGACTTGGTCGATGATTGGTCAGTCCTCCGCCAACTCCCCTCGTTCCAACGCCTTGAGCGTGATGCCCGAGCAGCGTTTGTGTCGCTAGGCCTACCGTTGCATTTATGAAGCCTACAGTCTCACACATTCAAGACAGCACTACCCCTCCAATCGCCAAAAATCCGCATTTCCTCATGGACATACAAGCCCGAGGACTCGACTCGCAGCCATCGGAGGTACGCCACGAAAGTGTAAAGTGATAATACCTGACCCTCACTTGCTCCCCTTCACCAACACCGGCACCAGCGCGTTGGCCGAGGTCCCATCGCCTGTATCCGCGCCAAAGCCCCAGCAATACACCGAGCCATCCTTCTTCAACGCACACGGCGCGATGAAGTTGTTGGCGAGCTGCACCACGTCCGTCAGCCCGGACACCTTGGTCTGCGGTTTGAGCCGCTCTGTCATCGAGTTATCGCCGAGCTGACCGTACGCGTTGTTGCCCCAGCACGTGACCGTGCCGTCGACCAGCGCCGCGCACGTGGCCCGCTCACCAAGCCCCATCGTCGCCACGTTGGTCAGCCCCTCCACCTTCGTCGGCACGGCGCGCGACGTCTTGCTGTCGTCACCGATCTGGCCGTAGAAGTTGTGCCCCCAACACCACGCCGTGCCGTCCTTCTTCACGGCGCAGGCGGTGTAGGAGCTGGCGTGAACGGAGCGCACGCCGGTCAGACCTGCGATCTTTCCGAGCAGGCTCGGCGAATAGCTCGACGTGCCGTCGCCGCGCACCCCCTCACTCGAGGCGCCCCAAGAGCTGACCGTGCCGTCGGTGTGCAGCGCGAATCCGGCGTAATTCGCCAGCGCGATCGCCTGAACGTTTGAGAGTCCCGGCAGCGTCGTCGGGCTGTACGTGTTCGGCGCTTTGGCGCCAGTCGGCAACCCATAGTTGCCGTACCCCCAGCAGGCGCGCTTGCCGCCAGCGAGCAGGGCGCACATCAGGCGTTTGCCGGCGATCGCCGAGGCCCAGCCCGAAGCCGGTGCGACGCAGCTGCCGGATACGCAGACCCCTGAGCCGCCGCACAGCCCACCGTCCGCCACGGTGCTGTGGCTGCACGCTGGGCCGCTGCCGCACGCGTCGGTGGTGCAAGGGTTGTGGTCGTCGCAGCCGGTCTTGGCGTAACACTGGCCGCCGTCACACACTGAGCTCGCAGTGCAAGCGTCGCCGTCATCGCACGAGGCGCCTGCGTTCGCGCCGGGGAAATAGCACCCCGTGTTCTTGTGGCACGCGTTGTCCGTGCACACGTCATCGTCCTCACAGACCAGGGTCTTCGCGGCGACACACGCCCCCTCCGCGGTGCAGACGTCGTCCAAGGTGCAGGCGGTGCCGTCACTGCACGCCCCCCCCACGTCGATGACGTTCTGGCAGTAGCCGGCCACACAAGCGTCCTTGGTGCACTGGTCGCTGTCATTGCATTGATTGTCGAACACACACGGCTCGCCCTTGGGGTGCACCTGATGCACATACGCCACGTCGTCCACGAACCAGCCTTTGCCGACGTTAATGTCGCCGTCCTTGGCAAACGTCCAGCGAATGAAGTTGCCGTTAGGCCCGCTGTTGCGCCAAGCCGAGAGGTCAGTCTCGAGCTGCACCCACTTGCCCAGATCGTAGCTCGACTTAAGCGTCACCGTGCGCCGCCGCGAGAAGCCCCGGAACACTTCGACCGTGCGGGTCTCATGATCCGCCTCGGCGGCCAGGTCGGCGTGGAAATAGCTCCACCAGCGCAGCTTAAGCTGGCCGAATAAGTACTTGGGACCGTGCTTGTGAGGCGTCTCGGCGAAGGCGTTGCCTGAATACTTGGTGCCGTCGTTGAAGTTGAGCGTGCAGGCGCCGGTGTGCGGCTTCACATCGCTCGGCGTGCCGTCGATCGCCCAGGTCGAGCCGCCGTCGCCGTTGAGCGTCCAACCCGTCGTATCGGTGGTGCAGTCCATCGGCAGCGCCCCGACCACGGTCTCGATGCAAACGAACGTGCCGCCGACGCAGGCGCCAGACGCATCACAGGCTGTATTCTCGGTGCAATAGTCCCCATCGTCGCAGGCCGCGTCGGTCTTCATGGCCGCGAAGCTGCACGCGCCGTCGGTCGCGCAGGTGTCGGCGGTGCAGGCGTCGCCGTCGTTGCAGACCGGCGACAGTCGACACAAGCCATTCGCGTCGCACTTGCCGTTCTTGGTGCACTTGCTGCCATCCGAACAAGCGGTGTACTGCGCTAGCGAGCTGCCCTTACTGCATTTTCCCGACTTACACGTGTCCTTCTCGGTGCACGGCTGGCCGTCCTCGCAGCTCACGCCATCGGCCGCGGCGGCGTGACCGCACACGCCCGACTTGCAGAGATCGCCCGTGCAGTCCTGACCGTCGGACTCACAGGGGAGCCCGTCCTTGTCCGCCGGATGACTGCACTCGCCGGCCGAGCAATAGTCCAACGTGCAGATCTTGCCATCGTCGGCACACGCGAGCTTATCGGCGAGGCTCGCGTGGACACAGCCCTTGGCGCCATCGCACGTGTCCGTGGTGCAGGCGTTGCCGTCGTCGCAGTCCGCGAAAGCCTTGGTTTTACAGGATCCAACGTCGTCACAGGAGGCGTTGCCAAACAGATCCGTGCGGACCACAACGCCGTACTGCTTCCACTTGTTTTGATAGCTTGAGCCTGTCTGCTTGTAGCCCACACCCACATAGCCATCCGCCAACGGCGCCCAGTCGTAGATCGTGTTGCCGAACCGTCTATCCCCAATCACGTGACCCAACTCGCTCACCCGCAGCAGCGCGTTCTTGCTGCCGGTGTCGTCGATCCAGGCGCCGACCGCGAACCCGACGCTTCGCCCCATCACCTTGAAGCCGTAGGCGGTCTTGGGTGCAGGCGCCACCAAGCGATCCCACTTCAATACGCCGTCGGCGTCGTACCGCCGCAACCAGACAAAATACGTCGCCGTGCCGCTCACGATCTGGCGTTTTTGCCCCGTCACCACCGCGCCGCCCTGCGTCCAGCCGATGCCCTTGAGCACCGAGTCATCAACGATCGCCAACGGCTGCGACCACTTCAGCTTGCCGTCTGAACCGACGCGCGCGACCACGTGGCGCCACGTCTTGGTCGCGTTGTCATACGTGCGGCCACCCACCACCGCGCCGCCAGCAGCGTCCGCGTCGATGCCGGCCGGCTCGTCGTTGTCGCCGAACTTGTGGCTCCACGTCGCGACCAGTGACGGCGTCCCGTACTGGCCAATGTTCCACGTCGACAGCGCGTGTCGGGTGACAAAAACGGTGTGGGTCCACGCGCCAGCGACCTTGTGCTTGGCGAGCGAAAACGCCTGTTCGTTGTCGCCAAATGGCGCCATAGCGACGGGGACCGTGTCCTTGTCGCCCAAGGTCAGGTGTTTGCCGTTCGACGCGTTCGGCATCAGCTTGGTGAAGTAGACCGAGCTCCACTTGTTGCTGGCGAAGGTCCAATAGCGATAGCGGGCGAGCGCGCAGCTGGTCAGCGTCTTGAACGACACCGCGCCGTAGATGTTGTACTCATCCGCATAGGCGTCGTTCGTGCTGTCTTTGCGGTCATAGAACGAATACCGCGCGCCGCTGATCGAGTCGTATTTGCCAGCGGTGCCGCCCGTGCCATGCAGCAGCTTGCCATAGATGGCGTTGACGTTTTGGCGGTTGTAGGCCGGTCCCGCGGTGAAGATCTGACCGTCATCCCGCGGCGCCACCGCCGTCAGCCGCGTGCCCTGATATTCGTTGCTGCCGTTGTTGTTGTCGCCGCAGCAGCCGTAGAAGGGCAGGAACGTGCGGGTCCAAGCCAAGACGCTGTCACCAAAACACGTACCAGCGTCGCACTTGCCCGCCACCGAACACGCGCTGTCGACGCTGCTGCAAGCGGTCCCCGTCAACTTCGTGAAGCCGCACTTGCCGGTCGTCGCGACGCAGGCGTCCTGGGTGCAGGCGTTTTTGTCGTCGCACACGACGGTGTTGGTCACGGCGCACTTGCCGGCCTTGCACGTGTCCCCCTGCGTGCAGAGCGAGTTGTCGACGCAATCGGTGTAGGTCTTCTCGCGACACGCGCCCGACTCAGCGCACGTCGTGCTGCCAAACGCGTCCGTGCGCACCAAGCCACAGCTGTCTTCGCCGAGGATGAGCAGGCTGTCCTCATCGGGCGCGAGCAACGTGCGGCGACCACCGCCGGGGTTGCCGGTCGTGGTCCAGTTCACCTCGTACTTCGTGCCGAGCAGCGCCGTGGCGCCGTTGTACGTGCGCGCAAAACCACCCTTGGGCCGCGCGATGAAGTCGTCGACGCTGCCGTTGATCTTGGGCGCCGTCTGCAGCTCCAGCTTGCTGTTGAAGGTGCGCAGCGACTGACTGCCGGTGACGTAGAGCACGTCGTCGCTCAGCCGGCGAATGCGCTGATAGTGCTGTTCGTCGGCCTTCTCGCTGCCATCGTAGACCTGTTTGAGCAGCGCACCCTTGGCGTCGAAGGTCGCGATCCAGCCGCCGTAGAAGCCGACCTCACCCACCGCCACGGCCGTGCCATCGGAGAGCACCGTCACGTCGTTGAGGGCGTCGTTGGTGAAGGTGCCGTGCGTCACGTTGACCACCACCTTGTCGTCCTTGTCGAGCCGGATGAGCCACCCCTCCGAGCCACCGAGGCCCTTCGACCACGTGCGACCGACCAGCACGTGACCGCCGGAGCTCTCGGTCGCGACGCCCCAGAGCTCATCGTCCTTTGTCCCCAGCGCAAAGACCTGTTTGGCGGCGATTTTGCCCAGACCATCGATCCGGATGAAGAGCCCGTCTGCGTCGCTCGCGGCGGTGTCTTTGGTGCTGCCGACCGCCGCCATGGTGTCGTCACCGTCACTTGAGGCGTCGAGCAGCCGCGCGTCGCCCTTCGATGGCAGCGACTCCGTCCAGACCAGCGCGCCGTTGAACTGCACCCGCGCCCACGCCGCCTCCCAGTTCGTGCCGTTGTCGCGGCGCCCGGTGAGCAAGTAGCCGCTCACGCTGTGGGCGATCACCGAACGACAGCTCCGGATCGTTCCCGTGACCGATTGCACCCACGGCCGCGCCAACGCGCCCTCGCAGACGCCCGACTTGCAGATGCCGGCCGTCGTGCACGCCGCAGAATCACCCGACGCGCAGACGCTACCCTCTGCAAACGCCGTCGTCTCGCAGCCCTTGCCCAGCACACACTTGGTGGTCGTGCAGGCGTTGTGGTCGTCGCAGTCCTTGTCCTTGGTCTTGGTGCAGGTGCCGCTCTGGCAGGTCGCGGCGCCGGTGCACGGCTTGCCGTCGGAACACGGGGAGCCTTGGTACGCTGGCGAGTGGGTGCACCCAGCCGTCACGGAGCACAGGTCGCTCGTGCACGGGTTCTTGTCGTCGCAGCTCAGGACGCCGCCGTTGCCGCTCACTGCCGCCTCGCACTTGCCGGCCTTGCACGCGGTGTTGACGGTGCACGGGTTGGCGTCCTCACACGCCGTCCCGTCCTTCAACTTGACGTAGGTGCAGCCGTAGATCGCCGAGCAATAGTCGGTCGTGCAGGGGCTGTCATCGGTGCACGGGCTCGTGGTCCCGGAGATACACACGCCAAGTTTGCAGGTGTCTCCCGACGAGCAGGCGTAGCCGTCTTCGCAAGACGCCGTGTTGTGCACGCTGACGCAGCCCTTCACCTTGTCACAGCTGTCGTCGGTGCAGCTGTTGCCGTCGCTGCACGCCGTCGTCGCGAGCGGCTTGCCAGCGCACGAGCCATTCAAGCAGGCGTCTTTGACCGTGCATTTGTCGCCGTCGTCGCAGGTCGCCGCGTTGTTCAAGAACAAGCAGCCCGAGGTCTTGTTGCAGCTGTCGGTCGTGCACGGATTCTTGTCGTCGCACACCAGCGTCGCGCCCACACACGCCTTGCCCTTGCAGGTGTCAGCCGTGGTGCACGCGTCGCCGTCGTCGCAGGCGCCAACGAGGGTCTGGTAGCTGCAGCCCTTGGTCGGATGGCAGCTGTCGATCGTGCACAGCGTCCCCTCGGTGCAGGCCTTCTTGCTGCCGGTGCAGTCGCCCTTCACACAGACGTCGTTCTCGGTGCACAGGTTGCCGTCATCACACGACCCGCCCGACAACGGCGCGTGCGTACAGACCACCTCGGCCGTTGGATCGCAGGCGTCCTTGGTGCACGGTTTGCCGTCATCGCAGCCCGCGAGCTTTCCGGCGACACAGACGCCTTTATCGGAGCACGCGTCGGGCGTCGTGCACGGGTTACCGTCCGAGCACTCCGAGCCGGTGGCGATGCTGTGGGTGCAGCCGCCCGTGTCATTGTCACACACGTTCTTGGTGCAGTGGTTGCCGTCATCACACTTGGTCGTGTCGCCACCTTTGCACGCCCCGCCAATACACGTATCCCCCGTCTTGCAGAGGTTATCGTCTTGGCAAGGCCCGGAGACGGGCTGATGCGTGCAGCCGACCTTGCTGTCACAGCTCTCGTAGGTGCACACGTTGCTGTCGTCGCAGTCCACGGTCGTCTGCAGCGGCAATCCGACGCAGCTGCCGCCAGCGCAGGCGTCCTTCTGGGTGCACAGGTTGCCGTCGTTACAGGTCGCCGTGTTATTCGTGAAGACGCAGCCCTTTCCCTTCACGCACCCATCGGTCGTGCACGGGTTGTTGTCGCCACACACCAACGGCACCCCCACGCACTGCAGGCCGACGCACTCGCCAGACACGGAGCACTTGTCGCCATCGCTGCAGCTGCCCTTACGCGCCTCGTATTCGCAGCCTTTTAGCGGATGACAGCTCGCGTTGGTGCACGGCGTCCCGCCATCGCAGACCTTGGTTTGTCCGGTGCACACGCCCTTGACGCAGAGGTCCTGGGTCGTGCAGGTGCTGCCGTCGTCGCAAGGGATCGCCTTGCCTTGCTTGCAGCCGCCGCTGGCGTCACAGGCTGGGGCCTCAAAACACAGCGTACCTTTGCCGCAGATCGTGTTCGGGTTCGCTGGCGACACGGCGCATTTTCCGGTCTTCGCATCACACTGATTGCGCTTGCAGACCGCCTCCCCCGACGGATTGTCGTCGCCGGCGTTCTGACACGTCACCACGGTGCTCGGGTCGACCACGCACGTCTTGGCCTGGCTGCACACCAGCGTGCCGTTGCAGGGGTCACCGTCTTCCAGCGCGGCGCAGTCCTTGTCGACCTGGCACTGGCAGACGTTCAACCCAGCGCCGCACTTGCCGGCGTCGCAGGCGTCACCCTTGGTGCAGTTGGTGCCGTCCGCGTCACACGCCAAACCCTGATTTCTCGGCACGACAGCGCACTTGCCGGTCTTGATGTCACACGTGTTGGTCGCACAAGCCGTGTCGTTGACCTTGGCGCAATACACCGCCGTCGTCGGATCGGGTTTGCACTGGTTGAGCAGCAGATCGCAGTACAGCGCGCTGCACAGGTCGTCCGCCTCAAACTTGCCGCAGTCCTTGTCGCTCTGGCACTGGCACGTGTTCGGTCCAGCTTGGCAGGCGCCGCCGTTGCAGACGTCCGGCGTCGTGCACGCGCTGCCGTCGGCGTCACACGTCTTGCCGTCGTTGCGCGGGATGAGCTGGCACTTGCCGGTCTTGGTGATGCAGGTGCTGACCTGGCAGAAGCCGTCGTCGACGGTCGGGCAGGTCACCAAGGTGGTCGGGTTGAGCTGGCACTCTTTGCTCGCGAGGTTGCAGTAGAGCAGGCCGTTGCAAGCGTCGCCGTCTTCAAGCTTGGCGCAGTCCGCGTCCGCTGTGCAGGCGCAGGTGTTGGTCTTGGCCAGACATTTGCCGGCCACGCAGGCGTCATCGGTCGTGCAGCTGTTGTCGTCATCGCACTTCGCGCCGTCGTTGCGGGGCAGCAGCTCGCATTTGCCCGTCGCCGATTGGCACGCCGCCGCGGCGCAGACCGTGTCTTTGTCGGTCGGGCAGGTCACCACCGACGCCAAGTCGACGTCGCACTTACCGCTGCCCAGGTTGCAGAACAACGCGCCGTTGCACTGGTTGCCGTCCTCGAGCTTGGCGCAGTCGCTGTCCTGCGTGCAGGCGCACGTGTCGCTGCCCGGTTTGCATTTACCCGCCAAACAGGCGTCGGCCACCGTGCACACCTCGCCATCGCTGCACTTGCTGCCGTTTGGTTGCGCCACCAGCTTGCAGGCCCCGTTTTGGGGGTCGCAGGTGTTCTTGCTGCACGCCGTGTCGCCGTCGTCTTTGCACGTCACCTTGCTGCTGTAGTTCACCACGCAGACCGCGGGGCTCTGGCTCTTGGCGCACACCAGCTGGCCCGCGCACAGGTCACTCGTCTGGGACGACTTGCAGTCGAAATCCGAGACGCACTGGCAGGTGTTCGAGAGGCCCTCGCACAACCCTTTGTGGCACTCGTCTGGCGTCGTGCACGGGTTGCCGTCGTCACACGCCGCTCCGCCAGGCTTGTTAGCCACGGCGCACTTGCCGGTCGCGGGCGCGCAGAGGTTGGCTTGGCACGGCCCCGTCGCGACGTCGTCACACACCACCACGCTCGCCGGGTTCACCAAACACGTGCCGCTCTTGGGGTCGCAGTACAAGATGCCGTTGCACAGGTCGCCGTCTTCGAGGGCCTTGCAGTCCGCGCTTGTGGAGCATTTGCAGGTGTTGTTGCCGCCGCCGCACTGGCCCTTGGCGTCGCAGGTCTCGCCCTTTGAGCAGCTGTTGCCGTCGTCACACGGCGCGCCGGTCTTCAGCGGCGGATGCAGGCAGATGCCGGTCTTGGGGTCGCAGGCGTCCAGCGTACAGGGGTCGCTGTCGTCGCAGTCGAGCTGGCCTTTGCCGATACACACGCCCTGAAAGCAGGTCGCCGTCTTGGTGCAGAGCGTCCCGTCGTCGCAGGCGAAATCGTCCTTGGTGGCGACGGTGGCGCAGGTGCCCGTGGCGGTCGTGCAGCTGTCGGCCGTGCAGCTGTTGCCGTCGCCGCAGTCCTTCACGGCTTGGGTGACGCATTTACCGCTCAGGCAGGCGGCGGCGGTGACGCACGCGGTGCCGGGCTTACAGCTCAAGCCCTCATCCACGGGCACGACGGTGCAGAGCTGGCTCACGCAAGCCATCGTCACGCAGAGCCCCGTCGATTCGGGGCAATCGGTGTGTGTCTTGCAGGCGAGCTGCGCCACGTCGGCGGCCACATCCACCGCCGCATCGGCGCTCGCGCTGTCGGGCGCGTCGCCGGGGGCCGCATCATCCGCGTCAGCCAGGGCGTCCTCGGCGCTGTCGGACGCGTCGGTCAACTGCACGTCCACGACCACGTCGGCCGGGCCGCTGTCGTTCTCGCCGACATCCACGAGCGCGCTGTCGGTCGTCGCGCTGTCGGTCGTCGCGCTGTCGTGACCAAGCGCATCGGTCACCGCGCCGTCCACGAGCGCGGCGCCGTCGCCGAGGACGCTCCCATCGGCGACCAGCGCGTCCTTGTGCACGGCGGCGGCCGAGGCGCCCTTGTCGGTCGGATCTTCGCTGCACGCCGACAAAACCAGCCCCAAAGCGACGATCCCGCACAGCGCGAAACGGGCCATCCACCTCCCTGCGAGGCGGCCCCCCACCCTCCTGTGTCGCGGGCGCTGCGGTTGGCGCCGCATCACTTCGACCCCGTCACGAGCACAGGCTCATTGCTGTTGGTGGTGGTCTGGCCATCACCGAGCTGGCCGTGCAAGGCGGCGCCCCAGCACCACGTAGAGCCGTCGGCTGTCACCGCGCAGGCCGAGTATTCGTCGACATGCACAGCCACCGCGTCGGTCACACCCTTGACCGTCGTCCCAGCCGTGCCCTGCGTCGTGTTCTCGCCGTTGCCGATGCTGCCATTGCCACCGGAACCCCAACACGACACGGCGCCGCTTGAGCGCCGGGCGCAAGCGACGAAGAGGCTAATGCTGACCTCAACTGCAGCGGTGAGATCCTTCACGGGCGCCGGTCCGCTGTAGCTCGATCCGCCGGACGTGTTGCCATCGCCGAGGCTGCCGTACCTACCGGTGCCCCAACACCAAGCCGTCCCGTCGAACTTGACCGCACAGTACGCGAGCTTGCCGCCTGCGAGTTGTCGCACGCCGCTGAGCGTCGCCACTTGGGACGGCTTATGAACATCGCTATCCGCGATGCCCGTACCCATGCCGGCGTAGCTGTTTCTACCCCAACACCAGACAGTCCCGTCGATTTTGAGCGCACACGCCGAGTCACTGCTCACCGCGACCTGCACCGCCTCTGCGATCCCGGGAACCTGGACGGCGAGGTACGAGTCCGGGGTATTCGCCACGCCATTGAGCACACCGTAGTACCCTCGGCCCACGCACCACACCGTGCCATCCATCCGAACGCCGCAGGTGTTCCTATCCTCGGTGTCCAAGTCGCGCAGATGCTGCATGCCGCGCAGGAGCGTAGCGCTCGCCATGACTCCGCTGTTGACGGCGCCGCCCATGCCGTACTGGTTGAAACCCCAGCAACGCGCGTTTCGAACACCCGACTCAACCGTGAGCGCGCAGGAGAGATACTCGCCGGCACAAACGTCGATAGCGCCGGATACAAAGGCCTTGATGGGCTTGCTGCTCGCCGTCTTGGTGCCATCGCCGAGCTGCCCACCATTGTTCAGTCCCCAGCCCCAGACCTCGCCATTGTTACGCAGGACGGCGTACCGATGGCCGTTGCCCGAGATCTGTTTTGCCCAGCCCAGCTTGGTGCTCTCGACACACACGCCGAGCTTGCACGTCCCACCGCCATCGCATGACATGCCATCGGTCAACGCCTTCGCGGAGCACGTGCCGTCGGCCGCGCAGGCGTTGAGCGTGCACGGGTTGTCATCGTCGCACTTGCCCTTGCCCAAACAGAGCCCGCCTTGGCAGCTCTCGCCGACGGTGCAGCTGCTGCCGTCGTCGCAGGTCTTGCCATCCGTCGTCGCCGTGAAGATGCAGCCCGTCGCGGGATCGCACGTGTCGTCGGTGCAGGCGTTGCTGTCGGTGCAGACCTTGGACTTGCCGGCCTGGCAGACGCCCTTGTCATCACAGGTGTCGCTGTCGGTGCACGCGTTGCCGTCCGCGCAGATCAGGCCAGGCTTGATGTCGTTGACACAGCGCCCCTTGATGCACAGGTCGGGTCGGCACTGGTCGCCGTCGTTGCAGTCGGTGTCGAAGTCACAAGGATGCCCATCCGGATGTGCGCGATGCACGATCTTCACCCCGTCAATGAACCATCCGGCGCCGGTGTTACCGGCGCTGTCGGGCCGCAACGCCCCCTCAAGCCAGGCCGATCCGGCCAGCGATTTGCCCGTCAAATCAGCCTCTAGCTGCACCCACTGCTTGGCCGCGATCGGGCTCGCCTTGAGGTCCCACGTCGTCACGACGGTGTCGCCCATCCGCACGCGGAGCCAGTGCGTGGTCTCGGCCGTGGTGTCGCCATCGAACCACGTCCACAGGCTGGCCTTGACCTGCCCGAGCGCAGGCAGCGACCACGGCGCCGCCTGATTGTTGAACTTAAAGGTCACGCCAGCTGCGTTGTAGCTCGTGCCGTCATTGAGGTTGAGCGTGCAGTCCTCAGCCTTCGGCGTCGGCGTGCTCGGCGTCTTGTCGACCGCCCACGCCACCGCGACGGGGGTGCCGCTATTGTCGGAGAACGACCACTTGCTGTAGTCGCCGCTGCACTTGAAGCGCTAGTCGATCACGACGGTCTCTTTGCAGACCTGCTTGCCGCCGCTGCACGCCGCTTGCGCGTCGCACGTCGTCGTCTCGGTGCAGTAGTCGCCGTCGTCGCACGCGTCGCCCGCTTTGATCGCCGAATGGGTGCACTGACCGTCCTTGCAGGCGTCCGCGGTGCACGGCTTGCCGTCGTCACAGACGGCCGTCCCCACACACTTGTTGGCCCAGTTGCACTTTGAGCTCTTGGTGCAGGCGTCGCCGTCATCACACGCCGCCGCCTGGGCCAACGGCGTGGCGCCCGCGCACTTGCCGTTGGCGCAGGCGCTCCCCGCCGTACACGGATCGCCATCTTGGCAGCCAACGCCCTCGCTCACGCCGAAGTGAATGCAGCCCACCGCGGCGTCGCAGCTGTCGCCGGTGCAGGGATTGTTGTCGTCGCAGTCGCTGAACTTCTTGCCCATGCACTTGCCGACCTTGTCGCACGGCGCGTTGCCGAAAGGGTCGGTGCGGATGATGAAGCCGTTCTGCTTCCACTTGTTTTGGTAGGAAGAGCCCGACTGCTTCCAGCCGGCCGCTACAAAGCCGTCTGGCAGGGCTTTCCAGTCCTCCAGCCGCTTGTCCGTCCAACCCCCAAAGCGCTTGTCGCCGGTCATAGCGCCAGCGTTGTCGAAGCGCAGCAGCGCGTTCTGGTTCTCGATCACCGCGCCAACCGCGAAACCGCTCGGCTTGGGCACCACCGCCCAGCCGTAGTTGTCGTAGGTGCTGGGCGTCAACGACTTATCCCAGAGCAGGTTGCCGCTCGAATCGAGCCGTCGCAGCCAGATGAAGTAGGCCGTCGTCCCGGAGATGACGACGCGCTTCTGCCCCGTCAAGATGACGCCGAGCTGGCTCCAGCCCACGGCCTTGAGCGCCGAGTAGCTCGCCACATCCCAAGACTTCTGCCAGATCAGCTTGCCGTCGGTGCCGATGCGCGCGGCGTAGTGGCGCCAAGTCTTGTCAGCGCTCGTATGCACATCACCGGCGACGACGACGCTCTTGCCGTCCTCGACCGGGCTGAGACCGACAGGTTTGTCGTCATCGCCGATGTGATGCACCGCCGTGCCCAGCAACTTGGGCGGATAGTCCCAGCCGAGCGGCGAGTTGGCGTCGCCGTGTTGGGTGAAATACACCGCCGTCGCCCACTTGCCGGCGTCCTTGTGTCGCGCCAGCGACGCCGCTGTGTAGTCGCCTGTCGCCTCCATATCGACCGGCTCGGTGTCGTGGCCTCCGAGGCGCAGGCTCTTGCCGTTGCCGTTGTTGAGGCGGAGCATCGTGAGCCACTCATACTTGGTCTCGCTGCTGTGGAGCTTGTAGCGCGACAAACCGGCGCTCACGAGGTTCTTGAACGAGACGGCACCCACGACGCTGAAGTCCGTCGCCCACGTGCTGTTGCTGTCGCCGGTGCGGTCGAAGTAGCTGTAGCGCGCCCCGCTCGTGGAGTTGTACTTGCCCGGCACACCCGCAGTGCCCTGAACCAGCTTGCCGTACAGCGAGTTGGTGTTGTTGCGGTTATACCCGGGGCCGGCAACAAAGAGCTGGCCATCGGCGCGAGGCGCCACGGCCATCAGCCGCGTGCCTTGGTACTCGTTGCTGCTGTTGTTGTTGTCGCCACAGCACCCGTAGAAGGGCAGAAACTGCAGGGTCCACGCCACGACGTTGTCGTTATAACAAACCCCAGCCAGACACTCGCCCTCGATCGCGCACTCGCTGTCGGTCGAGCTGCAGGCGGCGCCATCGGTCGGCGTGTAGATACACTTGCCGCTTGCGCTGTCGCATTTGTCAGACGTGCACACCTTGTTGTCGTTGCAGACGGTCGTGACGTTGCTGCACTTGCCCGCGCCGCACGTCTCCGCCTTCGTGCACGCGTCCGTGTCCTGGCAATCGGCCCAGCTCTTCAAGTAACACTCGCCTGACTCGCCGCAGGTCACGTTGCCAAAGCCGTCGGTGCGAACCAACCCGCAGGTGGCCGAGGTCATGACGATCAGGCTGTCATCATCTGGCGCGAGGACGCGGCGCTGACCGCCCGGGTTGGTCTTCGCCGTCCACGTCACGCCCAGGTTGCTGTCGGTGATGCGGATACCGCCATTGAGCAGCCCATAGCCACCCTTGGGTCGCGTCACGATGTCGGCGACGGCGCTGTTGATGGTGAAGCCGCTGGCGGCGTCGAGCGAGTCGTTCCAGGTCCGCAGGCGGTCGCCCGTGGTGCTGAGGCTGGTATCCGACCACAGCTTGATGCCATCGAAGCGATAGGTGTTGGTCTTGCTGTCGCCATGCCGCTTCTCGCCGACCAGCTTGCCGGCGGCGTCGTAGCGCAGCAGCCAACCGGCGTAGTTGCCCGAGTTTCCGGCCGCAAAGACGCCGCCATCGCTGCGCAGCGCCACGGCGAAGAGCTGGTCATCCACCACGGAGCCGACCACGTTCTCCCACACCACCTGATCTTTGGCGTCGAGCCGAATCAGCCAACCCTCGTCGCCACCGCTGCCCTTTGACGAGGTCTGCCCAACCAGCACATGGCCGCCGTCCTTCGTGGTGGCGATGCCCTGCAGCAGCTCCTCTTTCAAACCGGCGAACACGACCTGATGCGTGACCTGCTGATCGGCGCCAAAGCGCACAAAGAGCCCCTCATTGCCGCCGAGCGTGTTGTCTTTGGTGCGCCCTACGGCCGAAAACGCGCCCTTGCCGTCGTCGCTCATGCCGAGCAGCTGCCCCTCGGCCTTGTGGTCGAGGGTGCGCTCCCACAGCACAGAACCGTTGTAGCGCACCCGCATCCACGCTGGCAGATTGACCCCGTCGACCTCTTTCATGCCGACGAGCAGCCAGCCATTATCACTCATCGCGGCGATCTCTGTGCAGTTGCGCAGGTTGCCCGGCGTCGCGATGGTCCACGGTCGCGCGGTGGCGCCGTCACACGTCCCCGACTTACACACCCCTTGTGTACTGCAGGTCGCCGCGCCGCCCTTCTCGCAGACCACGCCGTCCGGCAGCGTCGCGGCGCTGCAGCCCTTGCCGGCGATACAGACATCGGTCGTACACGGGTTGTTGTCGTCGCAGACCTTGTCGACGGTCTTCTGGCAGGAGCTGTCCTTACACGCGGCTTTTTCAGTGCACGGCTTGCCGTCGGAGCAGCTCGGCGCGCCGCTGACGGGTGTATGCACACAGCCCTTGCCGGCCACACAGGTGTCGTTGGTGCAGGGGTTGCTGTCGTTGCAGTTGAGTTTGTTCGAGACGGCGTTCAGGTGCGTCGCGCAGTTCTTACACGCTTGAACAAACACCAGGTCCTTCTGATGGCACCGATCGTCCGCGCTAGCGCAGCACTTGCCGTCCGCGTCGCAGCACGTCGCCCACCACGTCTTGAAGTTGGCGGCTTGGTTGTAGCCACTGTTGCCCTTGGGGATCGGGCACGCGTTGTACTTCGGGTTCGGCTTACCGGCCGTCGATGTGTAGCAGACGCCCAGCTCGCAGCGTGAATCCAGCGTGCATGGATCGCCGTCGTCGCACTGATAATAGAGCGGCGGGATAGCAAACGTGCACTTACCCTTGGTGCAGCTGTCGAGCGTGCATTTGTTGCCGTCGTCGCACAGGTTCCCGGTGCCGCCCACACACGCGCCGCCTTTACAGGTGTCGCCGGTGGAGCACAGATCATCGTCGCTGCAGGGCTTGCTCGGTTTGGTGTGGTAGCACCCGACGGTCTTGCTGCAGAGGTCGTCGGTGCAGAAGATGCCGTCATCGCAATCCACCGTGAGCTGCAGCGCCAAACCGACGCATTTGCCACCCGCGCAGCCGTCCTGCTTGGTGCACAGGTCGTCGTCATCGCAGCTCGCGCTGTTGGCCGTGAAGACGCAGCCGACCTTGGCGGCGCAGGTGTCGTCCGTGCACGGGTTCTTGTCATTGCAGGTGGCCGCGACGCCGACGCACACGCCGTTCTTGCACGCATCGCTCGCAGTGCAGGGGTTGCCGTCGTCGCAGAGCTCATCGACCGGCGTGTAGACGCAGCCCAGCAGCGGGTGACAGCTGTCGACCGTGCAAGCCGAGCCGCCGGTGCACTTGATCACCGTGCCCGTGCATTTGCCCTGCACGCAGCCGTCATCGCTGGTGCATTTGTTGCCGTCATCGCATGTGCCGCCGGAGGAAAACGTGTGTTTGCAGCCGCTGGTGGGGCTACACGAGTCGCTGGTGCAACCGTCGCCGTCGTCGCAGGTGTTGACCTTGCCGCTCTTGCACGCGCCACCGCCGCAGACGTCGCCCAGCGTGCAGGGGTCGCCGTCGTCACAGGTCACGGTGCTGCCAAGCGGCAGGTTGCTGCAAACCCCAGTTTTCGGGTCGCAAGCGTCGGCGGTGCAGCCGTTCTTGTCGTCGCATTTGGCGCCGTCGCCCTTCTGGCAGACGCCGTTGGCGCAGATGTCGCCCGTCGAGCAAGGGTCGCCGTCATCACAGAGCTTGGTGGTCTTGATCCACAAGCAGCCCTTCAGGGCGTTGCAGGACTCATCGGTGCAGGGGTTGCTGTCGGCGCAGTCCTCCGTGACCACCAGCGGCAACCCAACGCAGTTGCCGCTCTTGCAGCCGTCCTGCTTGGTGCACAGGTCGCCGTCGTTGCACACAAAGCTGTTGGCCGTGAACACGCAGCCATTGGTGGGGCTGCAGCTGTCGGTCGTGCACAGGTTGCCGTCATTGCAGGCGATCGCCGTGCCGATGCAGTACTTGCCGACGCAGCTCTCCTGATCGGTGCACTTGTTGCCGTCGTCGCAGCTGCCGGTCTTGGCCTCGTATTGGCAGCCTTTGAGCGGATGACAGCTGTCGAGGGTGCACGGCGTGCCGCCCAAACACGGCGTCGACTGGCCGGTGCATTTGCCCTTCACGCAGAGGTCTTTGGTCGTGCAGACGCTGCCGTCGTCGCAGCTCACGCCCGTCACGTCCTTGTACTGGCAGCCCTTGTAGTCATCACAGCTGTCGACCGTACAGGGCGAGTGGTCGTCACAGTCCACCACGACGCCGCCTTTGCAGCCGCCCTTCTCATCACATAGCGGCACACCAGAGCACAACGTGCCCTTGCCGCACGGCGACTTGTAGTTGATGGGCAGCAGCGCGCATTGGCCCGTCTTGGCGTCACACGTGTTCTTGATGCACGACGTATCCGAGCCCGCTTGGCACAGCACCACCGTCGCCGGGTTGACCTGGCACTTCTTTGAGTTGCCGCAGATCAGCGTGCCGGTGCAGGGGTTGCCGTCCTCCTTGCTCTTACAGTCCGCGTCCTTCGTGCAGCCACACGCGTTGGTGCCAGCGGTGCACGAACCCTTGTCACACGCATCCCCCACCGTGCAGTTGCTGCCGTCCGCGTCGCACGCCTGACCTTGATTTCTCGGCTCCATAGCGCACTTACCGGTCGCTTTTTGGCACACGTTCGCCGCGCACAGGTCGTCGGACGACTTCAGGCACACCACCTGCGTATTGGGGTTGGGCTTGCACTGATGGCTCTTCGGCTCGCAGTACAGCTTCGAACACAGGTCGTCGGCCTCAAACTTGCCGCAATCCAAATCTTTCTGGCATTGGCAGGTGTTCACGTCGGCGACGCACGTGCCGCCCTGGCAGACGTCGTTCTTCGTGCAGCCGTTGCCGTCCGCGTCGCACGCCAGGCCGGTGTTGCGCGGCAGCACTTTGCACTGGCCGGTCTTGGCGAGGCACGTGTTCACCGAGCAGAGGTCATCGTCCACGCTCGGGCAGGTGATCTCTGTCGACGGGTTGTGTTTGCACTGGCCGACCTTCTTGTCGCAGAACGAGACGCCATTACACAGGTTGCCGTCGTCTTTGCAGTCGGCGTCTACGGTGCATTTGCAGACGTTGGTGCCGCCCGTGCAGGCGCCCTTGCTACAGATCTCCCCTTCCGAGCAGACGTTGCCGTCGTCGCAAGCCTTGGTCTCGTGTTGCGCGGTCATCTGGCACTTGCCGGTCTTGGGCTCGCACACAGTCTGGATGCAATACGTGTCGTTGAGCGTGGGGCACTGCACCACGGTCGCCGGGTTCAGCTCACACTGGCCGGTGCCGATATTGCAGAACAGCGTGCCGTTGCAGAGGCTGCCGTCCTCGAGCGTGGCGCAGTCGCTGTCGACGCCACACTTGCACGTGTCCGTGCCCGCCTTGCAGTTGCCGGCGAGGCAATAATCTCCGGTGGTGCACGTGTCGCCATCTTCGCAGGGCGCTTTGTTGGGCTCGGCGACCGGTTTGCACAGCCCAGTGGTCGGCTCGCAGGTGTTCTTGCTGCAGTAGGAGTCCTTCGCCGTGGCGCAGACCACGACGGTCGTCGGGTTGACCTTGCAGGTGAACGGCGCCGCGCTTTTGTCGCAAAATAGCTGCCCCGCGCACAGGTCGCCGGACTGCTGCCCCTTGCACTCGGCGTCGCTCAAACAACCACACGTGTTGTTCACGCCTTTGCAGTCGCCCTGGTCGCATTCGTCGGGGGTGGTGCACGGGTTGCCGTCGTCGCAGGAGGCGCCGTTAGCGACATCACCGACCTGACACTTGCCCGTCGCCGGGTTGCAGGCGGTCGTCTGGCACGCGCCGCTGGCGAGCTTAGGGCAGGCCACCACCGTCGATTGGTTGACCTGACACGTACCCGACGTCGGTTCACAGAAGAGCGTGCCGTTGCAGGCGTCGCCGTCTTCCTTGAGCGCACAATCGGCGGTCGTCGAGCAGCTGCACGTGTTCTTGCCGCCAACACATAGGCCGAACTCGCTGCACGTATCGCCGGAGGAGCAGGTGTTGCCGTCGTCGCACGCGGTGCCCTTGGAGCCCGGTTTTGCGAGGCATTTGCCGGTCTTGGGATCGCAGAAGTCGGTCGTGCAGGGGTTGCCGTCGTCACAGGCGAAAAATCCCTGGGCCACGCAGACCCCGCTGAAGCACTCGGCGGTCTTGGTGCACTTGTTGCCGTCATCACACACAAACCCGGCTTTGGTCGGCGTGTGGGTGCAGAGGCCGGTGGAGATCTTGCAGTTGTCCTCGGTGCACGCGCTGCCGTCGTCGCAGCTCTTCTCGGCGAGGGTGACGCATTTTCCGGCGCTACAGGCGCTCTTGGTGATGCAGGCGGAGCCGATGTTGCACACCAACGCGTCAGGCGCGGCGACAAAGACGCAGCTGCCCGCTTGGCAGAGGCGCTGCTGACAGGGCACGGAGGGCAGCGGGCACTCGCTGCTCGCGCTGCAAGCCACCGGGTTGGCGTCTAGATCGACGACCTCTCCCAAGCCCGTGTCGCCAGAGCCGGTGTCTTCCGTGGCGGCGTCGTCGGTCGCGCCGTCGGCCAGGGCGCCGTCTTGGCTGGAGGCACCGTCGGCGACGACATCGGCGGCGACCACATCGGCGGCGACCACATCGGCGACGGCGACGTCCGCGACTGCCACGTCAGCGACGACGTCGAGCGCCGCCGCTGAGTCGAGGCCGACGACGACGTCGCCAGCGCCGACGTCGAGCGCCACCGCGTCACCGCGTCACCTTGAACCCCCTTGTCCGTGGGATCATCATCACAGGCGACGAACACGCCGCACAACGCAACGCCCATCACGAGCCAGCGGGCCCGGTCGGCACGACAGCGCAAATTGGACATCATCTCCCCCCCCCACACTCCCAAGCGCGCGATCAGCGTTACCTGATTGCGCGTCGGGATTCCAACACTTTTCACGCGATTAGCGCCCTTATTCGGGTGCTAATTTCGATGAACAACCGTCGGTCCACTTCGAAATGTCTAGGTTTAAATCGACCTGTCGCGGTCGTCAGCGTACGCGATAACACGGACCAAATCGAGCGGAGAAGGGGTGACCACAGCTGCTCACCCATGGCCATAGTTGCGACATCGGCGGCGGGGCGCCCGACACGACGATGGTCACGACTGTGTCTCAGCCGGTGTGTCTCAGCCGGCGCCAGCAGTGGCGGGCTACGCCGTCGGGTCAGCGTCCTGCAGGCCGACCCACGAGAGGCTGCGCTGCCACAAGTCAGCGGCGAGGACGGTGTCGCGCGCGTGGCGGGACGGTGTCTTGGGCTCACGACTGTCCCAGTAGAGCCCGGTCTTGCCAGCCGCGTCGGGAGACGTGGCGCAATGCAGGGTCGTCAGCGCACCCTCCTCGACGCTGA
The DNA here is from genome assembly GCA_937910235.1 of uncultured Myxococcales bacterium. GTDB lineage: Bacteria > Myxococcota_A > UBA9042 > UBA9042 > UBA9042 > UBA9042. Next base: position 18,851 of record CALENB010000329.1, on the reverse strand, counting down.
TCATGAACAGCTTGATCAAGCCCCGGAAAGGCCAAGGGATGGCGCGCCACACGTCGGAGGCGATGACGCCGGGATGCAGCGCGTAGACCGGCACCTCGGGCACCCGCCGGGCGAGCTCGAAGCTGAAGAGCACGTTGCACAGCTTGGAGACGCAATACTCCGCAAAGCCCGTCGCGCCGGCGGTCTTCTGGGTCTGCGCGGCCCAATCGATGCCGCCGTCCTTGGGTACTTTGTAGTGCGCCTTGCTGGCCACGTTGACGATCCGCGGCGCCGGGGCCGCTTTGACCCGATCGAGCAGCAGCAGGGTGAAGAGGAAGGGGCCGAGGTGGTTGACACCAAACTGCGTCTCGAAACCATCAGCGGTTTGGCCCGACACGCCGCCGAGCCCGGCGTTGTTAATGAGCAGGTCCAGCGGGCGATCATCCCGGGCGAGCAGCTCGGCCGCAGCGGCGCGCACCTGGCTGAGATCGCTGAGGTCCAGGGCCAGAAACGACAGCTTCGCGCCCGGCACCTCGGCGCGAATGTCGGCCATCGCCGCTTCAGCCTTGCTGGCGGTGCGGCAGGCCAACGTGACCTCGGCGCCGGCCCGGGCCAACTCTAGCGCGGTGACTTTACCGATGCCGGTGTTTGCGCCGGTGACGAGGGCGTTGATCCCGGTGAGATCAACCGAGACGGGAGGCGTAGTCTGCGTGGCCATGAACAACTCCGAGCGTGAGCGGGCGTAGGGCGGGGGGGCGGGGATTGAGTTAGTCCCTATAACAGCGCACGGAGCAGAAAGAACAGCCAATCGAGCAGACGCAGCCAAACTCGTCGGCGCCCATGGACGGTTGCGTCCACTTCGTCGCTCAGGTCGAGGTCGGCCATAAACCGCGCGACCATCGAGTGAGCGAGCGCCTCGTCGATGATCACGATGTTGAGCTCCAGGTTGGTGCGCCAGGAGCGGTTGTCGAGGTTGAAGCTGCCGACGGTCGTCCACCTGTCGTCACTGACGGCGCTTTTGGCGTGCAGCACAGGGCCCTTGAAGCGATACAGCCGCACGCCGCCCTCGAGCAGCCCGCCCCACAGCCAGCGGCTGGCGAAATCAACCGCGGGTACGTCGCTGGTCTCCGGCATCAACACACGCACATCGACACCGCGCCGCGCCGCCGCCATCAGGCTCTGCCTGACCTTGCGGTCGGGGATGAAGTAGCTGTTGGTGATGTAGAGGTAACGCTTCGCCTCCTGGATTCTGCCCAGATAGTCGCGTCGAATCGCCTTGCGTTCATCGCGGTAGTGATTGGCCAGCACGCGCACCAGCGACCCTGACTTGTTGCTGGGATGAGGCAATGAGGGGCTGTTGCCACGGGGATGACCGTTGGCGTCCATGCCGGTCAGCTCCGACCAGGTCACCTGAAAGACGTCCTGGAGCCGTTGCGCGGCCGGTCCCGCGATCTTGATGACGTCGTCGCGAAAACCCTTGCCACCGGCGCCTTTCGCGGCCCATTCATCGCCCAGATTGACCCCGCCGACCAAGGCGACCTGTCCGTCGACGACGACCATCTTGCGGTGATCGCGGTTGTTGAGCAGGCCCAGGCGAAATCGCGCGCGCCAGGGCGCGACCGGGTTGTACTCAGCGACGTGGCACCCGGCGCGCCGCATGCGCTGAAACATCTGATCGTCGGCCGTGATCGAGCCGACGGCGTCGTAGATGACCTGCACACGCACGCCAGCGCGGGCGCGATCGCAGAGCGCCTCAGCGAACTCCCAGCCGGTGCGGTCGGAGGCAAACCAATACATCTCGACGAGCACCTCTCGGGTGGCGTCCTCGATCGCGTCGAGCATGGCGGGCAGGCAGGTCTCGGGGTCGTGGAGCAGGGTGACCTGGTTGCCGGCGACGGTCAGCCCGATCGCCGCGCCTTTTCCGGAAGTTCTCAGACGCTTGAGCAACACGGGACACCTCGCGCCCAGAGTATAGCCTGAAACGTGAGGCGTGGTTCAGCGTGCGCTAGGGTCGGAATCGCGCCGGGCGTCCGCCAACGCGCACGACGTCGCGGCGCCACCACGCGGGCTGCAGGCCGTCGAGCAGACGCGCGAGATCCTCCGGCTCAAAGGGCTTCGTCAGCACCTCGTCCGCGCCAGCCTGCTGCGCCAGCTGTCGCACGTCGGCGGCGTCTGCCGCCGTGAGCGCGATGAGCACCGGTGGCCGCGGCAACGCGCGGAGCTGGCGCAGCACCTCGTACCCGTCGAGCTTTGGCATGTGCAGATCGATCAGCGCCAGCTCATAGGTGCCCGCGTGCGCCATGGCGACCGCCTCTTGACCATCACACGCGAGCTGCGTGCCGAGGCCGAGGCCGACGAGCCCCGCGCGGGCGACGAGGCGACCGATCTGGTCATCGTCTGCGACCAAGGCGCGGGCCAGCGTGGCGCTCTGCAGCGTCTGCTTCCAGCGCTTCGAGGCCTCGGCCATGCCGTGGCGGCGGCTGCGTGGCGCCTTGCGGTTCTGCGAGATCCGACGTGCGCGCGCCGCCAACAGCTCCTCGGTCATCACGATCGGCAGCAACAGCGAGAACTCAAAGCACGTGCCCTGACCCTCGACGCTCTGCACAACCAGCTCGCCGCCCATCGCCGTCACGAGCCCGCGCGCGATCGGGAGCCCAAGCCCGGTGCCGCCAAAACCTGTGCTGATCTGACTGTTCGCCTGCTCAAAGGGCTCAAAAATCGCGTCGAGTCGATCCGCGGCGATGCCGATGCCCGTGTCCCGCACCGAAAACGTGAGTTTTGCGTGGTCCACGCCGGCGTTGCGGCCGAAGATCGTCACGTCGACCTGGCCCTGCCGCGTGAACTTCACAGCGTTGCCGACGAGATTGGTCAGCACTTGGCGCAGACGCAGGCCGTCGACCCGAACGTGGCGAAAGCTGTCACCGGGATAGTGCACCACCACGTCGAGCGTCGACTCCGCCCTGGCGCCCACGAGCTGGGCGACCACCTCGTCGGCCAGCGCGCTCAGATCGACGAGGCCGGGGTTCAGCGCGACGCGCCCCGACTGCAAACGCGCGAGATCGAGGGTGTCGTTGACGAGCTGCGAGAGCACCTCAGCGCTGCTCTCGATCTGATCGACCAACGCCCGCTGCGCGTCGCTCAGCAACTCGCGCTGCAGCAGCCCGGTCGCGCCGCGGATCCCCGCGATCGGCGCCCGCATCTCGTGTCCGACCAAAGCCAGACGCCGCAACTCAGCCGTTTTGGCGGCCGTCGTGGAGGCCATCGTGGAGGTCGTCGTGGGTGTCACACGCCGAATCGGGGGGATGATGAGCGCCTAGTGGGAAATGGGAACCTACCGCGATGACTATCGGAAATCCAGAAGTCGATCGCCCCCGATGGGGTCGCGACGCCTCGATCGCGCCGCGCCCGCCGCCCAAACGCGGACGCACCCGTTTCACGATCACCTTCAGCGTCTCTCGGGGATCCTTCTCGCGGCGGGTCACGCTAGGCTATCGTCGCCTCCTGCCTCAGCGCTGGTTCAGGACCGCCGCAGCGGAGGCGGTGCCCACGGTGCGGGAGCCATCGCAAACCGGACAACCCCACGGAGCGACACGATGCGACGAATCCAGCTACGAGGCCTGATCACCGGCGATTTAGCGGGCACCAGCTTCCGATCCATGGTGCGGCGGCAGGCCGAGAAGCTTCAGCTGGTCGGCTGGGTCCTGCAGCACGAAGACGGCCAAATCGAGGTCGTGGCCAACGGCGAAGAGCGCAACGTGCGCATGCTGTTCAGCTGGTGTGAGCGTGGCCCCCTGGCCGGCATGGTGACCGCGGTGGAGACGTCACCGCAGCCTCGCGAGGCGTTTTTTGGCTTCAGCGTGCGCCAGCCGCCGCCCAGTCGAGATTCGCCGCCAGCGTCACCTGAGGACTAGATCGTCGCCGACGTTCGTGCGTACCACGATGCACCAAGACGAGGTGGCGAACGATAACGCGCCGTGGTTCTTGACTTGCGATCCATGTGTTCGACTATCAGTCGCGTTATTCAGGGATGTCACACGTCGCGGCCAGGGTCACGCGCCTTCGGGTCGCCGGCGCGCGCCTGGGCGAAGGGGAGGAGAGATGAACACGTCCGCGCCTGCGGGGCACAAGACCAGCGCCGCGCGAGAGGTTCCGCGACCTCGCCGCTGGCGCCGCGCCGCGCTAGTGACGCTGCTGCTGGTGCTGTCGAGCTCGGTGACGCCGTCCATCGCCGCGGCGCGATCGCGGCTGTCGCTCGTGGAGGATGGCCGCGGCCTCCTGCACAGCTACAGCGCCACGATGGGGCTGACGTACAACCGCAGCGGCGACTTCAACGCCTGGTCGACGGGCAGCTCGCTCGCGGTCGAGGCGGTCGGGTTCCGCTACTACGAGCGCAACGGCTTCATCACCGGCACGATCCTCGGCATCTTGCGGATCTTGACCGCAGCCGCCGCGGCGTCGGGGCCAAAGTCGTCGACGAGCTGGACCGAAGGCAACATGCGCTACACGCGAACGACGTACTACAGCGAGGCTGAAAAACAGGCGATGCAGCGCTCGGCGAGCAACAGCGCGACGAACATGGTGACCTCGCCCGGGCAGAGCTTCGACCTGGAGATCTACTCCCGCAACCTCGGCGGCGACGCCAGCGGCTACAAGGTCACCATGATGATGGGCGGCATCAAGCTCTCCGGCCGCGGCGCGCGAGCCAAGGGCATGTTCGAGATCGGCATGGGGTTCGGCAGCGTCAAGAGCGGCGTCGCGAGCGAGGGCAAGTACCTCATCACCGATTGGAGCTACTTCGGCATGCCGTTTCGCGTGTCCTAGGCGGTCGGGCCGGTCAACCTCTACGGCCTGTGGGAGTGGAACTGGTTCGGTCACTCCCGCGGCGCCGACATTACGGGGTCGCAGGTTGGCAAGAACACGCGCGTGGCCCAGGTCGCGGGCTTCCCGCTGCGCATCGGGGTCACCGCCGCGCTGCTGCAGCGCGTCTACGTCGAGGCCGCGGCCACGACCCCATCCCCGACGTCCGGCGTGTTTGGCTTTGTCGCCTCCGCCGGCGCGCGATTTTAGGAGGTGGGGATGATCACACGACACCTCACACGACACCTCACACGAGCCGTGCGCCCGCTGCGCGGCCTGCTCTGCGCCCTGCTGCTGACAGCGATCTGTCTTCCCACGCAGCGCGCCGAAGCCAAAGAGGGCATCGGCTGGATCGGCGGCACCCACGACCTGCGTGTCGAGGGCTACATCGGCCGCGGCGAGCGGTGGGCCAAATCCGGCAGCCAGGTCTACTTCCAGTTCGCGGGCGCCTACTTCGGCAAGAGCTCGCCGCTCGGCAACTTGGCTGGCATCGAGTTCGACATGGGCCTCGGCTGGGACGGCATCGGCTACAACGACAATGACACGGTGCTGGGCGACCTCGGCTTTCCGATGCACCTCGCCGTCGGTTTCCCCGTGACGCTGTGGCGCCTCTTCGGTGGCACGGGTGACCGCATCCAGCTCGGCTTTTCGCCGGGTTTTGGCATCAACTGGCAGGTCGCCTACACCTACCTCAAGCTCAACGCGTCGGTGCGGATCAACCACCGCATCGGGGTCGAGGGCACCTACACCTGGTGGCCGGGGGTGGCGAGCGCGTCGGTGGCCGACACCAACGACAGCGTCAACAAAGCCGCCGCGCGCGCGACGGTCTACTTCAAAGCCGGTCGGCGCCGCGGCGGCTCGTTCCTCGTCTTTGGCGAGTGGATGACCAGCCAGCGCGTCGCGGACCTGGAGACAGGCGGCAACGACAGCAAGACGCTCTTCGATGGACAAGATCCCTTTGGTAGCACGCAGCGGCGCGCCTACGAGAGCGTCGCGCGGGTGGGGTTTGGCTATGCATTCTAACCACCACACATCCCAACTGCTGGCCCGCCACATCGGCCTCGCCTGCCTGCTCGTCTCCTTCGCGGGCTGCTTGCTGCCCGAGTTCGACACGCCGCCGATCGATCCGGCGTTGATCAAGGACGACAGCCCCGGATCGGGTGGCGGCACGACGGCGTGTGTAGCGGGGGTCTACCAGAACTCCGTCAACCTAACCGTGGCGGGCGCTACGACGACGTACGCGGGCGAGTGCACCATCAGCGGCAAAGTGACCATCAACGTTGATTTTCCGACCTACAAGCAGCTCGCCGCGGTGCGTCGCATCCAGGGTGTCCTCGTGATCCGGGGCGCTGGTGCAGGGCCGGCGGTGTCGCCGTTGCCGAACCTCACCGACGTCGACCAGAGCGTGCTGATCAGCGCGACGCAGCTGGGCCACCTGCCGGTGTTCCCGAAGCTGAGCACCATCAAGGTGAGCCTCCAGATCACAGGCAACACCAAGGCGGTGTCGATCGCCGGATTTGACGCGCTGCGGCAGGTGGGCGCGCTCCAGGTCTCCAACAACGCCGCCACAACCTGGAAGACCTTTGGCAAGCTGGAAGACGTCTCGGGCGCCGTCGGCGTGAACAACAACTACAACCTCACCAGCGTGACGTTTGCGTCGGTGGGCAACTTCTTCGGCGGCCTGCAGATCGACAAAAACGCCTGCGCCGAGATCAACCTGCCGAGCGCCCACAACATCGACGGGCTGTTCATCCAGGCCAACACCAAGCTGGCGTCGGTGCGCGCGCCGATGCTGACCGCGATGTCGCAGTTCACGATCAACGCCAACCAACTGCTTAGCAACACCTCGATCACGTTGGGTAAGCTCAAGACGCTCGGCCACTTCACCCTCAAGACGCAGCCCAACATCACGGCGCTGACGTGGCTGGGCACGCAGGTGAAGATGGCGGGGGACCTGCAAGTCTGTGCGTCCGGCATCACCGCCGACGACGCCGCGGCCTGGCTGACGCAGCAGGGTGGCCAGCCGAAGCTCGTCGGATGTAATTGAGCGCAGCGGCCGCGCCTAGCCGCCTTGCTGCCGACCAACCGGCCTCCTACACTGCGCCGCCCCGGCGATTCTCCCGCCCTGGGCCGAGGAGGACGCGATGCGGCGCACAGCGACAGGGTGGATGTCAGTCTTGGTGACAGTCTCGGCGACGGTCTTGATGACGGCGCTGGCCACCGCCGGCTGCAGCACAACGCCCGCGACAACCGCGACAACATCGGGTGCGAGCGATACCACCGGGTCGTCGCCGGATGGCGCGACGAGCGGCGCCGACACAGGAGCAGCGACAGATGGCACCGCGACGGATAGCGCCGCGACGGATGGCGCCGCGACAGATGGCACGGCGACCGATAGCACCGCGACGGACGGCGGCGCGCTCGACGCGGGCGCAGTGAACGGAGACGCCGTAAATCCGGGCGATTCGGTGACCGGCGACGCGGGCGACGGCTGCCCGAATGGCTGCGACGACGGCAACGGCTGCACCGATGACTCGTGCGTCAACGGCAAGTGCAGCCACGCCGTCAACACCGCGCCCTGCGACGACGGCAAGGCCTGCACCACCAAAGATGTGTGTGATAGCGGCACGTGCGCCGGCGCGCCGCTATTTTGGCAGAAGACGTTTGGCGGCAGCGGCGAAGACGTCGGCCGCGCCGGGGCTTGGCTCGCCGATGGCAGCGTCGTGGTGGTCGGTCACAGCGACGGCGGCGGCGTAGCGAGCACGGGCAAGGGCGGCCGCGACGCCTGGGTGGTGCGCATCGACGCGCACGGCGAGCTGTTGTGGGAGCAGCTGCTGGGCAACGACCTCGACCAGACGGCCTACGACGTCGCCGCCTGGGACGGCAAGTTCGCGGTGGTCGGCACCTGGCGCGAGCACGGCGACAAGCGCGCGCGTGGCTGGCTGCATGTCACCGACAAGGCCGGAAAAGCGGTAGGCAGCCACGTCTTTGGCCTTGGTGAGGTCACCGAGCTGCACGCCATCGCGGTCGGCGCGGCGGCCGCGAAACCGGCGATACGGATGGTAGCGGCGGGCTACCTCGAAGACGCCGCGGGCGACCTCGCGCTCGCGGTGACGCGCATCGATCCGACGACGCTCAAGCCGCTGTGGGTGAAGAGCCACGGCACGACGGGGTTCGACGCGGCGTGGGACGTGGTGACGCTGCACAACGGCCACATCGCGGTCGTGGGGGACACCGCGCCGGGCGGCAGCGGCCCGCACGTGTGGCTGCTGGAGCTCGACGACACCGGCGCGGTGAGCTGGCAGCGGACCTACTTCAGCGACGGTGAAGACACCGGCTGGTCGCTCGTCAGCGACCCCGATCCGGTGCTGCAGAATAAGGGCTACACGGTCGCCGGCAGCCGCAAGAAACCCGGCGCCACCAGCACCGCGGCGTGGTTGATGCACGCCGACGCGGCCGGAAAATCAACCTGGCAGGAGACCGCGACGGCGCCCGGCGGCGCGGCGGCGTATGCCTTGGCGCGCATCAGCGGCGGCTTCATCGCGGCGGGCCGCAGCGCCAAGACGGCGGGCAACGACGAGGCGCTGCTGTGGCGAACGGACAGCGCTGGCGCGACGACGTGGTCGCTCGACGCAGGGGTCTCGGGCAGCGCGGGGTATGGCGCGGTGGTGTGGAACGACGCGGTTGGCCTAGTCGGCAAGAGCGGCTCCGGCAAGGCGGCGAACCTGCTGGTGGTGCGGGCGAGTCTGGCCGGGAAGACCGTGTGTAAGTGACGCGCGGGCGGGGGTCCGGGTGACGCCCGGCGGCGGTCTTGACGACCCGCGCCACGCCGTTGATCGCGGCCATCAAAAGCACCGCAGCGGGCAGTAAACAGGGTCAAAAGCCGTGCTAGACTGCGACATCACCCCTGGCTGAGCCACCTGTTTTGATGGCGCGCTCAGCCTCACTGCACTGGGAGCTCGTCATGTCGAAACGGTCTATTTTTGCGCCTCTGGTCGCCCTCGTACTCAGCTTGGCGGTGGCGCTCAGCGCTTGTGGTCCAAGTGTGGACGGCGAGAAGAAGGACTGGGAGCGCAGCAACACCAACGTGACGACGCTGACGAGCGAGTTCCCGACGTTCAAGGCGGCCCTCGAGACCCAGCAGGCCACGGCCAAGAAGGCGTGGGTGGCGGCGGCGACAGCAAAGGGCGACGAAGAGAAGGCCAAGCAGATGAAGGCCGCCAATGAGACCATCGGCAAGCTGACGAACCGGGTTGGCGAGGTCAAATCAAAGCGCGCGGGCCTGGAGAGCACCATCACGAAGCTGGGCAAGCTGAAGCTGGGCAAAGAGGAGTCGAAGAAGCGCTCCGAGGCGATGGAGAAGGCCCGCGAGGCGGTGACTGAGGTCAACGCGGCGATGGCGGCCGCGGCGCCGACGGATGAGGCGACGGCGATGGCGGCGCTCGAGCCAATTATCAGCAAGCTGATCAGCGCGGACGGCGCGGCGAGCCGGGCGTTGAGCAAGTACAAGAAGGGCAAGAAGAAGAAGAAATAGTCTGGCTACGACCGCATCGGGAGCCCATCGGCGCCGGCGTCGGTCCGCCCCGCGGTCGGCTCCACCAAGCTGTCGATCAGGATGCGACTCTGCTCCCGCGCTGCGACGGTGAAGTCCCCAAACTACGTCTGCACCTCCGCAAACAAGGCCTCAAAGCCAGGTTGATCGCCGGCCGCCAGCATCGACGCGAGGTCCGCTGCGGCGCCCTGAAACACCTGCGTGACCTCTGGCGTGCGCGGGTTGCTCATCTCGATGACGCCATACAGCGCCTGCGACGTCTGGCGAGAGGCGACACCGGGCCGTCCAACATCGAGAAAACGGCGGATCACCAACGCGTCGTTGTAACGACATGTGGTACGGTGACGCACCAGCGCGCGCCCTCGTTCTAGCTCTCATGCGCGCACCGAGGCCTCATGAATCCACTGTTTGTCGCGCGTCGCGCCCTGTCTCTCCGTCTCTCTGCGCTGCTGATCATCGCGCTCGTTCCGCTCGTCGTGGGGCTCGCGGCTGGCTGCAGTGACGACTCGCAGGCGGTCAGCGGTGACGCCGCGGGCCTTAAGGTCGACGCCGGCCTCGACGGCGCCGTGCTCACCGATGGCGGCCTCAACGACAGCGGCGCCGCGGATACGGTCGGGGCCACCGACACCGTCAGCCTCGATGTGCCGCCCGACGCCGCGCCGCTCGACGTGGCCACCGGCGACGTGCCGCCCGACGCCACGATCACGCAGCAGGCCTGTACCTCCAATGACGACTGCACGTCGGGCTACTGCCTGCCCACGCCTGACGGCCGCTTCTGCGCGCAGATCTGCGTCACGTCCTGCCCAACCGACTTCACCTGCAAAGAGCTGCTCTCCGCGAGCGACGTGGTCTACGTGTGTGTGCACAAGTCGCCCTTCCGCTGCGCGCCGTGCGCCAACGACAAGGACTGCGCGGTCGCCGGCAAGGCCAGCGGCGGTGTGTGCATCCAGCTCGCCGGCGGCGGCTTCTGCGCCGAGGCGTGTGGGGCGGGCAGCGGCAAGACCGACGCCTGCGTCGGCGCGGGGTTCACCTGCACTGGCGCCAAGACCCTGAGCGGCGGCGACACCCAGGCGTGTGTGCCCGACAGCGGCGAGTGCCCGTGCCCGGACGGCAAAAAAGGCTTCTGCCAGCTCACCAACGCCGAGGGCTCGTGTCCGGGCAGCTACATCTGTCAGGCCGGAAAAGCGGGCAAATGCAGCGGTCAGGTGCCCAGCGCGGAGGCCTGCAACCTGACCGACGACGACTGCGATGGCCAGACGGACGAATCGGTGGCCTCCATCTCCTGCGACATCTCCAACAAATACGGCACGTGCAAAGGCTCGACGCTGTGTGTGGCCGGCACGACGCTCTGCCAGGGCAGCAACCCGACCCCCGAGGTGTGCAACGGCATCGACGACAACTGCTCGGGCGCGGTGGATGAGGGGTTCCCGGACACGGACAAGGACGGCGAGGCCGACTGCGTCGATGGCGATGATGACAACGACACGGTGCTCGACGGCCAGGACAACTGCCCGCTCACCAGCAACGTCAGCCAGACGGACAACGACAACGACAGCCTCGGCGACGCCTGCGATCCCGATGATGACAACGACGGCGTTTTTGACAGCAACGACACCTGCCCGTTGGTGCCGAACAAGGCCCAGACGGACACGGATAAGGACGGCAAGGGCGACGCCTGCGACTGCGACATCGACGACGACGGCGTGGCCAACGCTGGGCTCTCGAGCGACGGGGTGGAATGTCCGAAACCGGTGACGCCGGACAACTGCGTCTTCACCAAAAACGCCGACCAGAAAGACACGGACAAGGACGGCGCTGGCGACGCTTGTGATGGCGACAAGGACGGGGACGGCGACCCGGACAACACCGACTGCAAGCCCGAAGATCCGGCGATCTCGCACGCGGCGAAGGAGGTCTGCGACGGGGTCGACAACGACTGCGACGGCATCACAGACGAGGAAGACGCCGTGGGCTGTGGCTTCTTGTGGCTCGACCAGGACGGCGACGGCTGGGGCGGCACGCAGAAGAAATGCCTGTGCAAAAAAGTCAGCCAGTTCAGCGCGACGAAGGGCGGCGACTGCGACGACAAGGACAAGGCGGTGAACCCGGACGCGCCGGAGATCTGCGGCAACAGCAAGGATGACAACTGCACCGCGGGCGAGACGGACAAGGGCGCGCAGGGCTGCACGGACTACTACCAAGACGCCGACGGCGACGGCTACGGCGTCAAGGTCATCGGCGGGCTGAGCGGGGCGAGCGGGGCTGTGTGTCTGTGCGCGCCGACGGGCGATTTGACCGCGAAGAAGGCCGGCGATTGCGATGACAACGACGCGGCGAAGAGCCCGGCGTTGACGGAGCTCTGCCAGGACAAGAAGGACAACAACTGCAACGGCGAGATCGACGAGGCCAACTGCCAGGGCTGTAAACAGGTCTACAAGGACGGCGATCAGGACGGCTTTGGCGTGGCGACGGACAAGCAGTGCCTGAGCGCGCCGGCGTTCCCCTACACGGCGTTTGTGAGCGGCGACTGCGACGACAAGGACGCCAACATCAAGCCCGGGGCGTTGGAGGTCTGCAATGGCAAGGACGATAACTGCGACAATGTGACCGATCCGCAGGGGTCGACGGGCTGCACGCAGTTCTATCCCGATGTGGACAAGGACACCTACGGCGCCAAGGTGAGCGCGCAGTGCTTGTGTAAATCGACGGGTACGTGGACGGCGACCAAGACCGGCGACTGCGATGACGGCAACGGCAAGATCAACCCGGCGGCCAAGGAGATCTGCAACAAGCTCGACGACAACTGCAATACGCAGGTGGATGAGGGCCTGATCAAGACCTACTACAAGGACAACGACGGCGACGGCTACGGCTCGGTGAGCACGCTGCAGGACTGCGCGGCGGTGACGGGGTACGTCGAGAAATCGGGCGATTGCAACGACTACAACAAGGCGATCCACCCCGCGGCGAAGGAGCTCTGCAACGGCACGGACGACGACTGCAACGGCTTTATCGACGACAAGCTGCCCCTGGCGAACATCTACACGGACGTGGACGGCGACGGCTTTGGCAGCAAGAACGCCAAGGTGCAGAAGCACTGCCTGACGGCCACGGGCGAGGCGCCGCTGGGCTACAGCACGACCAACGACGACTGCGATGACTCAAAATCGACGGCCTATCCGAACGCGCCGGAGCTGTGTGACGGCATCCTCAACAACTGCAACCAGAAGGTGAAAGACGCGCACTGCCCGACCAAGTGCGAGGGGGCCTGGCCGATCTTTTTGGGCGGATCTTCGGGCTTTCCGGCGATCGCGCAGCTCGACGGCGACAACAACCTCGAGGTCATCGCGCGCAACGCGGGGGCGGCGCGGGCCTACAAACACGACGGCTCAACGCTGTGGAAGACGGCGATGAGCGTGAGCTACTCGTACCCGGCGGTGGCGGACATGAACGGCGACGCGACGGTGGACTTGGTGATGCCGGACCACGCTCAGAACGTGTTCATCCTCAACGGGGGCAACGGCGCGGTGCTGGCGAGCTACAAGACGCCGGGCGCGCGGGGCTACTACGGCGCGCTGGTGTTCGACTTCGATGGCGATGGCGCCAACGACATCTTAGCGACCGGAAATTCGCCGTATCAGCTGATCTTGTTGGATAAGACGTTGAAGGTGAAGAAGATGGTGCCGCTGGCGCCGCTGCCGGGCGAGAGCTTCAGCTTGGCTTCGGCGGGCGCGTTCGATCTGAAGGGCGACGGCGTGGTGCAGCTGTTCTTGGGCTCGGGCAACTGGACGTGTGTGGCCGATCCGACGAGCTGCAAGGGCCGGCTCTATGCGTTCAACCTCGACGGCACCTACGCTAATGACCCGACCTGGACCAAGGCAAACCTGCCGTTCTACGAGGTGAAGGGCTACCCGACGAGCTACGCCGGCGAGGGCCGCTGGGCGTTCTATGCAGACGCGGACGGGGACGGGGTCAACGAGGTCTACCACAGCTTCTCGGCGAGTAATTCGGACCTGTGGAAGAAGGACGGCACCCCACACGCCCTCTCCGGCAAGCTCGGCTGGGGCGCGGCGCCGACCCTGGCGCCGGTGAAACCGGACGGCACGTTGGACCTAACCGGCAAGCTGTACCCGGCTCACGGACCGGTCGTGGACATCGACGGCGACGGCACCTACGAGCGGATCGGCAACGGCGCGGGCGGGCTGACGATCTACAAGGCCGGCAAGGTGATGGACGGCTTTCCGCTGAATATCTCGGCCGATCCGCCGATCATTGGCGACATCAACCGCGACGGGCGGCTCGACATCATCTTCACATCGGGCAGCAACAACTCGCTGAACTGCTACTCGCTGGGGGCGGGCACGTACACGGAGCGCAACGTGTTGAACGCCGGCACCATCAACGGCACGAGCCGCGGCCACTATCCGACGGGTGGGTTTGACCCGTTTGAGCCCAATGATATCCGCAATAAGGTGTTCGACCCGAAGACGACGAAGGATCCGCTGAAGGACTCGCGCGCGTTCCGCATCTCGGCGTTTCGTGATGTGTATGCCAGCGGTGGCGGTTGGACGCACAAGCTGCAAGCGATGCTGGGCGAGAAGGGCGACCGCGACTATTACGTGCTGTACGGCGGCATCGCCGCGGCGAGCTTGGCGCCGATGGTGAAGGACTACGACCTGTACCTGCATATCTTCAAGGGCGATGGCACGTATCTGGCGACGCGGTCGAGCACAAACGCGGGCACGGCTGGGGAGAGCGTGAACTGCCACAGCACCAATAAGTGCCCGGCTGGGGCGGGGATGTTCATCATCGAGGTGCGGGGCAAGGATGCGGCGAAGGATTTTGGGCCTTGGCCGTATTGGTTGACGACGAACTGGGCGCAGTAGCGGGCGTGCGGGCATGGCTTGTGGCTTGTAGGTGCTGGGCGACCGGTTGAGGCTGAGCAGCTTGGCGCAGACGGCCCGAAAAGACGGGGTGCGCGCGCCAGAACGGCCCCGCCCTCTTCAACCGCTTCAGCACGGAGACGGCTTGGGAGATGGCTTGTGCCGCGTCTGCGGTCCGCGCGCCGACCAACCGACCGGCCGTGAACGCCGGCCCTGAAGCCATGCGCAGCTTGCCGACGACCGAGCGGGCGGTGGCGATGTCATTCAACGCGCCCAAGTCATCCTGGAGCGCCTTGGCGCGCGCGATGAATCTTGTGACGTGTCGGCCAGGGAAGAAGGGGGCGAAGGCTTCCGCGGCGTAGCGCAGCTTCTTGGCTTCCATGCGCACCTGATGACGCTCGGCGGTGGTCTGCTTTTTCAAGCTGCGACCGCGCTTGATCAGTTTGCGCCAGCGCTTGTCGAGCGCTTCCACCCCGAAATCTCGGGCCGACCGGCGGCGCTGTCGCTGAGCACCTGGGCGGTCGTCGCTCAGCCAGTCGCCGCGCTCCACCCAAGCGTCAACCTCACGCAGCAGACTTCGATAGCGATCGGAGGTCAGGCGCGCTTGCACCCGTGCGTGAGCCGCGACCCGCGCGGACTTCACCTCTGCGATCAGCGTGTCGAGGTCGAGGGTCGCATCGGACTGTGTCCGCGCTGGTTCGGCGGTCTCGCTGAGAAAGACATCGAGGTCTCGTGCGTCGTTCATGGCCTGGGCCAACCAGCGCAGCTCGCCCTTGACGTGTGCGAGCCCGTCGTCATCCACCATTGGACGAAACATCGACAACGCGCACCTCAGCCGTCGCGCAGCCACGCGCACCTGATGTACAGCCTCCGCGTCTTGGCCTCGGCTCAGCACCGTGGCGTTGGCGGCGATCTGCGACAGAGCGGCGCGGGCGATGGTTTGGAAGGCCTCGCGGGTCGAGATGCGCTGGCGCAGCGACGGGCGTGTCGTACGCCGCGACCGCCCCCGCGTCCGCACCAGCGCCCGCGCCTTGTCTGGGTCAGCGGAGATCACGGTTTTACAGGCCTCTGTGCCGGTCCACTTCACGTCGACTCCTTGCCGCGGCGCAGGCATGGCGCGGCGATGACCCGCGCGGCGCTCCGATTGCACTTCAGAAGATAGGACTCGGCTGCCCTCGATAGGTGCCCCTCGGATAGGTGCCAGGATAGGTGCCAGGCGATTCGCGAAGCGCACCCTCGCGCCTCCCACGCAACTTCCAACTTGCCGGCCGGTCGAAATTCCACCACCCTCTGTGCGTTCGCACGGAGGTCTATATGTTCGGCACCTTGGTTGCCCCCAGAAGCCCCTGCGCAGCGTCAGTCGCGGCGTTGTTGGCGGTCTGCTGTGTCTCTGCTTGTGCCCAGCGGGGGCCAGCGGAAGGTCAAACGCTCGCGCGGCCTGCCCAGCCCGTTCGCGTCGTCGCCGCGCCGGAGCCGAGCGCCGCGCCAGTGGGGCGTGTCGCGGCCCAATCCGTAGCGTCCTCGCCGGCACGACGCCAGGTGGCGCGATTTGGTTGGGGTTCGGGGGCAAGCGCGCTCGGCATGACGATGGGCGCAGAGGCGAATCCGACCGCACCGATGGCGATCGCGGGCGACAGCGCTGGGCGATTGTGGATCCTCGATCAAGACAATGAGCGTGTCGTGCGGCTGGCGCGGGACACTGCGACGTTCGATGTGCGGCTGCCTGTGACGCTGCGGTGGCCGCAGGATTTGGCGTTGGTCGAGCGCGGCGAGCCTGGCGCACAGCAGGTCGCGCTGGTGCTGGTGCTCGACCGCTTGGCTAACGGCGTGGTCGCGGCACTCGACGCCCGTGACGGCACCGAGCGGTGGCGGCTGCCGCTGCGTGGCGACGGCGCCGCAGCGTTCGATCCCGACGCGCTGCCGGGGCCGACCGGCTTGGCTTTTGGTGGCGGGGTGACGGGCATCTTCGTTCATAATCGCGGCGTCTGGGCCGAGTGGGGTCACCAGCGCGTCCATCAGCTCGGCGACCTAGCCGGCGCTGTCGTGCGCAGCGCCCGTGTGCTGCCGGGCCGCCCCGCCCTCGTCGGCGATCTCGGCCTCTTCGCGATGCGCGCTGGCGACAAGGTCCAGATCACCGGCCGGTCGCTCAAAGCCTCCAACGCCGCGGAGCTGCCGCCAAGCTTTCGCGCCGAGGTCAGCTTCAATCTGCCCGTCTACGCTGTGCGCACGCTGGACTCGGACCCGTGGGGCCGGGTGTGGATCGCCGCCAATACGCTGCGTGAGAGCGAGACGGGCGCCATCGAGGCCGAAGGGCTAGAGGTTGCGCGCGTCGGCCGCACGGGCGCGGTTGAGTTCCGCGGCTCCGCCACGCTGGAACAAGGTCCGCATGAGCAGCTGCGCACGTTCGCGGTCGGCGCCGAAGGCAGCTTCTGGCACCTCGCCCGGCGCAACAACGGCGCTGTGGTCGAGAGGTGGGCACCATGAGCAGCCTTCGCACCCAGCGACGCCGTCCATCTTTGCCCGCGCTCCGTTGGGCGACCGCGGTGGCCGCGGCGCTCCTGTTCGCGCCGACGATCACATCGGCGGCGCCCAACGAGATGACCCGCGACGAGATCGTCGCGATCGCCAAGACGGTGCCGGGGTTCTCGTATTGGTGGGGCGGCAGCAAGTGGTCGCCCGGCGCGTCGGCAAAGGGCCTGTGTACACCGAAGGCCGGCAGCTCGGGATGCCCAAGCTGCACACACAGTGGTTCGTGGGGCGCTGATTGCTCTGGTTTTGTCGGCAAGGCGTGGCAGATCGCGGTGCCCAAAAGCCTCACCGTCGCCTACCACCCCTACGCCACCGTGCATTTCGCCGGCCAATCGACCTGGTGGACCTCGATCAAGCGCTCGTCGGCGCAGAAGGCAGACGCCTTCAACTACAACACCAACGGCGCGGGCCACATCTTCCTCTATGAGAAAGGCGACCCGTGGGGTTCGGTGTGGGCGTGGGAGTGCGCGGGCTGCAAACCCGGCTGCAAATACAACCTGCGGTCGGTGTCGAGCTCATACACGGTGAAGCAGCGCAAGCTGCTAAAATCACCGGTGACGACGTGCAAACCACATTGTGAAGGCAGCGTCATCGTCGACACCAAATGCGGCAAGGGCGATTGCGCTAAATATGGTAGCAAATGCGTCAACGACAGCCTCGGCGTGCGCTGCGTCTTCGGTATGTGCCCCAATGCGGGTAGCGCGACCATTTGCCTGCCCGACGGCAAGCTCGGCGGCTGCAAAAACGGCGCGTTGGCGCAGTCGGGCTGCGCGAGCGGCAAGCACTGCGTCAAGCTGACCGCGACCAGCGCGGCCTGCAAGCCGGTGTGTCCCAAGACGTGTGACGACGGCAACCCGTGCACTAAGGACGCCTGCGACGCCAAGGTCGGCACCTGTAGCCATGACAAGCTAACCGGCAACGTCTGCACGGACGGCTCGAAGTGCACCGGCGGCGAGACGTGCCAAGCCGGCGTCTGCAAGGGCGGCAAGGCCATCAAATCGTGTGACGACGGCAACCCGTGCACCAGCGACGGCTGCGTCGGCGCCACAGGCAGCTGCTCCCACAAGGCGAGCGCTGGCGCTTGCGACGACGGTGACGCCTGCACGACCGGCGACGGCTGCAAAGGCGGCAATTGCGTCGGCGGCGCTGCAAAGGTGTGCAGCGACGGCGACGCCTGCAACGGCGTCGAGATCTGCGTCGGTGGCGCGTGCAAGGCCGGCACCTCCAGCGCCTGCGACGACGGCAACATCTGTACAATCGACGCGTGCGACGCCAAAACTGGGGCTTGTAGCCACATCGTCGCCGTCGCGGCTTGCGATGACGGCAACGCATGCACGACCGACCAATGCGCCGGCGCCAGCTGCCACCACCTGCCGGTTCAGGGCAGCTGCGGCGACGGAACGTGGACCTGCGCGGACGGACTATGCGCCAAACCGGGTGTGGGTGGATCGACCGATGCTGATGCTGGCGGTAGTGGTAGTGGCGTTATGCGCGACGGTGCGGACGGACCGCAGGGCGCCGAGACGGACACGTTGTCTGGCGAGGTGAGCAGCTTAGCGGGCGGCGACGCAGCGACGGCCACGCGCCCGGCGGGCACCAGCTTCGCACCTGCGCCGTCGAGCGGCTGTGCGGCGACGCGGTCGGCTGGCTCTTCGACGGCGCCGTCTGCCCTGTGGCTGGTCTGCGCGATGTTGCTGTTGGTCCTGCGGCGGCGCCGATTTGGCGACGAGGGTCGTGTTGGCGTTGGTGCCGCCCAATAGCGCATCGACGACCGTCGCGCCCGTCGTACGTGCCGCGCTCGTACGTGCCCCCTCTCGTACGCGCCCCCCTCGTACGCGCCCCCCTCGTACGCGCCCCCTTCGTACGTGCCAGGCATTTCGTTGCGCACGCGGACCGGTTGTTGAGATCATTTAGTTTCTTGGTGATGTTGCAGTTCACCATGCCAACAAAACTGGACTTCTCTTCGGCGTCCGCGCAGCCGATCAGCATGTGGTAATGCGTAGACATGAACACCAGCGCGTAGATCTTCACCCCCGATTGCTCCTGGGCCC
>CALENB010000328.1 GCA_937910235.1 uncultured Myxococcales bacterium | reverse complement strand
CGACTGGGGCCGCTACAACCGGGGCCGCTACGATTGGGGCCGCTACAACACTGGCAGACACGGGGCCGCTCAGGAGCAGTACGCCAAGCGCCAGCGCCCCGCGAAACCAGCTCAGAAGGTGGTTCTCGACGCAGATTTGGCTGGCTGCGCGCCGCGTCGCCGACCTTCGCATTACCTGTGGACCTTCGGCTCCGCAGCGTTCACCGCGTCGCTGCAACCGTCCGCGAACTGCACGAAGTTGTCTGCGAACAACCCGGCCAGCTTGGCCGCCGTGTCGTCGTAGGCGTCGCCGTCGGTCCACGTCCACTTCGGATCGAGGATCTCTTTCGGGACACCCTCGCATGCGGTCGGCACCTCGACGCCAAATGTCGGATGCACCGTGAACTTACCCGCGGCGAGCGAACCGTCCAGCGCGGCGTTGAGCATGGCGCGGGTGTGCTGGATGCTCATGCGTTTGCCCACCCCGTAGCCGCCGCCCGACCAGCCGGTGTTGAGCAGCCAAGCCGTCGTGCCGTGCTGCGCCATCTTCTTGACGAGCAGATCGGCGTACACCATGGGGTGGCTGGGCATGAACGGCGCACCAAAGCAGGCTGAGAACGTCGCCACAGGCTCCTTGATGCCGATCTCCGTACCCGCCACCTTGGCCGTGTAGCCGCTGATGAAGTGGTAGGCCGCCTGCTCCGCCGTGAGTCGACTCACAGGCGGCAGCACGCCAAAGGCGTCGCAGGTCAGAAACACGACGTTATGCGGATGGCCGGCCATGCCATCGTGCACCCGATTTTCAATGAACTCGAGAGGGTAGCTGCCGCGGCTGTTCTCCGCCAACGAACCATCGTTGAAATCTGGGACGCGGTCCTCGTCGAGCACTACGTTCTCGAGCAACGTGCCAAAGCGACGTGTGGTTGCGAAGATCTCCGGCTCCGCCGCCTCGCTCAGACGAATCATCTTCGCGTAGCAGCCGCCCTCGAAGTTGAAGACACCGTTCGGGCCCCAGCCGTGTTCATCATCACCCACCAGCGCGCGCCCCGGATCGGCCGAGAGCGTTGTTTTTCCGGTGCCAGAGAGGCCAAAGAAGATCGCCGTGTTGTCGCCGGTGGTGTTGGACGAGCAGTGCATGGGTAGGATGTCTTGCTCCGGCAGATAGTAGTTCATGGCCGAGAAGATCGCCTTCTTGATCTCGCCAGCGTACTTGGTGCCGCCAATGATCACGGTCTTCTCGGCGAAGTGCACCAGCACGAACGCGTCCGACGTGACGCCGTCGATCACCCCGCGCGCGCTGAGATCTGGGGCGTGCAGCACGGTGAAGTCCGGCACGTGATCCTTGAGCGCGCCTCGCTCGGGCCGCACAAACATGTTGCGCACAAAAGCGCTGTGCCAAGCGTTGTGGTTCACGACGCGGACCTTGAGTCGGACGTCCGGATCCCAACCGCAGTAGACGTCTTGCACGAAGAGCTCGGGCTGCCCGTTCAGGTAGCCGAGGACGCGGCTCTTCAGGTTGTCGAACACCGCCTGCGTCGTCTCTACGTTGACCTTTCCCCACCAGATCCGGTCTTCGCTGGTCGCTTCACGGACGATGAACTTGTCGTCGGGCGAGCGGCCCGTGCGCGGTACGGTGTTGGTGACGAACGCGCCGTCCGCGGTCAGAACCCCCTCACGTCGCTGCACAGCGCGCTCGATCAGCTCCGGCACCAGCAAGTTCCAGTGGACGACGCCAGTGGGTGTGAGGCCGTGATGCTCGATACCGTAAGTGCTGGCGACCATGGAATGACTCCGTTTCAATTGTCCGTTGGATGGTGACTCCGAGATGGATCGCCGTCGCAGGTCCGTTCGTGCCGGTAATGCTAACCACCTGCACACGCTTCCGCCGGATTTTGTGTCTACATCGGGCTCTCCCGGCGTAAGCGCGCGCAAGATACAGAAGCGAGCCCGCAGCGGCAAGTTGGGCGTCACCGACACCGGTCTACCACCGGGATTTGTTCAGTGATAGGACAGAGCAAGTCCTATTGTGCGCTGAACTTGTGTTCAGTCCTGATCGGGTATACACCTGTTCAGGTGAACATGAGTTCAGGTTCGATTGACGAACCGGTCATCCCAGGAGTACCCGATGAACACCGAGACCACCCTGCCGCGCCCCACCCTCGCTTCACATCATGCCCTCGCTTCACATCATGCCCTGGCATCGCTGTTCCGGCGCCGCTCGTCGCCGGTCATGCGCCACAGCGCATGCCCCTGCTGTGGCGCCTCAGCCGCAGCGTGGCGGCCAATTCGCTACGGGATGGTGGCGGTGAGCGTCTATGCGCAGGCGCGCCGCGGCGAGGTGGTCATCGGCCCCGTGAACCATGGTCGCAACGAGCCGCAGTGGGCGTGTTCGGCCTGCAATACCCGGTTCGGCCGAGCACGCGAGGAGTTTGACCGGTTCGGCCGTCCGTTGCTCGCCGCCGCGTCTGCGGCCCGCGCGGCCGCCGCCGTCGCCGCGGCTACCTTGGCCTGCGCCGCCTCGGCTCCAGCCGCGTTGGCTCCAGCCGCGTCGGCTCCAGCCGCGTCGGCTCCAGCCGCGTTGGCTCGTGCCGCAGGTGCGGGCGACGAAGTGGGCTGCTCGCGCCGTCGTATCTCGCGCCGCAAGGTTCATCGGGTCGAGACGCTTGAGCCCGCGGCGCTGCGCGAGTTTGCGTTCGGCCACACGGAGGTTCGCTCCGCCGCGTAGCCAGCGGGTCGGGGTTGAGCCCTGGATCCGACCGGTTCCCGGTTTGGCGTGGATCGTAGCATCCAGCTATTTCGCCGAGATTGCGGGGTTTCAGGCGTGTTCTGTCGCCGCAGCCGCCACGTCAGGCGGGCAGCACTTTCGGCGCGAACCGCCGCAGCAGGAGCCAAACGCCCATCAAGGCGGCGAAGACGAAGCCGTGGGACCAGCTGTAGCAGAGGGAGCTGGTGACGAACGTGAGGCCGAGCAAAACAGCCCACTCGCGCCACTGGCTGAGCTTGCTGCGTGTGACGAGGTCGAATGCGATGAGGCCACACATGGAGATGACGCCAATCAGCGCGAAATGAGCCCAGATCTCCTGGGGATGATACGTGTCCCAAAGCAGCTGCCGCACTTCGACGTCAGCCGTCTTGTGCGTCAACTCAGCGAGCCGCGGGATCACGGCGGTCTTGGGCAGCGCGGCGACTTGCTCGGCACCCTGCTGGAGGTTGTTGACTAAGTAGCGCCGCGCCAGCACGACCTTGTCGCCGTCGGCCTCATACATCTTGCCCGCGATGTGACTGCCGATCGCCCAGCCAATCCCGCCTGTGGCGTTGATGTAGCCCATGTAGAGGCCCTTCTTGCCGGCCGGGGCGATGCTGCCGAAGTAGCGCATCTTGGTTGGGCTGGCCATGAGCTCACCGAGGGAGAACGCAGCGATGGCCAGGATGGTGGACCAGCCGTTGCTCGAGAGCCCCAACGCGTAGATGGCCGCAGCGCTGATGAGGATGCCGCCGATCATGGCGACCATCGATCTGATCTTGCCGGTCCAGTAGCCGATGATGAACGCCAGCAGCATGCACATGCCGGCGTTGACGTTGATCATGTACTCCTGCGGCAAGTTACCGTGCCACTGCGCCGGGATGTTGCCGCCAACGGCCTCGAAGATGGGGCGCACCAACACGTCGATGACGCCGCGTGAGTCGACCCAATCGTCGATGAAGTTCGGCAGGAGGTCGAAGAGCTGGTGAAACATCATCCAGAAGCCACTGAAGATGACGAGGAACGCGAAGAGGCGGGGCTCGAGGATGCCGACCGAGCTGTCCCACAGCACCCGTAAGAAGTTGGGACGATCGCTGCCGCTGTCCTGCACGTTCTTGCCGGCCGGTTCTTCAAAGGTGAGCAGGAAGAGATAGTTCAGGCTGACGATGACGGCGCACGAGATGAACACCCACTTCCACGCCATGAGCCGCATCACACCAGCGAGGATGGGCCCCAGAAAGCCGCCGACGTTCACGAGCTGGTAGAACACCGACCAGCCGAGCGACGCGCGCTTGTTGTCGAGGTTCACCGCGATAATGCCCTGCAGTCCGGGCTTAAAGACAGCAGTGCCGGCGGCGAGGAACATCGCGCCGACGCCAAAGACCCAAAAGGCGGCGTCGTGACCTGGCACACCTACGCTCGCGCCGCCGCTGAGCGCCGACGCGATCTCGAGCGCGTACGCCATGCCCAGGTAGCCGATGATCTTGATGGCGATCGACACCGCGACCGTCAGCTTGTAGCCATACCGATCCGCGTACCCACCCGTGAAGATGGGTAGACCGGACTGCACCGCGGCCCACCACATGTAGATGGCGCCCTTTTGAATGTGCGAAAACTGGGGGCCGCCCTCTTCGATGCTGAGCACCATGTAGATCGGCAGCACCGTGCGCAGGCCGTAGTAAGCCAACCGCTCGAGCATCTCCATGAGGTTCGCGATCCAGAAGGGCCGCGAGAAATGTTTGAGCTGCTCTACGAGACCTTCATCGGCGATTTCGCTCTGCTGTGTCGTCGCCTCCGTCATGCCGACTTGTTGGTCAAGGTCAGCACCCATCGGCCATACATCCAGATGCCAATGGCGCTGACGATGCCGACGACGCCCATGATGTTCCACACCATGTCGACGCTATGTGTGTCGTAGAGCAGCTGCGTCAGGGCGAAGGGGTCCTCGCCTGTGAGTTTGACGAGGTGATCAAACGCCTCGCCTTTAGGCAGCTTGGCGATGCTGGCGACGTCGAGCAGGTTCCGCTCGCCGATCAGCTCGCGCGCGAAGCGATCCTTGGAGGCGTAGTGGCCGTAGAGCGCCGGTCCGATCTTGCCCTCCAGGGACCAGCCAATCGCGAGCGGGATCTGCGAAAAGCCCAGGTACATGGCCTTTTTGTCCGATGGTGCGAAGTTGCCGATGTACTCCGAGAACTTCGGGCTCGACAGCATCTCGCCGACCGAGAACGTGAGGATCGCGATAACTGAGAACCAGCCGGCGGTGCTGTGACCGCTCAGGAAGATGGCGATGGTGGCCAGCAGGGTGCCGAGCACCATGGAGCTTGTGGCGCGCATCCTGCCGCTGAGCCAAGCGAACATAAAACACGTCAGCATGATGAGGCCGGCGTTGAGGTTGAGCATGCCTTCAGGGCGGATCTCGGTGCCCTCGGGGTTCATGACGATAAAGAACTTGATGAGCTCGCTGTCGGTGCCTTTGGTGCCGAACAAGGTGGCGACGATGTCGCGCGTGTCGACCCAGTCGTCGAGGTGGGCGGGGAGCACGTCGAACAAGGCGTTGAACATGAACCAGAAGCCCGAGAAGATCAGCAGGTAGAGCCAGACATGGGGCTTGGCGAGCTCGTGCAGGCTCTCCTTGAGCAGGTTGCCCTGCTCCAAGCGTCCCGCCTTGACGTCATCAGCGCGCTGCAACCGCTCAGCTTTGCCCGGCTCCTTGTAGATGAGCAACATCAGGAAGTTCAGACTGATGATGGCAGCGCAGGCATAAAATACGTTGGACCACGCCATCTTTCGCATATACCCGGCCAGCAGGGGGCCCATGAAACCGCCGATATTGACGGTTTGATAAAACACTCCCCACGCCATGGAGCTGTTCTGCGGAGTCGTTGATTTGACCAATGTGCCCTGAATTCCAGGCTTGAAGATGGCGGTGCCGGTCGCCAGGACGACGGCGCCAGCGAAGAAGCCCCAGTAGGTGGCGAACATGGCCATGATGACGTAGCCGACGATCTTCGTGATGGTGGAGGCGGCGATGGTCTCCTTGTAGCCGTATCGGTCGGAGAGGCCACCCGTGAACACCGGGATGACCGACTGCACCAGCGCCCAGACCATCAAGATGGTGCCGAACTCGTTCATGTCGATGCCGAGCCCCCCTTCGCTCGACGGGGCTTTGGCGTACAGGGTCGCGACGGCTTTGACGCCGTAGTAGGCGAGCCGCTCGATCATCTCCATGCCGCCAACGACCCAGAACACGTAGCTCAGAGACGCGATGGCGGCAAAAAGACCGAGCTGTTTGACCTCGGCCTGTTTCAGGTCTGTCGACATGGGGATCCTCGTCAGGGTGGCGGGCGGTCGCTGCGCAGAGCGCGCCGCTGCGGTGGAGCGCGCGACCTTAACCTACGTACGACACGGGCGAAAGGTGGCGACCCAACGCGGCGATCCCGGGTGGCGGCCGATGAGATCGCGGTCGCGCGTCGGGCCGCAGTGAGGCGTCAGGATCGGGTGACCGGGTCGTCGCCGTCGCCAGCCGATGCGCCGTCGCGCCGACAAAAATGCCAACGCGCCGACTCCGGGGAGTCGACGCGATGGGGTGATTGCGCTGGGGTGATTGCGCTGGCTGGCTGGGTTGGCGAGCGGCCTGAACCGCTACGCCGGAGCGCCGGGGAGCCGGCTGGACCGACCTGGACGCCTAGCGACCACGCGGCGTGGGTCGATCGCCGGGCGGCGCACGTGTGTCGACGCGACTCGGGACGCCGCGATTGTCGGGGCGCTTCGCCTTGGCCTTCGGCCGGGTCGCTGTCGGCGCTCGACGTGGCGCCGGGGCATGCTGGGTGCTGCTGTTGATGCGCGGCGCGGCCCTACCGCGCGCCGGGGCAGCTCGCGCTGGAGCGGCACGTGAAGGTGCTGGGCGGGTGGTC
Organism: uncultured Myxococcales bacterium; assembly: GCA_937910235.1. Lineage (GTDB taxonomy): Bacteria > Myxococcota_A > UBA9042 > UBA9042 > UBA9042 > UBA9042. The sequence continues at coordinate 56,538 of CALENB010000328.1, read as the reverse complement.
GGTGCGGCCCGCGCGGGCGGTCGGCCGCTCGGCGCTGGACGCGTGTACCGCGTCGTCGGTGCTGGTCGGTAGGTCGGGCGCGTGGTGGGCGCAGGTCGCGTGGTGGGCGCTGGACGGTAGGTGGGTGCCGGTCGGGTGGTTGGTGCCGGTCGCGTGGTGGGCGCTGGACGGTAGGTGGGTGCCGGTCGCGTGGTGGGTGCCGGGCGGTACGTCGGCGCGGGCCGGGTTGTCGGCGCGGGCCGGGTTGTCGGCGCCGGCCGGTAGGTCGGTTGCGTGGTGGGTGCGGGACGGTAGGTCGGCGCAGGTTGGGCGCCCGGCGCGGGTCGGTAGCTTGGCGCAGGTTGGGCGCCCGGCGCGGGTCGGTAGCTTGGCGCTGGGCGGCCGTAGGTGGGCGCGGTCCGGCCAGGAGCGGCCGCGTCCGGCGCCCTGGAACCGGGCGTTGTGGAGCCCGTGGCAGGGCGCCCGGTCCGCGGGTCGACACCAGGGCCGGGGCGCATCGACGTGCCAGGGGCTGGGCGTGTGCCGGAGTCGGGGCGATAGCTCGGCGCCGGGCGGCCGTACGTCGTGCCAGTCGTGGTCGATCCCGTCATCGAAGTGCCGTTCATCGGCGCGCGAGCGCCCGGCGCTGGCCGTCCGACCGGCTGAGAACCTGGGTGAGCAGCGCCAGGACTCACGCCCGGTCCGGGTCGCGTGGTGGTGCCCGGTCGCGGCCGTGTGCCGGTGTCCTGCGGGGTCGCGCCGCGCGGCGTCACACCTGGGGCGGCACCGTGTCGCGTCGGGAGCTGCCGCGGTCGCGCCGATGGCAGCGTGTTGATGTTGCGAACCGGGACCGCCGTGCGATTCCACGTCCGAACCGTCGTGGTCTGCGGACCGCGATTGTAGACGACGACCTGGCCTCCGCTCGTGCGAACGCGGCCCTGATGGCCGAGCACGACCGTCTGCGTGTAGACGCGAGATGCCACCGTTGGCTGGACGACGACCGTGTTGACCTGGCGACGATAGAAGTGATTTTGGCGAACGAAGATCCAGTAGCTGTAGTGGTTCACGTGACCACCGGTTGGCCCCATCGGCGCCCAGCCAACGCAGCCGCCGCCAGTTCGCCAGGTGACCCACGCGGGTGCCCACTCGTAGCCGGGCTGCCAAGCCCATCCGCTGAGCTGGTTGCTCCAGAACCAGCGACCGTAGTGATACGGCGCCCAGCCCCACGACTCGCTGCTCACCCACGTCCAGCCGTAGGCCGTGTTCTCCCAGTAGCCGAGGTAATAGGGGCGCCAGCCAGCCGTGCGGTTGGCGTACGGGTACCAGATGCGACCGTAGCCAGGCAGGTTCTGCCATCGGCCGTACGGCGAGAGTCCGGCGAAGTAGGTCGCCGGATCATCCTGCGTCGCGTAGGTCTCGGGCTGCACGGGCGGCTGGTAGGCCGGCTGCGCGGGTTGCACGGGCGGCTGGTAGGCCGGCTGCGCGGGCTGGGCTGGTTGCACGGGCTGCGCGGGCTGCGCGGGCTGGTAGTAGCCGTCGTCCTGGCCTTGCACGTACAGCGGGCCGCAGCCGCTCGCCACGAGCAGCAGGGAGACCGCGGCCATCAGTCCCGTCGCGATCGCGCCGTGCTTGTGGGCTCGGCCGCGCGCGTCGGCGTTCAGCTGTTGCGCTTTTTTGATCAGCTGTTGTGTTTGCGTAGCACTCATCTCTGCCTCCCGCTGTCCTGCGAGCGCCAGCCCACATCCAGCCTATCTTATGTCACGTGGGCTCGTGTCTGCCCGACGAAACCCATCCTGGCAAGGCCTTAGCCACCCAGCCTCAGCACACGTGACCGAACGGACTCGACGATGCAGCAATTCACTCCGCAAGACATCACGTTGCGTGTGCACACCCGCAAACACGGGCTACTGTCGAAGATCGCACATGATCTTTGTTTTGAGACCACCGTCGTGGACCTCGAGGTGCGGTCAGATGGCAGCGGGCGCGCCCGAATCGATCCGATGGTGATCCAGCTGCTGGGCGCCGAGCGAGACGGGGTCGTGGACCGTGGGCTGCTCAGCCTCACCGACCAGCGTCGGGTCCTGGCCAACCTGCGCCAAGACGTGCTCGATGTGCGCCGTCATCCGCAAATCGCCTACGACTGGACCGAGCTGCACGTCACCGGCGCGCAGGTGTGCGTCGAAGGGCGACTGAGACTGCATGGCGCCGAGCGTCCGATGACGCTGCGTGGCACGATCACGGCTGGGCGCGTGCGGTTCACGGTGACGCTGGACCAGCGAGAGTTTGGTATCAAGCCTTTTAGCGCCGCGCTGGGAGCCCTGCGCGTGCGCCCCGAGCTGGAGATTGAGATCTCGCTGCCGTTCGACGCCATCGCCGCGGCCACGGGCCCCGCCGGGCTGAGCGTCGGCTGAGCCCGTCACCGGACCTGCCGACCCCGCCACGGTGCGCGCTGACGCTGCGGCGGTCACCGGTTCGACGGTCGGCTAGCCCTTGACGCCGCCAGCGGTGAGTCCACCGACCAGATGCTTCTCAAGCGCGTAGAACAGGGCCATCACCGGCAACGACACGAGCAGCGACGAGGCCGCGAATAAGCTCCACTGTACGTCCTTATCGCCGACGTAGTTGCGGATCTGAACCGGCAAGGTGAACGCCTGCTCCGAGCTCAGGAACGTGTAGGCCAGCACGAACTCGTTCCAAGCGCTCATGAACGAAAACAGCGCTGTGACCGCGATTGCTGGGGCCGAAAGCGGCAAGATGATCTTGGTGAAGATGGTGAATCGGCTCGCGCCGTCGATGTAGGCCGACTCCTCCAACTCCGGCGGCAGCGTGTCGAAGTAGCCCTTGAGGGTCCACGTGCAAAACGGGATGGACGTGGTGGCGTAGACCAGGGTGAGGCCAGCGATGGAGTCGAGCAGGTTGAGCTTCTGCATCAGCACGTAGAGCGGAATCATCGTCAAGATACCCGGGAACATCTGGGTGGCGAGGAAGCCGAGCAGCCCGACGCGTCGCCCCGGAAACTCGAAACGGGCAAACCCGTAGGCCGCCGTGCAGGCCAAGATGATGCCGAGCACCGTCGTCAGCCCCGCGATCACCAGTGAGTTCAGCAGCTGTTGGCCAAAGAGCCAGTTGCCGTGGCTGTCGGTGTTGCCGATGACGGCGGTGAACGCGTCGAAGCTGATGCTGGTCGGGATCGGCGAGGCAGAGCCGCCGTCGTTGCCCGAAAACGCGAGTTTGACGACGTAGAGCACCGGGTAGAGCGTCGCCACCGAGATGGGCACCAGCAGCACGTGGGGCAGCCAGGCTGGGCCAGCGCCGCGAAGGCTTGGGTTGTTGTCGGGTCGTGGCTTGCTCATTCGTCTACCGCCTCTGTCGCGCTGGTGAGGCGGTTGGTGATCAAGGTGTAGGCCATCAAGAGCACAAAGATGAACACGGAGTACGCAGCCGCCAGCCCCATCCGGCGCAGGACTGTGAAGAGGTAGTACGCCTCTGTGATTAGGATCTCCGTCTGGTGATCCGGGCCACCGCCGCTGACGAGGTAGATGACGTTGAACGCGTTGAACGTCCAGATCGTGCCGAGGATAATCGCCGGAAAGAGGGCAGGGCGCAGCAGCGGCACCGTGATGTGGCGGAACTTCTGCCAAGCGCTGGCGCCGTCGATGGAGGCGGCCTCGTAGAGATCGGCCGGGATCGACTGCAGCGCGCCGAGGCTGATGACCATCATGAACGGAAAACCCAGCCAGATGTTCGTGAGCAGGTTCGCGGCGAAGTTGGTGATCATCGACTCGCCAAGCCAATCGACGCCGTCGACGCCCAGCAGGCCGAGCATCACGTTCACCGGGCCGTACTGGGTGTTGAACATCCACTTCCAGATGAGCGCGGTGATGTAGTTGGGCACGGCCCACGGCACGATGAGCAACAACCGGTAGATTTTCCGGCCTTTCAGGTTGGGTCGGTTCAGGATCAGCGCGAGGCCGAGGCCGATGGTGACGTGCGCCACGACGTTGAGCGCCGTCCAGACGATGGTGTGCAGCAGGGTGCGGCTGAAGTGGGTCGCGCTGTTGGGATCGGAGAGCGAGCGGATGACCTCGATGTAGTTCTCGATGCCGATGAACGTGCCGTCTGCCGCCGTGAAGCTGAGGCCGACGCCGACAAAGAAGGGGACGAAGATGAGCACCGCCGTCGCCGCCATCGCCGGGCCGACGTAGGCGTACGGCGTCGGATCTTTGCGGATGGCGCGCAGCAAGCTGGCGCAGAAGCCCAAGATACCGCCGAGAACGGCCGCCAGAACCAGCAGGGAGCCCGCCAACCAAGCCTCTGCCGCGTTCAGCGCGGCGTTCACCGGCGTCGCGCCGTGGGGCACGATGTGGTCCGCGGCGAGGATGTGAACGCCACCCTCTGGCGATGACACCACCGACGGTGCGGCGACGATCACAACAGCCGCCGCGATGAGCTGCCCCAACGTGCCCGCCGCCATCACCGGCAGGCCGGCGAGCAGGGCCGCGAGGGTCAGCAGGGCCGCAGCGAGCGGGGCGAGCCAAATCCACGCCGGGCTGCCCGTCGGCGCTGGGATGGGGCGCAGGATGACGCCGGCGATGCCGCTCACCGGGGCCTTGGCGTCGTTGCGGTACGGTACGGCGATGATGGCGCGACCGTCATCGAGTCCGGCGATGAGACGCGACCAACCGAGCGGCTGGTGCCGCTGCGTGGCCCGGTTCGCCGCCGAGATCAGGCCCTTTTCGTGATTGATGATCGCCTGCTTCAGCGCCGCTTGCATCCCCTCCGCGCCGACTTTGAGCGCCGCGCCGCGGGCGATGCCAAACTCGTCGACGCCGCCCTGCTCCGTCACGAAGACGTGGCTGATGAGCGGGCCGTGGGCCTGTAACAGCCGCTTCGCTTCTGGCGCGAGCACCCCAGCTCTCGTGTGCTCCAGGCCGGCGACCGCGGCCAAAGCGTCCGCGATACCAACCGCGCGTTGGGTGCGGTGGCCTACTTGCCGTGTCGACTCCAGCGCGGCGTAGCCCCAAGCGCCGATCCAGACGACCACAACAGCGCACAACGCCGCGACGACCGTCTCGGCGAGGCGATGGGTGCGGCTGGCGTCTGCGGTGCTCCGGTCCATCGCCAACCCCTACTTGCGCAGCTTGGTCATCGCCGTCGCGGCCTGATCCGCCGCGGCTTTTAGCGCTTCGGGAGCCGGCGTTGTGCCAAAAATCACCTTGCGCAGCGCGTTGCTGTACGGCGACCAAGCGACGTTGGCCTCCACCGCGTTGGGCATCGGCACCGCCATGTCTGCCTGCGCGCGGAACACCTTCACCACAGGGTCGTTGCCGAACTTCGGGTCTTCGTAGATTTTCTTGTTGGCCACGAGCTGCCGACCCATGGTGATGCGGGTCAGCGCGGCCTCGTCGCTGGTGAGGTAGTCCATCAGCTGCAGCGCCGCGTCGCGCACCTTCGTCTTGGCGCTAAGCATGATGCCCTCGCTGCCGAGGTAGGGTTTCATCGGCTTGCCTGGCGCGACCTCCGGCATCAGCGTCACGCCGAACTCGACGCCCTTCTCGATCTCGCTAAGGAACCACGGCCCATTGAACACCATGGCGACCTTGCCTTCGTTGAACATGGCGGTGACGACAAAACCGGTCATGCCCTTGGGCAGGATGTGATGCTTCTTGTGTAGATCGCGCACCGCCTCCACTGCAGCGACCGCTTCTGGGCTGTTGATGGCGAGCGTTCGCGCGCGCTCGTCGAAGACTTTGCCGCCGAACGCGTGCAGCCAGCCGGCGTGGAAGTAGAGGTCGGCGGCGTCGTAGGCCAGACCGAATTCGCCGTTCTTCTTGTTCGTGCGGGCCTTCGCGATCTCGATCATCTCCGCCACGGTCTTGGGTGGTTTGGGGACGAGCTTCTTGTTGTAGAACAGCACCGCGCTCTTGAACGCCAACGGCAGCCCGTAGACGGCGCGCTCAAAAACCAGCGGCTTCACGGTCTGCGGTAGAAAGCGCTGCAGGCGGGCGGCCGTGGCGAAATCGCCGAGCGGCGCGATGAGCTTGTCGCGAGCCCACACCCCGACCTTATCGTGCGCGAAGATGACGAGATCGGGGCCGTTGCCGCGGGGAATCGCGATCTGGGCTTTGTCGATCAGCGCGTCGAACGGGATCGCCAGCGCCGTCACCACGACCTCGGGATGGATCTTGTTCCAGTGGTCGATCAGGTGGTCGAGCGCCTTGCGTTCCGTGTCCCGATACGCATGCCAGAGCACGACCTTCTGCGGCGGACCGGCCGCCTTCACGACCTTCGCCGCCACCTTGCCGGCGGCTTTGGTCGCCGTCGCCGCCGCGGGGGCGCCTCCAGGCGCGCCTGGTTTCACCGCCGTCGTCGTTGCTGTGGCCGCCGGCGCCGCTGCCTTCTTCTGGCCGCAGCCCGCTGTGAGGCCGACAATCAGGGCCAAAAGCGCGAGGCGATTGGTGGTTCGAGCTGAGGGGAGCAGGCGGAGTGGGTTGGCCATGATGGGTCACATTTCCAAGCCCGCAGGGGGGCCACTGGGGTTCGTGTTGCGCGCTGCGTCGGGCTTGGGCCGGCTCGCGCAGCGGCGCTCAGGTGTCGAGGCTGGCGATGCGATCGCCGACACGATCGAAGACGTGGGCCCGCCCAGCGATGATGCGCAGCGGCAGCAGCTGGCCGGGCGCGACGTGCTGCTCGGGCGGTAGCCGCACGATGCACGGGGAGGCCAAGCGCTCTTCGGTCGACGCGTCGCGCGCAGGGGACACCACGCCAGGGCCGCCCTCCAATGTGCCGTAAACAAAGGTCTCAGCGCCGAGGGGCTCCAGCACATCGACACGCAGATGCAGCTGCGCGTCCGCTTCCGAGACGACCTCAAGGTCTTGCGGTCGAACGCCCAGGGTCCACTCGGCGCTCGTCGCCAGCGCCGCGACGCTGTCTGCGTCCTTGCCGAGCGGCATGTGCACCCCCACACCTTCGAGCAGGAGGTCGGTCGTGCCCGTCACGCCGGCGTCTTGCGTGCGCGCCGTCACCGGGAACAGGTTCATCGACGGCGAGCCGATAAACGTCGCCACGAACGTGTTCACGGGTCGCGAGTAGATCTCATTGGGCGAATCACACTGCTGCAGGATGCCCGCGTGCATGACCGCGATGCGATCGGCGAGCGTCATCGCCTCCACCTGATCATGGGTCACGTACAGGATCGTGGCGCCGAGCCGCTTGTGCAGCCGCGCGACCTCGAGTCGCATCTGGACGCGTAGCTTGGCGTCGAGGTTGCTCAGGGGTTCGTCGAAGAGGAAGACCGCTGGCTCGCGCACCACCGCCCGACCCATGGCCACCCGCTGCCGTTGACCGCCGCTGAGCGCCTTGGGTCGCCGCTCCAACAAGTCACTTAGGCCCAGCAACGCGGCCGCTTCGCCCACGCGCTGCGCGATCTCAGCCTGGGGCATCTTTCGGATTCGAAGGCCAAACGCCATGTTCTCGTACACCGTCATGTGCGGGTAGAGCGCGTAACTCTGAAACACCATGGCGATGTCGCGGTCGCGCGGCGTGAGGTCATTCACCACGCGATCGCCGATTCGGAGCTCGCCGCTGCTGATGCCCTCCAGCCCCGCGACCATGCGCAACGTCGTCGACTTACCGCAGCCGGATGGGCCCACAAGCACGACGAGCTCGCCATCTTCTACAGCGAGGTTGAAGTCTCGAACGACCTGCACTTTCTCGAAGCTCTTGTTGATCGCGGTAAGGGTGACGCTCGCCATCGTGACACTCTGATCAGCCCGCTAGATCGGGGTTGTCCGGGGAAAATGCGCCGCGAAGGTAAGGGAAGGCCCCGTGTACGGCAAGCGTGGCTGGGGCCTTCAACGGGACGCCAGTTGCGCGCAGTGGCGCGTCGGTCGGGGCTAGGCGTTGGCGTCGATCTGTTTGAGCAGGTCCGCCGCGGGAAGCATCGTGAAGGCAGCCTTGTCGCCGTCGTTAGCGCAGTCGCCTTTCTTGCAGTCGCCTTTTACTCTCCGAGGCGGTACGCCGTGCTGGTACGCTCCAGGCTAGCCCAGTCCCCAACCTCACCTCCTATGGGTCGTCATGACGCAGCGCCGCACCGCCAGTGCTACCAACCGGGTCAGCCTCCTCATCTGCGCGGCGACGCTCGGCGCGCTCGTCGTCCCAAGCCGCAGTCACGCGTTTGATCCCGATGTGCACCGAATTCTCACGGTGCGCTCCCTGCGCGGTCAGATCCAGCACGGCACCGTGCTGCCGCCCGACATGGCCGCGCTCATCGACTTCTACTCGTGGCTCGGTTGGTCGCTGGCTCAGCGTGGCGGCGACGAGGCTGGCAAGCAGCGATTCCGGAAGCTGTTCCCGGCGCGCAACGACTTTGACGCCATCGGCGTGCGGCGCCTGCTCGGCTTGAGCCACGATCCCAGCATCGAGATCTGGGGCATCACGGAGGTGACGAAAGAGCCGGAGCCGGACCGCTTCAGCACCGCCGCAGATGCGTCGGCGCGCCCGATCACCGATCGGCGCGACCGCAATCGCGTGCGGTTCAGCCTCCAGCGGACGCAGATCAAGGGGCCGTGGGGGCTGCCGGTGCCGCTCGACCCCCGCACCCTGAATCTGGGTCCCGCGGTCGGGGAGGGCAGCGAGACGTGGGCGCGCACGGCGCTCCCCTCAGCGTTGACCTCCACGTCGGCGCCAGCGTCCTCCGGGCTGCGCGTGGTGCCGTATGTGGCGGGCGTCGCGGTGCGTGGCGGTGCTGCGGAGATGGCGCAGGTGCACATGGACCTGTCGGTGCTCGCCTTGTATTGGGGTGATTCGCAATACAAGCAGACCGCGGAGTACCTGAGCTTGGTGTGGCTGGGGGCGGCGCTTCATTACGTGCAAGAGGCGGCTAGTCCGCTCCACAACGTGCAGCTCGGCAGCCCGAAGCTGCTTGAGGCGATGGCCGCCCGGCATCGCACCGCGGCGCTGAAGACGGGCGGCGGGCTTTGGGGGCCGTTGCCCAACCCCGTCATCGCTGGCCTGCGGATGCGGCGCAACCTGCGCATCGTTGGCGACCGGTGGCTGGCCGCGCAGGTGGCGGCGGCGCTCGATGACGCAGCTGCGCCGAAGTCGGTCGTCACCGCCCTCGCCGAGCTGCGCAAGACCGGATCCCCTTTCGAGATGGCCGTGCGACCGGGTCTGCAGCCGTGGCTGCAGCCGCCGTCCAAGGCGGAGCCATCAGCGAAGGGCCGCGGCGCGGTCTCCGTGCTCGTCGATTCGTTGGCGGCGGCTGGCGCCGCCGATGGCGCCGCGCTCTATGACGCCCTCGCCGCGGTGACCAAACCGCGCTGGCGGTCCGGAGATCAGGCGTTGCAGGAGATGGGCGGTCTCGCCGCGCCACCCTGGGGCGAAGGCACGGCGGCGGCCTGGGCGACGATCGAGGACATTCAGACGCGCGCGCTGCGCCGCGGCGGCACCGCCACCATCCTGGCCTTTGACGCTTGGCTGAACGCCAACCCGCACGCAGCGCTCGATCGACTGCGACGCGTACGGACGGTGGCGCTTGAGCGCGAGGCGGTCGACATGGCGGCCTGGGTGACGCGTGTGGAGAACCCCGCCGGCCTCCGCGACCCGCGGTGGGCCTATGGCGAAGGTGCGGCTGGCCTGCTCGTTGTGGTGCTCGGCGGCCTATGGATCCGACGAAGGAGGCGCCGATGACCGGCACGGCAAAGACGATGGCACAGCTGGACACCCTACTCACCACGGCCGCGCGGCGCGGTGGGTTGGATGACTTGGACACGCGCGCGCTGCGCGCGACGATGCTCGCCGCCGGACCCTCACGGGCGGCGGTGGACACTCGGTTGGCCGCGGCGTGGCGCGCCGCCGACGCGAACCTGCGTGTTCACGGTCTCCGCGATCTGTTCGACGGTGTCATGCTCGGCTCCGCCTTGGTGGACGCGCTGCTCGAGAGCATCGACGGCGCCTGCGCCGCGCCACATGGCCGCAGCGCGACGACCGAGGCGACGCCCGTCGACGCTGGGTCCGCCAACGCCGCGCTCTGGGTGCTGCGTGAAGCGGCGGATGACCCCCTCGACTCAAAGGGCTGGCGGCGGATCTGCGCGGTCGCGCGCCGCGGCCGGCATCAGCTGGTGCCCGACCTCGACGCGGCGAACCTCGTCGCTGAGCGCGGCCCCGACAGCTGCTTACCCACCGTGGCGCTCACCGCGTTTCGCGACGGACCAGAAGACGCCAGCGACCGGCTCGCCGCCCTCGTCGCCCTCGGCCGCTTTCCCGACCCGCGGGTGCCCGGATGGCTCCACGGCGTCGTTCGCAGCGGCGCAGGTCTCATGGAGGCCGTGCAGGCGCTGAGTTTTGTGGCAGCGCGGGTGCATGGAGACGGCGATGAAGCCGCGCTGGGCCAGGTGATCGAGGCGCTGTTGGTCGCGGTCCCCGTCTCGCTCGCCTCGCTTGAAGACGCTGGCTCCGATCCGGCCTCCCAGGCTGGATCTGCGGGAGTCGCCGCGAGCGCAGCCGCTGCGAGCCATCTTTCCGACGGATGGGTGCGCTGGCTAGCGCTCGACTTGCTGTCGCGGCTGCTCGGCGAGGCGACGGTGCCGATGCTGCAAGCCGCCTACGCCGCTGGCGGGCAGCACGATGTGGCTTGGTTTCTGCCGCAGGTGGAGGCCCGACTCCATAGCCTCGGCGCGCCATGCCCAGCCGATGATGCGACGGCGCTACCTTGGATACCGCCACTCCCAGATCTCGGCGCCAGCATACTGAGTCGCTGCCCGCGTGTGGCACGCCGTGCGGCGGTGCTCGCAGCGGAGTCGCCTGCGCTCCAGGGCGCGCTCCAGACCCGCGCCGCCGTCGAACGCACCCTCGTCGCGCGCGGACAGCTGCTCGCCTCCTTCCTCGACGCTGAGGGCCTGCCGGCGGTCGATCTCGACGCAGATTTCCAGCCCTGGAGCGAGGTGATGACCGACCGCGACCGCGCAGCGCTGGTCGCCATGGAGGACGCCTGGATTGGGTAATGCGCACCTCCAGACCTTGATCCCCCGCGCGCTCCCGATCGCGCTGATCCTTTGTTTTTACGGGACGCTCGCGCACGGGCAGCCGTCCGTCGTGGGCCCTCGCGGCGCGGCGACCTCAGCGTCCTTCGCCGTCGCACCAACCCGCCTCAGCGGCGAGGTCGGGCGGCGGGCCACGCTGGTGCGCGCCTTGCTCGCCACCGGGCGCATCTCCGCGCCCGGCGCGGTGGAGGGTGATCCCGAGCTCGTGCTCAGCCAACCCGCGCCTCAGCCGCTGCATGTGCCACCAGGCGGCCTCGCGGCGCTGCTCGCTGTGTGTGTGCAGCACGGGCTGCTCGCCAACGACGCGGCCGCGGCCCAGCTGGCGGGGCGGCTCTGCGGTGGCCCGATGGACCAGGCGCAGCGCCTCGGCTGCTGGTTGGACGCGGTCGTCTGGGGGCAGCATGCCTTGGTCGACGGCGCGGCGATGGGCGCCCGTTCGCAGCCGCTGTCCCCCAACCTGCGCCGTCCCACCCAGAAGCAGCGCCTCGCCGACGCCAGGGACACGCTCGCGCGCCGCTTCCGGGCCGTGCGGCAGGTGGCGGCCGCCGTCGCGGCACCGACGGACCTCGCCGCGCACACCCAGCAATGGCTGGCCGAGCTCGGCCCCGGCAAATGGGCTGCCTACCGTGGCCTCGTCGCGGGTCTCGCCCACTACCGCAGCCTCAGCGCCCAGCCCCAGCCGCCGCTGCCTGCCGCCACGCCGGTCGCCGCGAAGCTCGCTTGGCACGACGCCAAGCTCCGCCGCAAGTGGCAGCGCAACGTGAAGGATACCCACCGCCAAGCGCTCCGGACGCGGCTGTGTTTTGAAGGGTACTGCGCCCAGCCGCCACCCGCGCCGCGCCCTGGCGATCCCGTTCGGCCCGCGCCGCCAGGGCTGCAGGCTGACCTCGCTGAGCAGCTGCGCGTGTGGCAGCGCCATCGCGGACTGCGCGACCATGGCCTGCTCGATCGCGCGACGGTCGCGGCGCTCGCGGTGCCGATGCGGCGTCGTGTCGACACCATTCGCCTGGCGCTGCAGCGGATGCGCGACGCGAGCGTCGGCGGTGATGACCACCTCTTCCTCGTCACCATCCCGGCGTTTCGGCTCGACGTGTGGCGCGACGCCAAGCTGGTCCGGAGTCACCGCGTGCAGGTGGGCCGGGGCATTAAGCGGCGCGGCCGGCGCTGGGTGCCGGGTTCGTGGACGCCGCAGATCGGCTCACAGCTGAAGTTCCTCGTCCTCAACCCAGAGTGGGTCGTGCCGAGCTCCATTCGTCGCGAGTATCGACCGAAGATCAAACGCGATCCCGACTACCTCGCCAAACACGGCTTCGAGGAGCGCACCACGGCTCGCGGGACGACGCTGGTCATGCGCGCGGGCGCCGGAAACCTGCTCGGGCGGGTCAAGTTCCTGTTCGCCAACGACCACCTGGTCTACCTGCACGACACGCCGAGCCAATGGCAGTTCAGCCGGCCGCGGCGCACGACGAGTCACGGCTGCGTGCGTGTGCAGCACGCCGAGGAGCTCGCTCGGTACCTCCTCAAAATCGACCGACCAGAGGGGTTCACCACACGTAGCTGGGGCAAGCTGATGGCGCGCGTCTCCAACAAGTGGAAACCGCTGCGCTCGGTGATTCGTATCGAGCTGGTCTACTGGACCGCCGATGTGACCGCCACGGGCCAAGTGCGGCTGTATCCCGATGTGTATCACTTCGACGAACCGGACCGCCGCCGCTGGCAGGCCGCGGACGCGGCGCGGTTGCAGGGCCTGCCGGGGAACCCTCCCGCGTCCGTCGGGATGCGAGCGCCTTAGCGGCGAACCTCCCCAGCGGAGCGGGGCGCGGCGTCAGTCGGCGTCAGTTTGCGTGGCGTCATCGCTGAGGCCGGCGTCTCCGCTCACGGTCGCGTCCCCTGGTAGACCGGTGTCGCTGGCGGCGCTGGTGTCACTGGCGCTGGTGTCACTGGCGCTGGTGTCACTGGCGCTCGCGTCGCTCGCCGCCGACCCCGTGTCTGCAGCCGCGCTCGTATCCGAACCTCCGACGGCGGCGTCCGTCACCCCACCGTCCATCGCAGCGCTCACGTCGAAGGCCGCGTTGCCGCCCGTGGCCGGGGTCGGAACCGGGTTCACCACGCAGCCGCCGAGGACCGCGCACAGGACGTAGATTCGCAGCCAGCGGCCACGCTGGGCGCCGACGGGAGATGGCAGGTCGTGCTCGTCGTGCTCACTGCGCGTGTCGAATGTCTGGTTCATGGTTCCACTCCGGATTGGCCGAACGTCTGCGTCTGGCGTCGTCGCGGTCGCGCCGCCGTCTGGTGTCCCTGGATGCAACCAACATGCCGGATGCCGCGTCCTACGTCGAATTCGCCGTCATCTGCCGACCTGAGCGCCGGCCGTCTCCATTGACGCGCCGGCAGGAAGTGTTCAATCTTTCCACTACTGTCCTATGATTCAGCACTCTGGTAGGAGACGACATGCGCTTTGGAAGTTGGCGAGCGGAGCGTTTGATCGGCGAGGGCGGTGGCGGACAGGTGTGGCTGGCGCGTCGCGTTGGCGGCGGCGAGACCGTGGTGCTCAAGCACACTCGCGCCCACGATGGTGACCAGATCGCCGCGCTCAAACGCGAATATCGCGCGCTCCTCGACGTGCCGTGTGCCGCGCTGCCGACCCCGGTGGCGTGGCTCGCGCCTGGTGTCGACGGCGCCGCGGCGCTGGTCATGGCGCGTCGCCCTGGCGTGCCGCTGACCGACGGCTTGGTCGATTGTGACGAGGCGCGGCTGGCCACGGTCGTCGCGCAGGGCTTGGAGGCGCTCCGCGCGCTGCATGCCGCCGGCTTTGTGCACGGTGATCTGCACCCCGGTAATCTGCTGGTGGATGCGGCCGGGCAGGTGTCGCTGCTCGACCTTGGCCTCGCCCAAGGTCCAGGTGACGTAGCCGCCTGGGGCGCCGGTCTCCCGGCCTATTCGGCCCCTGAGCGCTTGCGCGGCGAGGGCGTCGACGCGCGCGATGACTTGTTCTCGTTCGGGCTCGCGATCTGGCGGTCGTTGGGTCTCGACACGCCGTGGCCGGCGTATCCGGCGGCCTTGCCACAGGGGAGCGCCGCGCCCGTCATCCCCGCCGGGGCGCCCCACGCCGGCTTGTTGACCCTCATCGCAAGTTGGCTGCGACCGCGGCGGGCCGACCGACCCGCTGACGCAGAGGCTGCGCTCCGAGCGTGGTGCACCCGCACAAACGTGCAGCTGTCGCGCGGCGAACGGCTCGTCGCGTTGACGGACCATCCCTGGCGCTGGGGTCGCTGGCAGGGCCAGCCGCCGCTGGCTTGGCCGGAGCAATGCCGCGCCGTCACGGTCGCTGGCGAGCAGGGCTCAGGGCGCACAGGGGCCTTGCGTGCGTTGGCGCTAGCGACAGAGGGCGACGTCGTGTGGTTGGAGCCCGCGCATGCGCCAGGCGCAGATCCGCTGCGTCGCGTTGAATCGGAGCTGGTTCGGCAGGGGCGCCTCGCCGTGCCGGGCGCCGCCGCTGGCCACGCCGAACCGCAGGCCGGCGCCCTCGGTGAGCCGGGTGGCGAGGTCGCTGCGCACATCGACCGCCGCCTCGCCCGCATCGTTGACGCGCTGGGCGAAGACGGCCTGCTGCTCATTGACGACCTGCCTGACCTCATCGAACCCGTCCGCGACGCCGTCGTGCGCCTCGTGGCCCGGGGCGGCGGCGGCCCTCGGATCGCCTGTGTCGGCGCGACCGTCGGCGAGGTCGGTGCGGTGTTGCACCTGCCGGCTTGTGGCGCTGATGAAGTCGCCGCGGCGCTGCACGCCGCAGACGGCGGTCGCAGCTGGGACCTCGCGCTGTGCGAGGCGATCGCCGAGGAGATCGGGACCAACCGCGCGCGAATCTGGTCCGCTGCGGCGCGACTCATCCGCTCTGACCTCGTCTCCGAAGCCCCCGATCGCGTCGAGTTGGTCGGCACAGCCGCGGATGCGCGCCGGCTGCTCGCCGACGAGTTGACCACGGCGGCGGCGCTGCCGGCCGACCTGTCCGCCGCGCTCGCGCACCTCGCAGTGGCCGGGACCTGCGCGCCGGGGCAGGACGGCGATCCGATGCCGGCGCTGCCCCAGGCTGCCTTGGCGACGCCCGGTGTGCGGCGCCTGCCCGGCGGCGCCCTGCGCATCAGCCCCACGCAGGCGGAGCTGTGGCAGGGGCAGCTGCCGCCAGCCGCCTTGGTGAAGGCCGCCAGCGAGCGCGCGGCGTGGTTGCTGGATCGTGCCCCTGAGGCGTCGGTGCTGATGCGCGTCCTCGCGGCGCGCTACGGCGGTGACACGTTGCCGTCCGCCGCGGCCGTCACCGCCGTGTGCGAGGGCCTGCGACAGCGCGCAGAAGCGGGTCGCGCGCTGACGCTCGCCGACGCTTGGCTGTCGGTCTCGTCCGACCAAACCGGCGGGCCGGTGCGGTTGGCGGCGCTGCGCGCAGAGGTCGCCCTGGGGCGCTTCGCGACCGCGCGACAGCGCCACGACGCCGACGATCCGGCCTCGCAGCAGGCTCCGGAGATGCAGGTCGCCTTCGCTGAGTTGGCCTTCCGTCAGGGCGACTACCCGGCCGCCGTGCTCGCCGCCGACGCGGCGCTCGACAGCCTCTCTCCGCCAACGGAGGGGCCATGGCCCGATCTGGCGGCGCTCGCGCTCCTTTGGCGCAGCTTCGCGCGGACGTGGCAAGGCGAGTCGCGCGCGGCGGCGACGGATGTGGCGCGCGGCATGCAGGTCGCCGTCGGTCGCCCTCAGCTGCACTCGCAGTTCCGCTATTTGAAGGGATTGGCCTGCTATTACGCCGGCGCCCTCGATGACGCACGCACCCACTTCGCGTCGCTCGACGCCGCCGAGACACCCATCGCCGTGCAGTCGGCGGCCGCCGCCGGTCTGGGGCTCGTGGCGCACCGCGCCGGTGACTTGGAGGCGGCCCGCTCGGCCTACGACCGCAGCCGCCGCCTCGCGGAGACGGCCGGCGACCGCGGTCGTGTGCTGAACATGACGATGAACATCGCCACGATCGACCATGAGGCCGGCGATCTGGGGCGCGCTTTGGCCGGCTACGACCGGGTGATCGCCAGCGCGCGGCGGCTCGGCAACGCTGGCGCGCTGACGCGGTCACGCAACAACCGCGGCAACCTGCTGGCGCTGCTCGGTGACGCTGAACATGCCGAAGAGGACCTGCGCGCGGCCCTCGCCGATCTGCAAGAGGTCGGCAACCACTACCTCGTCGGCAACGTCTGCTGTGTGCTGGCGGAGCTCGCCCGCCGCGCCGGGCGCCCTGATGAGGCCGGTGCGTGGATCAGCCAGGCAGAGCACGCGCTGCGCGAGGCCGGCGCCAGCAATGAGCTGCGCGAGATTCGTCTGGAGCGCGGCTGGCAGTGGCTCGCCGCTGGGCGGGTCGACGAGGCCGAGCGCATCGCTGAGGAGGTCGTTGCCGCGGGTGAGGGCCTCGAGAGTGACGAGCTGCGTGCCCGCGCTGCGCACTTGTTGGGCCGCGTCGCCCTGGCGAGATTCGACGCTGATCCCGACGGCGGCGGCCAGACCGCGCTCCGCCAAGCCGCGACGCACCTCGATGCCGCCGCTCAGGGGTTGCCCGCCGGTAAGGGCATGACAGCGCTCGCTGTCGACGTCGATCGCGCGCTCGTGCTCGCCCTGCGCGGCCGCCGAGGCGAGGCCTCCCGCGTCGCGGATCTACAGCTCGCGCGCATGGACCGTGTCATCGGATCGCTCGACACCGCCCGCGCGCAGCGGCTGCGCAGCGCCCCGGAGCACCAAGCCACCCGCACCCTGCTGCGCTTGCTCACCGGCCAAGCCGGCAACGCGACGGCCGACCTCACCGAGACCAGTCGAATCCGGGGCCGCAACACCGTCTCGGCTGTGCTGGCCCTCAACCGACGCCTGAGCGCAGAGCACGACATGGATCGCCTGCTCGAGGTGCTGATGGACGCCGCCGTCGCGCTGACCGGTGGCGAGCGCGGCTTCCTGTTGCTCGATACCCGCGACGCGCCGCAGGCCGATCACCTCCCCGGCCCCGACGATCTCGACATCGCGGTGGCGCGGAACCTGGACCGCGAAAACCTGAAGAAACCGGCCCATAAGTTGAGCAACTCGATCGCGCTGGAGGTGTTTGCCCGCGGCGAACCCGTGCTCTCGATCGACGCGCAGGCGGACCCGCGCTACCAGAGCCATCACAGCGTGCATTCCGCCAACCTGCGCTCGATCCTGTGTGTGCCGATGAACCTGCGCGGCCGCACCATCGGCGTGCTCTATGTCGATAACCGTTTTACCTCCGGCGCGTTCTCCAACGAGCAGGCCGCCGTCTTGGAGGCGCTGGCGTCGCAGGCGGCCATCGCGCTGCACACCGCTCGGCTCATCGCGCGCTACAAGACCAGCGAGGCCGCCTTGGCGCGCAGTCACGCAGAGGTCGCGGGCCTCAACGCCCAACTCCAGGAGCAACTGGAGAGCACCACGGACGCGCTCAGCACCGCGCGTGAAGCCCTCGCGGCGGAGCGCCATGAGCTGGCGAGGCGCAGCGATTATGAGGCCATCAAGGGTCGAAGCGCGCAGCTGACACGCCTGTTCTCCCTGATGGATCGGGTCCGTGACCATCCGTTTAGCGTGCTGATCATCGGCGAGAGCGGCACGGGTAAGGAGCTCGTGGCCAGGGCGATTCACTTCACCGGCGCCCGCAAAGAGGGGCCCTTCGTCGCGATCAACTGCGGCGCGTTGCCCGAGAATCTTCTGGAGAGTGAGCTGTTTGGCCATGTGCGCGGCGCTTTCACGGGCGCTGTCGCGGAACGTCGTGGTCTGTTTGAGCAATCGGATGGCGGCACGCTCTTTCTCGATGAGATCGGCGAGATGCCCTTGGCGATGCAGGTCAAGCTGCTGCGTGTGCTGCAGACCGGGGAGCTGACGCGGGTCGGTGGCAATCGTGTGCGGAAGGTGGACGTGCGTGTGCTCGCGGCGACCCACCGTGATCTCGATGACATGGTGACGGAAGGCAGCTTTCGCGAAGATCTGCTGTACCGCCTCCGCGTCGTCGATCTGATGATCCCACCGCTGCGGGATCGGACGGGCGACATCCCCGTGCTGGTGGAGTTCTTTCTCGGGCGTCACCGTGCGGCGGGGATCGGCGATGTGTCGCGCATCACGCCGCGCGCGTTGCGCGTCATGCAGCGGTACCCGTGGCCAGGCAATGTTCGTGAGCTGGAGATGTTTCTGAAGAGCGCCTGCATCTTCGCTGAGAGCGACACGCTCGACGTGGCAGACGTCGCGCCGCTGCTGGAGCGGGGCGGCAAGGGCGCGCCCGGCGGACCGCGCGGAGGGACGGGGGAGCTGCCGAGCGAGGGCACGCTCGCAGATCTGGAACAGCAGGTGATCCTCGACCGTCTGGAGCGCATGGACGGTAACAAGCGGCAGGTGGCGCTGAGCTTGGGGATCGATCGGGGCACGCTCTACAACAAGCTGCGCGCCTACAAGGCGCTGTGAATGACGCTGGCGCCCGCGATTGCTTTTGGTCCCTGGTTGCTCGGTGAGGTGTTGGGTCTCGGTGGTTTTGCCGAGGTGCGGCGTGCGACGCCGGTGGTCGGTGGCGACGCGGTCGCGCTGAAGCGCCTGCTGCCGATGCTCGTCGACTCGCCGGCCGCGCGTGCGGCCTTTGAGGCGGAGCGCGTCGCGCTGGCGCTGGTTCGGGATCGCCACGTCGTCCAGCTGCTCCAGACCGGCGAGACGCGACGGCTGTGCTGGTTGGCGCTCGGGCTGGTGGACGGTGTCAGCCTCTGGCAGCTGTTGCGCTCCGGACCGCTCGCGCAGGGACCCGCCGCGGCGGCGCTGCACGACGCAGCGTTAGGTTTGGTGGCGTGTCACGCTGTCGACGTGCTGCACGGTGATCTGGCGCCCGGCAACGTGCTGATCGACCGGCTTGGCACCGCGCGCCTCAGCGACTTTGGCCTCGCCGCCAGCCCAGGTGGGCCAGACCGTGTCGGCGGCGCTGGCACGCCCGCGTTCCTCGACCCAGAGGCAGCCAGTGGGCGCCGCCGTTCGCCCCAGAGCGACGTTTTTGGCCTCGCTTTGCTCTGGGTGCGCACGCGCGTCGGCACCTCGCCGCTGGGCGCGGGTCCAGCCGCCGACCAGCGCCGTCGCGCCGCCGTCGGCGACCTCGATTTGGGCCTCGTCGCCGCCGCGATCGCAGACTTGCCGCAGGCCGCCGCTGACTGCGTGGTCGCCGCGCTGCGCAGTCGGTCGTCGCCGCCCTCCGCGGCGACCTTCGCGGCGGCGCTGGCGCCGGTGGCGCGCCGTGATGCGCTCGCAACCCTGGTTTTACGGGCTCCCAGCGCCAGAGTCACCACGCTGGACGCTGCCGAGGAGCGCGGCGAGCAGGTCACGGATCCACGCGGTGAGACGGTGACCCGCGTAGGCTTGCGCACCACTAGTCGTTGAGCTTGCGGGCGCGGTCGACTATCCTTAGCGGGCGTGATCCCCGCGTCGCTTCGGCTGACACCCCACGCGCCCCGCAGCAGCTCGCACACACCTCCGATCGCCCAGGTGGAGCGTCATGCGCTGGATTGAGATTTCTCCCGGCTTCGCCTGCAATTGTCGTTGCTCCGGTTGCTTTTCGTGCTCGGCCGAGGCCGGCGCGCAGATGGACTGGGCCGAGGTCCAGCGCTGGCTGTATTTCGGCCGTGAGCGCGGCGCCAAACACCTCTGGCTGTCAGGCGGCGAACCGACGCTGCGGCGCGACTTCCGCAAGACCCTGAAGCTCGCCAAGCACCTCGGCTATGAACGCATCAAAGTGCAGACCAACGGCATGTTGTTCGCCTATGAGGGCTTCGCCGAGCGCGCGGTCGCTGCCGGCATGAACGAGGTCAACCTGCTGCTCAAAAGCCTGGATCCTAAGGTCCACGACGCGCTCAACCGCACGCCCCGCTCGCATGAGCTGCTCACGGCCGGCTTGGAGCAGCTGCGCTTGGCCGCCCGCGACGCCCCGCTGCGTTTGGAGGGTGACTTTTTGATGACGACGCGCAACTGGTCAGAGCTGCCGGCCGTCGTCGCGCACTACGCAGATCGTGGCCTCGTGCATTTTAACATCTGGTTGTTTTCGCTCGTCGACCAAGGCAGCCGTGATCTGCGACGCCTCGTGCCGAAGGTGAGCGACTGCATGGCTGCGATGGTCGAGGCGTCCGACGTCGCGCGGGCGCACGGCGCGACGCTCTGCAGCCTCAACACGCCGCACTGCATGGTGCCGCCGAGCCACTGGTCCATGCAGTTCAACGCGGCGGGGATGGACTTAGCCGTCGTCAATCCCGGCGGTCACGTCTTCATGCTGGAGAAGAGCTCCATCGAGCAGAGGGTCTACGTCGACCGTTGCGACGCCTGCGCGGTGCGGAAGTGGTGCCACGGCATGCGAAGTGACTATCTGGCGGTCCATGGCGACAGCGAGCTCACCCCCGTCAGCGCCGAGGCTGCGGCCGGGGTCGACCCGCGCGGCTCGGTGCTTGAGATCTAGGCTGGCATCTGCGTGCGCTGCGTTGACCGACGGTCGCTCGTCTTCGTACGCTACGCCGACAGAATCAGTCTTTACGCTCGCCACCTCCGGAGTCGCGCCATGGCCGACATGCAAAACCAGCGCTACCGTCACTACCCGCAGTTCACCGAGGAGCACGACGCCCTGCGCAAGACCGTGCACGACTGGTGTGTGAATCGGCTGCATCCGCACGCTGAGGCGTGGGAAGCGGCGCGGCTATTTCCCCGCGAGATCTTCAAGGAGGCCGCAGATCTGGGCCTGCTTGGCATTCGGGTGCCCGAAGAATACGGCGGCCTCGGCCTAGACTGGTGGTTCACGACGGTCTGGGCGGAGGAGCTCGCGCACTGCGGCATGGCGGGCCTCGGGATGGCGTTGCTGGTGCAGAGCGACATGGCCACGCCGGTCATCGGCGAGATCGGCGACGACTACCACAAACGCAACTTCTGGCAGCCGGCCGTGCAGGGCGACGCGATCGCAGCGCTGGGGGTGACGGAGCCAGACGCAGGCAGCGACGTCGCCTCGATCCGCACCACCGCCGTGCGGGACGGCGACGATTTCGTGATCAACGGCGCCAAGACCTACATCACCAACGGCACCCGCGCCGATTTCATCACCCTCGCTGTGCGCACCGGCGAGGCGGGCTATGGCGGCATCAGCCTCGTGCTCTTCCCCACCAACACCAAGGGCTATCGGGTCACCCGCAAGCTCGAGAAGATCGGCAACCACTGCTCCGACACCGCTGAGATCGCGTTTGAAGACTGCCGCATCCCTGTTCGCAACCTGCTCGGCATGGAGAACATGGGGTTTTACTACATCATGCAGAACTTTCAGGGCGAGCGGCTGGTCGGCTCGCTGTCGACGATCTCGGCCGCGCAGCGCTGTTTGGACCTGACGGTGCAGTATTGTCGCGACCGCAGCGCCTTCAACAAGCCGCTGACCGGTTTTCAGACCGTGCGCCACCTGCTCGTGCAGCTCGAAGCCGAGATCGAGGCGGGTCGGCAGCTGTGCTATCGCGCCGTGCAGCTGGTGGAGGCGGGTGACGACATGGCCATCCGCGAGATCTCGATGGCCAAGCTCATCTGCGGCGAGCTGGCCAACCGTGTCGCGGACCGCTGCCTGCAGCTGCACGGCGGCATGGGCTACATGGCAGAGACGGAAGTCAGCCGGATATGGCGGGACGCGCGGCTGATCACGATCGGCGGCGGTACGTCGGCGATCATGCGCGAGATCCTGACCAAGGTGCAGGGGATCTAGCTGCTTTGAGTGCCGCGCTGTGTTCAGCGCTGCGCTGCGTTCAGGTCTGGGCGGCGCCCTCGCCAGCGCGCCTGCCGCTGACCCAGGCCCAGAGGAAATTGTAGCCACCGAGCCTGCCCGTCACATCGAGCAGCTCGCCACACAGAAACAGCCCCGGCGCGACGCGACTCTCCAACGTCTTGAGCCGCAGCTCGCTCAGGGGCACGCCGCCCGCCGTCACCTCGGCCGTTTTGTAGCCTTCGGTGCCCCGCCACGGCACCGCGCAGCGCTCCAGCTCGCGCATCAGGGCTTTGCGGGCGGGTTTGGCCAGCGTCGCCAGTCGCGCGTCGGACGCGACGCCGGCGCGACTCAGCAACAGATCGGCGAGCCGGGTCGGCAACGCGTCGCGCAGCGGCGAGGCCACCGTGCGACCGCCGCGGCCGTCGGCCAGGGCGGCGCGCCAGTCCTGCTCGCCAAAACGCAGCAGCAGCGTGCGCGACTCTCCGCCCGGGCAGGCGAGATGGTGGCTGATCTGCAGCACCGCGGGTCCAGAGAGACCGCGGTGGGTGAAGAGCAGATCGCCGTGTTCACGGGCGATCAGACGGTCGTTGTCGCGCACCTCGAGCGTCGCGCGGAGGCTGATCCCGGCGAGGCCCGCGAAGCCAGCGTCGCTCATCGTGATGGGGACCAGCGCCGGGAACCGCGGCGTCAGCGTGTGGCCGAGCTGCTGCACGACGCGCCAGCCGGTGCCGTCGCTGCCGGACTTGGGCAGCGACAGCCCGCCCGTCGCCAGCAGTACACGCTGGGCACGCAGCGCTGGTCGGTCGTCGAGCCGGAGCTGCCAGATGCCGTCGCCGTCCGCGGCGAGCGCGTGGACTCGGGCGCCGGTGACGAGGTGCACCCCCGCCGACTTGCAGGCCCGCAGCAGCGCGGTCAGCACGTCGCGGGCGCTGTCGCTGCGCGGAAAGACCTTGCCGCCGGGCTCTGTCTTGAGCGGCAGGCCCAGATCTTCGGTGAAGAAGCGGTGTACGTCCGCAAGTGGCCAGCCGCGCAGCACGTTGCGCATCGCGTTGTCGGAGCCATGGGTGAAGAAATCGCTGAGCTGCACCTCGGACGGCAGCACGTTGCAGCGCCCGCCGCCGCTGGCGAGGATCTTGACGCCGGGTCTGCGGCCGCTCTCCAGCAGCGTGACGTCCGCGCCGGCCCGCGCCGCGAAGAGCGCGGCGGTGAGGCCCGCGGCACCAGCGCCGACCACCACCAGCGGCAAGACGGGTTCGGCGGCGTGGCTGGCGTGCGGGGGCGTTTGCGTTGGGCGTGGTGGCGTCATCGCCACGCGCTGTAGCCGGTTTCGGCGCGGATGAAAAGTTCCGCCGTGCATGGAGCCGAGACGAAAGCGCGGGCAGCATTCCGCCCACGCCGCTGCGCCTCGACCTACCATGGTAAACTGCGGTAAGGAGGAGCAGCACAAGCCGTCCAGACCACCTCGGAGAAGCTTCGCCGCGCGCTGCCCGGCTCGCCTCTTCGGCGCCTTCCTCCCCTCGTCCCCAACCAAGCGGAGCTGCCCATGGCCGTGTTGCCAAGTCGCCTCTCGACCCACAGCGTCGACTATCGTGAGCGCCGGGCGCACATGCAGCAGCTGCTCGCGACCCTGCACGGCCACCTCCTGCACGCGCGCAGCGTGGGCGGCGACCGGGCCCTCAATAAGCTGCGAAAACACGGCAAACTCAGCGCACGGGAGCGTGTCGAGCGATTGCTGGACCGCGACGGCAGCTTTCTGGAGCTGTCGCCGCTCGCTGCTTTTGGCCAGTACGACGACGATAGCCCGGGCGCCGGCTGCATCACTGGGATCGGTCACGTCGCGGGGCGGCTGTGTGTCATCTCCGCCAACGACACCCGGGTCAAAGGCGGCGCGATCTACCCGGCGACGGCGGACAAGATCGTGCGCGCGCAGCAAATCGCCCAGGAAAACGGGCTACCCAGCGTCGCGTTGACGGAGTCGGCGGGCGCCAACCTGCTCTACCAAGCCGAGCTGTTCGCCATGGGCAACCGCGGCGGCCGCAGCTTCTGCAATCAGGCGCGCATGTCGCGCGAGGGGCTGGCCCAGATCAGCCTAGTCTTTGGTTCCTCCACGGCCGGCGGCGCGTATGTGCCTGGCATGAGCGACATCAACGTGATGGTGCGTGGCAAAGCGAGCGTCTATCTGGCCGGTCCGCCCTTGGTCAAAGCCGCGCTGGGTGAGGACGCCACGGACGCCGAGCTTGGCGGCGCGGAGATGCATCACACCGTGAGCGGGCTCTGCGACTACCTCGCCGAAGACGACGCCGACGCGATCCGCATCGGTCGGGAGGTCGTCGCCAACCTGGGCCGGCCGATGCACGCCGTGGAGCGGGCGACCCCGGAGCCGCCGCGCTACGATCCCGACGAGCTGCTGGGCATCGTGCCGGCTGACCTGCGGGTGCCCTTCGATATCCGCGACGTGATCGCGCGCATCGTCGATGGCAGCCGCTTCGACGCGTTTCGTCCGGGCTATGGCGAGACGCTGGTGTGTGGCATCGCCCACATCGACGGCTATCGGGTCGGGATCCTGGCCAACAACGGGCCGCTGTTCTCTAGCGCCGCTCAGAAGGCGACGCACTTCATCCAGCTCTGCAACCAGCAGCGCACCCCGCTCGTCTACCTCCAAAACATCACGGGCTACATGGTCGGCGTGAAGGCGGAGCGCGGCGGCATCGTCAAAGACGGCTCGAAGATGGTGCACGCCGTCTCCACCGCCACCGTGCCGCAGTTCACCGTGCTGGTCGGCGGCAGCTATGGCGCCGGCAACTACGGCATGTGTGGGCGCGCTTTCGACCCGAGAATGCTGCTGACGTGGCCCTGCGCCAAGATTGGCGTCATGGGTGGCCCGCAGGCCGCGCGGGTGATGCGGATCGTGCAGGAGGCGGCGCTTCAGCGCATGGGCGGGCAGGCGTTGGCGTCGGATATGGACGACATGGAAGCCGCCGTGATCGAGGAGTTCGACCGCACCGCGGACCCCTACTACGCCACCAGTCGGCTCTGGGATGACGGCATGATCGACCCGCGTCACACCCGGCAGGCGCTCGCGATCGGGCTGGCGGCGGCGTGGAATCGAGACGTGCGCGCTGAGGGTCAGCCGCGGTTCGGCGTGCTGCGCATGTAGCCCACCGGGGCCGCCACAGAGCCGCCCAGACGCTCTCTCAGATGGATGCCACCTTCGGGCCAGGAGCCTCGTGATGCACGGACCCTTCGAGACCTTGCTCATCGCCAATCGCGGTGAGATCGCTGTGCGCATCATCCAAGCGGCGCGGGCCCTCGGTCTGCGCACCGTCGCCGTCTACGGCACGGCTGATCGGCAGGCCACGCACGTGGCGATGGCCGATGAAGCGGTGTGGATCGGCGACGAGGCGACGGCGGTGCCGTACCTGCAAATCGACCGGATTCTCGAGGCCGCAGCGCAGACGGGCGCCCAAGCGGTGCATCCTGGCTACGGCTTCTTGGCCGAGCGGGCCGACTTTGCGCGCGCGGTCATCGACGCAGAGTTGGTCTGGGTCGGTCCGCCGCCCCACGCGATGACGGCCATGGCCGAGAAGGACACGGCGAAGGCGCGCGCCGAGGCGATCGGCGTCGCGGTCGTGCCGGGCGTGCAGGCCCGCGGCTTGAGCTGGTCCGAGCTGGCCGATGGCGCGAACCGGATCGGTTTTCCGTTGCTCGTCAAGGCGGTGTCCGGTGGTGGCGGTCGCGGCATGCGTGTGGTCCACGAGCCGGACGATCTGGAGCCGGTGATTACGTTGGCCCGGCGCGAGGCGGCCAACGCGTTTGGCGACGATACGCTGCTGCTTGAGCGCTACGTCGCGTGCGGGCGTCACATCGAGGTGCAGGTGCTCTGTGACCACCACGGTGGCGCGGTGCATCTCTTCGAGCGTGAGTGCTCCGTGCAGCGGCGGCATCAGAAGCTGATCGAAGAGTCTCCGGCCCCTGGGCTGACCACGGCCACGCGTCAGGCCCTCTACGATGACGCCGTCCGCCTAGTGCAGTCGATTGGCTATGCCGGCGCAGGCACGGTCGAGTTCTTGCTCGACGACGCGACCGGTGAACGCTTCTTCTTGGAGGTCAACGCCCGCATTCAGGTCGAACATCCGGTGACGGAGCTGATCACGGGCGTCGACCTCGTGCAAAGCCAGCTGCGCATCGCGATGGGTGAACCGCTCTGGCTCACCCAGGCCGATATCCTGACCCAAGGTCACGCCATGGAGGTGCGGCTGTGCGCTGAGGACGCGCGTGACGACCATCGCCCTCAGGCCGGCGAGGTGCAGGCTTGGCGTGCGCCGCCCGGTGTGCGCGTCGACACGGCGCTGCAGGCCTCCGACCGGGTCTCGGTGCACTACGACTCCATGGTCGCCAAGCTCATCGCTCACGGCCCGGATCGCCTGACCACGCTGCGTCGGCTCCGGCGCGCGCTCGATGTGACGGAGCTCACCGGTCTCAGCAGCAATCGCGCCTTTCTGGCCGCCGTTCTCGACCACGCCCGCTTCCGCGCCGGCGGCGTGACGACCCGGTTCCTCGACACCCACGACATCGCCGCGCCGCGAGACCCGATCGGCGATGGCTGGCTCGTCGCCGCTGCCCTCCTGCGCCATGGTGAGCGGCTGAAAGGCCGATTTCGCAGCAACGCGTGGCGTGCGGACGTCACGCTGCTGACCCAGTCATCAGGCGATCGCGCCCATGTCTACCTAGACTACGCGGGCGACAACGCGTGGCGGTTCGCGGTGGATCATCACCCCGATCCCGACCTGCTCCTCCCCGTCTCGCCGACCGGCCACGCGCGGCTGATCGCGGCCGGCGATGGCTGGCTGCGCCTCGAGGTGGAGGGCCGTCTGGCGACGTATCGTGTGCGCGAGACGGCGCACGTGCCAGGCGAGCTAGGCCGCACCGTGTGGATTCAACGACCCGGCCACGACTCGGAAGCGCTGGTCGAAGGCACGCTGTTGCCGGAGCCAGCGCCGGAGCCGCTCCCGGCCGGTGCCGTGATCTCACCGAGCGCTGCGATGGTTGGCGCGGTGCATGTCGAGGTTGGGGCGACCGTGGCGGCGGGCGACGACTTGGTCACCGTCGAAGCCATGAAGATGCTGACCGTGCTGCGCGCCCCGGAAGCTGGGCTGGTGCGGGCGCTGCATTGTGCCGTGGGCGAGAGCGTGAGCGCCGGTCAACTGCTAGTGTCCATCACGGCGTAGTGGCAGCCTCGGTGCGACGGCCGCGCGTGGATGGGCTCAGGGAGGACGAATGAGACGAACACCTCGCGATCGCAACGTGCGCAGCCTGCGCGTGATCGCCGTCGCGTTTGGGCTCGTCGCCTGCAGCAGCGAACCCGCCGGCTCCGGCTTGGCGGTCGACGCGTCGCTCGACGGTCCCGCATCGGACGCGCGCGTCGCAGCCGGAGATGACACCGCGTCGTCAGACGATGGCGCCACCGCGGACAGCCGCGTCACCGCTGCGAGTGATGCAACCGGCAGCGGGGACACGGCGGCGCGTGGCGCGACCGACGCGGCTGCGCGCGCGACAGACGCCGCGGGTGGCGGCGCCGGGGCGGCCTGCGCCGGAGATGACGACTGCGCCACCGGCGCCTGTGTCTTGGCGCGCGGCGGCGGCAAACGCTGCGCTGCGAGCTGTGACAAGACCTGCCCGACCGGCCAGCGATGTGTCTACGCGGCGGCGTACCAAACCAACCTCTGCGTCGACGCGCACCTCAGCCTGTGCGATCCGTGCAGCAGCTCGATCGCTTGCCGCCACCTGGGCGGCGACGCCAGCGCCTGCGTGGCGTGGGGTAGCGCCGGCAACTTCTGCGGCAGCTGGTGCGCGGCCGACGCCGATTGCCCCACCGACTTTGTCTGCGCCCCTGGCAAGGATGTCGCTGGCCTCGCCGTGAAGCAGTGCCGACCCGCGGCTGGCGGCGTCTGCAGTTGCAGCGTCAGCGCCGTCGAATCGGCTGCAAAAACAAGCTGCGGCGCGGGTAGCTGCTTGGGCACCCGCACCTGCACCACCACGGGACTCTCGGCCTGCTCGGCACCCAAGGGCAGCGCCGAGACGTGTGATGGCGCCGACAACGACTGCGACGGCGTCACGGATGAAGCCGGCGCGGCTGGGTGCACGCAGACCTATGTCGACCTCGATGGAGACGGCCACGGCAGCGGCAAGCTGGGCCCGTGTCTGTGCAAGAGCCCCGGCGTCAGCAAGGGCGGCGACTGCGACGACACCAACAAGACCGTGTATCCGGGCGCGACCGAGGTCTGCGACGGCAAGGACAACGACTGCGACAAAGCTGTGGATGAGGCCGGCGCGACGGGCTGCAAGACGTACTACGTCGACGCCGACGAGGACGGCTACGGCGGCGCGGCCAAGGCGTGCCTGTGCGCCGCCACCGGGACCTACAGCGCGACGAAAGGCGGCGATTGCGTGGACAGCGACAAGGCTGTGAACCCAGGCCAGGCCGAGGTCTGCAACGGCAAAGACGACAACTGCAAGGGCGGCAAGGATGAGGGCGGCGTCTGCGCGCCGGCCACGCCGCAGGTCTGCTACCCGGGCGTCGACAACAAGTACACCGGCTGCTACGGGCTGGTGGCGCTCTCCACCATCAAGGATTCTGCCTACGTGTGGCCGGCGAGCAGCGCGTCGAACTACAAGCCGCCGGTCTATGTGCTGGACCTGACGAAGGTCTCGGCGAGCACGAAGATCGCGAAGAACTTCGTGTTGAGTGAGGTGATGTCGGCGAGCAAGGGCAAGTATGGCGTGTTCTCCGCCCAGACGGTGGCGCGCCTGCAAGCGGTGCGATCGCAGCTGGGGACGGCGCTGACGGTGAACAGCGGCTTTCGCAGTCCAGGCCACAACAAGGGCATCTCCGGCGCCGCGCCGTTGTCTCGGCACCAATGGGGCGACGCCGCCGACGTGACCACCAAGGGCAAGACCACGCTGCAGAAGATCATCGACGTCTGCAAAGCCAACAGCGCGGACTACACGCAGCTCTACACGACTCACGTGCACTGCGACTGGCGCAACGATCCGGCCGGACACGACTTCTGGCCGAAGAAACCGGCCCCACCGCCGCCTTTGACGGGCGCCTCGCCGCCGCCGCCACCGCCGGCTACACCACCCCCGCCGTCGCCCACGCCAGGGCAGGACGCCGGCCATGCAGACAGCCACGCCCACAGCCCGGCGCCGCGTGACGCCGCGTGGCGCGCCGCGTGGCAGGCCGCGCTGTGGGCGCAACCGGTGGTGATCCGGTCGCTGCGTCGGGGGGAGGACCGCTGGCTTGAGCTGGGTATGACCTGGGGGCGCGCGTTCGACGAGGGTACACCGTGGGTGACTTGGACCGTGCGCTCGCCCCGCCTCACGCGGCGCGTCGAGCCCAGCGTGCACACGACGGTACCGGATGACGCGTGGGTCTGCTGGGAAGTCGGTGCGATGTTACGTGGTTGCGCGCCAGCCAACGCACTTGAGACCGGCGCAGCAGACGTGTCCAGCCGCCCGCCACCCAGCCGCCGGAAATCGGCGCATGCGCATTCTACCCACGCGCCCCAGCCATCCCGGAGGAGTCGATGAGCGATCCCAACCAACCAGCCGTGATCACCTGTGCGCTCACCGGCGTGCTCACCGACCCGGCGCAGCACCCGGTCCCGGTCACACCGGCGCAGATGGCCGATGAGGCGGAGCGCGCGTGGAACGCCGGCGCGACGGTCGTACACCTGCATTTCCGTGACCAACGGCCCGGCAAGGGG
This sequence comes from uncultured Myxococcales bacterium, assembly GCA_937910235.1. Taxonomy (GTDB): domain Bacteria; phylum Myxococcota_A; class UBA9042; order UBA9042; family UBA9042; genus UBA9042. The sequence goes on along the minus strand of CALENB010000328.1, from coordinate 26,977 downwards.
CATCTGCCGTCGTGGCGCCCGGAGGACGCAACCGACGTCGCCGAGGCGATCCGCGCGCGCTGCCCGGAGCTGCTGCTCAACTTCAGCACCGGCGTCTTTGGCCCCGATATTTCGGCCCCGCTCGCGTGTCTACGTGCTGCGCGGCCCGAGATCGCGGCGCTAAACGCGGGCTCGCTCAACTACCTTAAGCTGCGCCGCGACGGCAGGTGGGCGTGGCCACCGATGCTTTTTGACAACGCCGTGGCCAAGGTCGAGGGCTTCATCGCCGCCATGAGCGAGCTCAACATCGTGCCGGAGTGCGAGTGCTTCGACACGGGCATCGTCCGCAGCGTCGCCATGTTCCGCCGCGCCGGGATGCTGGCCGATCCGGTGCACATCAGCTTGGTGATGGGGGTCGCCTCGGGGATGCCCGCCAAGGCCGCGTGGCTGCCGCTCTTGGTGGAGGAGATGCCCGAGGGCGCTCACTGGCAGACGATCCTCATCGGTCGGCAGGAGGTCTGGCCGGTGCATCGCGCCAGCGCGGAGCTGGGTGGTCACCTGCGCACCGGGCTGGAAGACACGTTCTATCTCCCAGATGGCAGCAAGGCCACGAGCAACGGACCGCTGGTCGAAGCGCTGGTGAAGACCGCGCGCGAGGTCGGCCGTGGCGTCGCCACCATCGCCGAGACGCGCGCTGTCTTTGGCTTGCCGCCGGCCGGCTAGATACTGCCCGACTCCTGCTTCTTCTTTCGGATCATCTCTTTGAGCTTCGCGATGAGCTCGCAGCTCTTCTCGTAGCCGTTCTTGCAGTTCGTCTGGATGATCTTGAGGCCTTCAATGCGGCGCTTTTTACCCGGCGTGTCGCCTTTGCCGAGCAACAGCCACGCGCCGACGCCATGGCACGATTTGAGGTTGCCGCCGTCACAGCGCCGCGCCACCGTGCGCACGTTCTCGGGCGCGCTGTAGGGCAGGGCAGACTCCGAGACCTGCCGCGCGCCGCTTGAGGACGAGCTGGCGGGGCTGCTCGTCGTGCCGCTGGTGGTCGACGAGCTGCCCCGACGGGCCAGCACGTTCGCGCGCTTGCACGATGGCTGGTAGCCCTCTTTGCAGGCGTGGCGCAGGAAGCGCCGCCCCTCGTCCTTTCGATCCTTGCCAGCGCCGCCGACCATGAACCAGATACCGATCCAGTTGCACGATTTCATGTCGCCGTCGTCGCATTCCTCGGCCTTCGACATCGCTTTGCCGGTCGCCCGATTGGGCATGCTGTTGACCGCGCCGATGCCGCCAGAGGCGCCGCCGCATCCCGCCATCATGGGGCTCAGCAGCAGCGTCGGCAGCAGTAGCCCCAGCAGGACGCGACGGAGCGCGTCGGCTTCGCTCCCGGGACGAGAGGTGGCAGAAGACAGGCGTACGGGGTGAGACGGCATCAGCATCGCGGACTCCAAGTGCGGAACAACAGATAATCGGGCGGCACCCAATGGGTGCGGCGATCCTACACGGCAGTCCAGCCCAACAAAATCCACGTGAGCGCCGACGTGTGACGCGAGGATCTGGACGCGTTGTACCGAGCGATGTGGCCGCCACGCCCGTCGTGTACGGCGAGACCACGCTTGAGATGTCGCCGCGATTGAGGCCGACGCTGGCTGCTTTGCGCCCGTACAATGGGGCGTGGCGGTGGCAGACAAGGCGCGGCAGGACCGCGCCGCTCAGACCCTGCGTGCGTTCTTGCCGCTCATCGACACCAAGGCCGCGCCTATTGGGCCGATGCGCGTGAAACCTGGGGCTTCAGCGCCGGACGTCGGCTGGTTCCGCCGACTCGGCGTGCCGTCGCTTGGGTTGTTCACCCATGGCGAGCGCTACTTCGATTATCACCACACCGCCGCGGACACGGTCGACAAGGTGGATCCCGCCGAGCTCGGCCGCGCCGCGGCGGCTATGGCGACGTTGGCTTGGCACTTGGCGGAGCGAGGCCCGCGCCTGGGAGACTAGCTTTCGCCGACTTGCGACCGGGTGACTTGCGACCGGGTGACTTGCGATCGGGTGACTTACGGCCGGGTGAGTTGGGGCTGGCCGACTGGGGGCTGGCCGACTGGGGGCTGGCCGACTGGGGGCTGGCCGACTGGGCTGCCTGCGCCTCCGGGCCCGGATGCCGGCCGTGCAATCCCCAGTAGATCTCCCGATACCGCTTCGCCGACACCGTCCAACTCGGATCACGCGCCATCCCGGCCTGCTGCATAGCGCGCCACGCCGCCGGTTGGTGGCGAAACAGCCGGACGGCCTCCTCGATCGCCCAGCGCAGGCCTTGCGGGTCGGCGTCGTCAAACACCACCCCTGTGGCGACCTTGCGGCGCAGGGCGTCCGGGCTCGCGTGGACCACCGTATCGGCGAGCCCTCCGGTGCTGTGCACGATCGGCGGCGTGCCATAGGCCATGGAGTAGAGCTGGTTGAGGCCGCACGGTTCGTAGCGACTCGGCATCACGAAGGCGTCCGCGCCGGCCTCGATGCGATGACTCAGCCCCTGGTCGTAGCCAATGTGGACGGCGATGTGGCGTGGATACCGCGCCGCGAGCCTGGAAAATCGGTGTTCGAGCGCTGGATCACCGCCCCCGAGCACGATGAGCCGCGCGTCGGCGGCGATCACGTCTGTGGCGACCTCCGCGAGCAGATCGAGGCCTTTTTGCCAAGCAAATCGGCTGATGCTGGCCAACACGGGCTGGGTCGCCGTGGCCTGCAACCCCACCTCGCTGAGCAAGGCGCTCCTGCACGTCGCTTTGCCGGTCAGGTTCGTCGCGTCGTACGGCGCGGCCAGGTGGGGATCCGTGGCTGGGTTCCACGTGTCGTCGATCCCGTTGAGCACGCCGAGCAGCTTGCCGCGGTGGCGGCGGAGCAGGCCGTCAAGTCCACCGGCATAGGCAGGTGTGCAGATCTCTTTGGCGTAGGTTGGGCTCACGGTCGTCACCGCGTCGGCCCACACGATGCCGGCTTTCATCAGCATGAGATCGCCGAAAAACTCGAGGCCGCCGGGGTTGAAGTCATGGCTCGGCAAGCCCAGCTCGTAGGCCGCGCGTACGGGGAACCGACCCGGATAGCCGAGGTTGTGGATGGTGAAGACCGAGCGGCAGCCGCGCCACGCGCTCGGTCGCTCCGTCGCCAGCCAGTACGGCGCCAGGGCCGTCTGCCAGTCGTGGGCGTGCAGGATGTCCGGCGCGCCGCCGAGCAGCTCCGGCGCCGCGGCCATGGCTGCGCGCACAAAGACCGCGAAGCGCAGCGCGTTGTCGCCAAACGCGCGGTGGTCAGCGCCGTGGTAGAGGCCGTCCCGGTCGAAAAAATCTGGGCAATCGATGAAGCCGACGCGGCGGCCCGAGCTGTCGACGCCGTCAGTCTGCGCCGCCGGCTCGGCCACCAGCGCGCGCCATCGCCATCGCCCGACGGGCAGCGCCACCACGCCGGCCACGCCCGTGTCGCGCAGTCGCCAACCGGCCGCCGCCACCGCTGCTTTCGCGTCGCGATAGGCCGGCAGCCACAGCCAGACGTCGTCGCCGTTGCGGTGTTGCGCGGCGCTCAGCGCGCTCGTCACTTCGGCCAGCCCGCCGCTGCTCGCCCATGGCCGACCCTCTGAGCTGAGATGAACGATCTTCATCCGCGTGACATCGTCGAGTCGTGGGAGTGCCGGCTGCGTGTGGCTGCGACGTAGGAGCCGCGTTTTTTCCGCATCACCGGGCCAGCGTGGGGATCGCGCTCGAGCAGGGTCACCATGTCCCACGCTGACTCAATCGGCCCCCTCGCGGGCACATGGGTGCCTTTGGGGAGCACGACCACGCCGCCGGGGGTCACCCACGGAAAACGCGCGCGGTCCGCCGCCTGGTCGTAGCCGATGACGGTGCCCGCCTCGATCGAGCAGTTCTTGTCGAGCAAGACCCGCCGCAACCGCGCGCCGGCGCCGATGGTGCAGCCGCTCAGGACGATGGACTCGTCGACCTGACTGTTGACCTCGAACAGACAGTCGTAGCCGGCGATTACGTTGGCCAAGCTGGCGGAGCTGACGATGGTGCCTTCGCAGACCAACGAGTCGACCAGCTCGCCGCTCCGGCCGATGCCGCCGTCGCGCACAAACTTGGCGGGCGGATAGTTGCGCTGCGCCATGCGGATGGGCCACTCGCGGTTGTAGAGGTTGAACTCCGGCAGCGCGGCCCGCAGGTCCATGTTGGCGTCGAAGTAGCTGTCGAGCGTCCCCACGTCGCGCCAGTATGGTGTGTGCGCCGTCGCCTCGCCGGGGATGCGGTTGTTGTGGAAGTCATAGACGTAGATCGGGCGCCCGTCCTTGAGCATGCCGGGGATGATGTCGTTGCCAAAGTCGTGATCGGAGTCGGGTCGGTCCGCGTCTGCGATGAGCACCTCCTCCAACACGTCGGCGCGGAAGATGTAGTTGCCCATGCTGACGAGGCTCCACCCCGGCCGCCCCGGCATCTCGGTTGGCACGGCAGGTTTCTCCTGAAAGCCCGTGATCCTGCCGCTTTTGTCGACCTCGATGACGCCAAACCGCGACGCCTCCGCCACCGGCATCGGGCAGGCCGCGATGGTGAGCTCGGCGCCCGTCTCGATGTGAGCCGCTTCCATCTGGTCGACGGCGAAGCGATAGATGTGGTCGCCACCAAACACCGCGACATGCTGGCAGTGCGCGTCGCGGATGAGGTTCATGTTCTGCCAGACGCTGTCGGCGGTGCCCTCGTACCAGTGGTTGCCGCGCCGCATCTGCGCAGGAACGGCCTCGATGAACATGCCGAAGCTGGACAGTGACCAGTTGCGGTTCAGGTGTTGAATGAGGCTCGACGCCATGAACTGGGTCAGCACGTAGACGTGGCGATAGCCCGAGTTGACGAAGTTGCTCAGCACAAAGTCGATGATCCGATAGCGCCCTCCGAAGGGGACGGCCGGTTTAGCGCGGTGGCAAGTCAGTGGGGCGAGGCGAGAACCCTTGCCGCCGGCCATGATCATCACGAGAGTTTGCACAGTAAGACTCCTGCGTCCGCGGTTGGGCGTCTCTACGCTATGCGCGCTGCGAACTACGTCAACCGCGATCGCACTTTCCCCGCGCGCTGGCGACAGTTATGTTGCAGCGTACCCGCTGCCGATTTGGCCATTCTGCTGGAGGTCTCCATGTCCCACCGCGTCACTCATCGTATCGTGATCGCCTGGTCCTTGCTCATCGCAGCCGGTTGTTCGGACACGGATCTCCTCGATCTGGGCCCGTACGCTGCTGGGGTCTACGAGGCGAAGGCGGGGGACGTCGGGATCGGCGCCGACGTGCTGATCGACGCGATCGTGCAGCAGGACACCAACACAGGTGATGCAGGAGAGACGCCTGATACGGCGGTGGACGCTGGGCCGGATGCGGGCGACGGCGGCGGGGACACGGCGACAGATTCGGTCAGCAGCGCTGATGCGGCCGCGCTTTGTGGGGCATGTGACGACGGCAACGTCTGCACGCTCGACACCTGTGATCCGGCGACCGGCGCCTGCAGCCACGTGGCGACGAGCGCGCCGTGCAGTGATGGCAATGGCTGCACGACCAAGGATCTGTGCGTGGGCACGGTCTGCACGGGCACCGCGCTGAGCTGCGACGACGGCAATCCGTGCACCACCGATGGCTGTGAGCCCACTGGCGCCAACGCGGGATGTAGCCACGGCGCTGCGGCTGGAGGGTGTGACGACGGCGACGCCTGCACGACGGCGGACGCGTGCGCTAAGGGCGACTGTGTCGGCGGGCCGGCCCTGAACTGCGACGACGGCGAGGCCTGCACGGCGGACAGCTGCGACCCGCTCAAAGGCTGTAAACACAGCGCGACAGACGCCAAGGGCTGCGACGACAGTGACCCGTGCACCGGCGGTGACACGTGCGCGGGCGGCACGTGCGCCGGGGTCTCCAACGGCACCTGCGGCTGCACCGCTGACGCCGATTGCGCCAAGTTTGCGACTGGTGATCTGTGCGCTGGCAAGCTCGCGTGCGACACGACAACCAAGCAGTGCGTCCTGAAACCCGGCAGCGCGGTGGTCTGCGCGGCGCCCGGCGCCTGCGGCACGGAGGCGTGCGATAAGAAGACCGGCAGCTGCGTGAAGACGACCGAGAAAGACGGCACCGCCTGTGACGCCGATGGCAGCGCGTGCACGGTCGCAGACGCTTGTAAGGCCGGCGCCTGCGTCGCCGGCGCGACCACCGACTGCGACGACAAGAACCCCTGCACCGACGACGCCTGCAACCCGAAGCAGGGCTGCCTGCACAGCCCGAACAACAAGGTCTGCGACGCGGACGGGGACACGTGCACGGTCGTCGACTACTGCCAGAATGGCGGTTGTGTGCCCGGCTCCCCCAAACTCTGCGGCGACGGCAAGGCTTGCACCGCCGACAGCTGTGACAGCAAGACGGGCAACTGCATCTACGACAGCGCCGCGAAAGACGGCGCGCCGTGCGACGCGGACGCCTCGATCTGCACGCTCAAAGACGTCTGTAAAGCTGGCGTTTGCCTGCCGGGCAGCGACCTGAAGTGCGACGACGAGAACCCGTGTACGAGCGATGGCTGCAATCCCCTCACCGGCTGCACCCACGCCAAGAACGCGCAGGGGTGCAGCGACGGCAACGGCTGCACGGTTGGCGACGTCTGCACGGATGGTGGGTGCAAGGCGGGCGACCTCAAGACCTGTATCGACGGCGACAAGTGCACCCTCGATGGCTGCGACGCCAAGACCGGGTCGTGCACGTTCGTGGAGATCGTGGGGTGCTCGAAGAAGTGCACCAACGCGGCGAACTGCGATGACAACAACCCCTGCACCAACGACATCTGCGACAGCGGCATCTGCAAAAACCCCGCAAACGCGGCGCAATGTGATGATGGCAGCGTGTGCACCTCGGGCGAGGCGTGCAGCGGTGGCGCGTGCGTGGCGAGCGGCGCGAAGAGCTGCGATGACGGCAACCCCTGCACCGACGACAGCTGCCATCCCAAGGCCGGCTGCCAGGCGACGGCGAACAGCGCGCCGTGTGATGCCGACGGCGACAAGTGCACGCCGGTGGACCTCTGTAAGGACAAGGGCTGCACAATCGGGCCCAAAAAAGCCTGTGATGACGGCAACGCTTGCACAAAGGACAGCTGCGACGGAAAGACGGGGGCCTGCGCCCACGACGCCGCGATCTTCGCCGGTGACCCCTGCGACGCCGACGGCTCGGCCTGCACCGTCGCGGACACGTGCGCGGGCGGCATCTGCGCCAAGGGCAAGGCGCTCGCCTGTGACGACAACAACGTCTGCACCACCGACAGCTGCGACCCAAAGACCGGCTGTGTGTTCAGCCACGCCGCCGGCACCTGCGAGGACGGCGACGCGTGCACGGTTGGTGACAGCTGCGCCAAGGGCGTGTGCGTGACGGGTAAGACCAAGAGCTGTGACGACGGCAAGGCGTGCACCACGGACGCGTGTGACAGCAAGACCGGCGGCTGCGCGGCGACGCCGATCCCGGGTTGCGGGGGTTTTTGCGCGAAAGACGCAGACTGCGACGACAGCAACGGCTGCACCGTCAACAGCTGCGATGTGTCGACCGGCGGCTGCAAAAGCGTGCCGCGGGTTGGCAACTGCAAGGACGGCGACAAGTGCTGGCTGTACGGCGTGTGCAGCGATGGCAGCTGCGTCGGCGGCAACAAGGCCAAGTGTGACGACGGCAACGCGTGCACGACCGACACCTGTGAGGGGAGCAGCGGGCAGTGTGTCTTCACGGGCCACAGCAAGGCCTGCGACGACGGCGACCCCTGCACCGAGGGCGACGTCTGCGCGTTCGCGAAATGCACCTCTGGCAGCAAGAAGGCGTGTGACGACAAGGACGTCTGCACCATCGACGCCTGCGCGCCCAAGACCGGGCAGTGCTTGCACACGGCGACGAGCGACGTGCCCTGCGATGACGGCGACGCCTGCACCACGGGGGAGACCTGCGACAAGGGCGCCTGCAAGCCCGCGCAGTTGGGCAAAACGCTGGTGCGGGTCGGCACGGGCAAGGCCGGGTATCTCGACGGCGCGGCCGACAAGGCGATGTTTGCGCAGCCTTGGAGTGCTCGACGTGGACCGGGCGGCGTGATCTACGTCGCGGAGCTAGGATCCCATCGCATCCGCGCGATCGCGCAGGACGGCACCGTCAGCACGTTCGCGGGCAGCGGCACGGCCGGCTTGGTCAATGGCGCCAAAGCCGCAGCCCAGTTCTACGCCCCGGCCGACGCGCAACCCGGCCTGGACGGAGAGGTCTACGTCGCGGACTTGAACAACAACGTGGTGCGTGTGATCGACGACAAGGGCCAAGTCAGCACGTTCGCCGGCAAGGGGGTCTCGGGGTTTGTGGACGGCTACAAGACCGTCGCGCGCTTCAACCTGCCGACGAGCCTCGCGGTCGATGAATCCGGGGTGTACGTCACCGATCTCGGCAACCACGCCGTGCGACTGGTGACGGTGGATGGCCAGGTCGTGACGCTGGCCGGCACGGGCAAGGCGGGCCTCAAGGACGGTCCGGCGGCGCAGGCGCAGTTCTCGGCGCCCTACGGCATCGCCCGGGGCATCGACGGCGGGCTGTACGTCGCGGACTCTGGCAACCACCGCGTGCGCTTCATCACGTCGGCGGGCACCGTGCTGACCGTCGCGGGGACGACGCAGGGGTTTCAGGACGGTCCGATTCAAGTCGCGCTCCTCGACACGCCGTACGGGATCGCCGTCGGTGTGGATGGCGCGGTGTACGTCGCGGAGATCGGCAATCGTCGCGTGCGTCGGGTCGGGTTGGACGGCTTGGTCTACACCGTCTACGGCGACGGCACCAAAGCCACGCTCGACGAGCCTTTTGGCGTCGCGATAGACGGCACCGGCGGTGGCTGGGTGGCGAGCTTTACCCAGAACCAGATCCACCGTTTTCGCTTGCCGGTGACGCAGTGCGACGACGGCAACCCGTGCACCACCGACGCGTGCGACAAGAAGACGGGCGTCTGCGCGTTTGCCTCCAAGCAGACCGGCGCGAGCTGCGGCGCCGGCTGCTTCGCCACGGAGGTGTGCCAGAGCGGCGCGTGCGTGACGGGGCAACCCAAGAACTGCGATGACAACAACAACTGCACCGGCGACTACTGTGTGGCCGGCGGCTGCAAACACGTGCCGATCCCGAAATGCAGCCCGTAGGATCGTCGGAGTCGTCGTGCGGCGCGCTGCTAGGCCGACAAATCAGCCTGTGAGCGCTGCAGCCGCACGGGATCACCGGGGCCTTCGCCACTGAGATGCAGCGTCTGGGTTGGGAACGCGAAGTTGAGGTGGGCGTCGTCGAACGCGCGCTTGATCGCGAGGTTGACCTGGTGGCGGGTCTGGGCCACGGCCTCGAAGTCCGTGTGAAAATACACCACACGCAAGTTGAGCGAGAAGTTGCCAAAACTCAGCATGTGCACCGTCACGTCCTCCCCCGTGTTGGGCTGGGCGCCGACGACGTCGCGAATAATCCGGGCGGCCTCTTCGAGCCTAGCGGCCGAGGTGTCGTACGTCAGGCCGAGATCGAAGGTCTCCGTGATGCCGCGATGAACGCTGCAGTTGTGAATCGCAGCCTGGGCGATGAGTCGATTCGGGATGATGATGCGCACGCCTTCCGGCGTCATGAGCTTGGTCGACCGCAACCCGACCTCCTGCACGCGACCGAACATGCCGTCGACTTTGATGAAGTCCCCGGTGGAGAAGGGCTGATCGGTCATCACCTGGAGGCTGCCGAGCACGTTGCCCAGCGTCTCCTGTGCGGCCAGGGCGACGGCGAGGCCGCCGATGCCGAGCCCGGTGACCAAGCTCATCACGTCGAGCCCAACCGTCTGCATCACCGTCAGCACAGCGCCCAGGACCACCGCGATTCGGCTGAATTTGCGGCCGAACTCGGTGACCTGCGGATCGACGTTGGCGTGTTTCCTCAGCTGCAGCGGGCGCACGAAGTGGACGAAGAAGGCGTCGACCCAGCCGAGCAACATCTGCGTGACGAGGATGGCCGCGGCGATCGTGAGCCCATCGACCAGCAGCTCAAGCGTGCCGGCGGCCATCTTAAACAGGTGCACCACGACGTGCATGGCGACGAGGATGACCATCGAAGAGACCGGCCCGATCGAGGTCTCGACCATGGCGTCGTCGAGCTCTGTCTCCGTCGCGGCTGCCAGCCGTCCGCCGTAGTAGCCTAAGCCTGCGCGCGCCATGCGGCTCAGCAGGACGCCGAGCATCAGCACCAACGCGGACACAAACCAGGTGCGGGCGCTGTTTTGCAGCAGCGTGGCCGTGTTGAGCCAGGTGTCGAGTTCCTGCAAATCCATGGTGGGGCCTCGGGGTGCGTGGGCTTAGGGTTGCGGTGCCGGCGCAGGCACCTTGGCGAACAGCGCCCACGGGCCAGCGCGCTTCACGAGCTGCATCTTCGGGCCGTCGCGGAAGATCTGGCGGGCGCGGGATCGGCCGCCGTCGCGCATCAAGACGCGATCGTACCAGGCGCCATCGCGGCCGTGATTGTAGGTGTGCGGGGTCCATTCAAAGCGAGCCGGCAAGCGCGGTGGGGCGTGCGCTTCGACGTAGTGAATCGGGCTCTTCGTGAAGTTGACGAACGAGAACTCGCTGACGCCACCGCGGGCCGCGAGCACGTACTGCGAGAAGTGCAGAAACGTTGGCCAGCGCACCACGGCGCTGTCGCGCTCCCAGATGAGCGTCATCACGCGGGCGCCCTTCGGCACCTCCTGCACCACCTCGTGCAGCGGCCCAACTTCGGGCTGAAACGCTGCGACGTGGCTGGCGTGAACCCACCCGGTCGCGCCCGCCAGGGTCAGCCCGATGGCCAACGCGGCGGGCTGCCACAGCACCGGGCCGCGGGGCAACAACAGCAGCAGCAGCGCCAGCAGCGGCGCCATCCGGGTGGCGATCGGCCAGATGCCGCGATACGTCGCCGGCAGGAGCAGGGCCAAGAGCAGCGCGCTCAGCGCGAGCAGGGCTGGCAGCAGCTCAGCGCGACTCCGAGCGTGGGCGGCGCGGGTCGCCAAAGACCCCTGTGGCGGCGGCGGGCCCGGATCGCGGGGGGCGGGCTTTCGCAGGATGGCGAACAGCACCAAGGCGAAGATCCAACCGTAGAGCAGCCACTCGTCGCTCTGGTCCTGATAGACGCTCAGCGCGTAGTCGAGCAGCCCTTTCAGCCGATCGAGGGGGTGATCCCAGCGCGGCGGCTCAGCGGCGATGGTTTGGCTCACCATCCGCCCCAGCTCGCCACGCTTGGCCGTCTCCGACAGGGCGGTCCACGCGCCAAACAGCGCCACGCCGGGCAAGAAGTGCAGCCCCCGCAGCAGGCGACGCGCGAGCGCCGGCCATGGGCGGTGGCCTTCGTCGGGTGTCTCGGCGAGCAGGGCGACGAGGCCGCAGGCGCCCATGGCGAACCCGAAGGTCATGACGTGGCCGTAGAACAGGCCGATCGACAGCGCGCCGCCAACCAAGTAGCTCGCCGGGCCAAATCGAGGGCGACCCACCGCGCCGCGCCACCAGCCGAGCCACAGCAAAAAGACCGGAAAACTAAGCACGAAGTTCAAAAACCCCATGAACGCAAACGCGCCGAACGCGAACGGCGCGGCGAGCAGCCCGATCCAGGGATCGCGCTCAAAACGCCACGCAGCCCACGCCGCAGCCCAGGGCAGGGTGCAGGCGGCGACGGCGAACAGGAGGTGGACAGCCACGACTGGGCCGACAAACCAGGCGAGCCCGGCGGCGACGAGGTAGGGAAGCAGGTAGGGCGAGGTGGCGAGGTCGACGCTGTAGTAGTGGGCGAATCGGAACGCCTCGTCGGCGTTAGCGAGGACCGCGACGGCGCCCACATGCTGGGGCAGATCGAGGAAGGGCAGGTAGCGCCCCGCGAAGAACGGCGCGGCCAGGGCAGCGGAGCACAGCGTCAGCGCGAGCGTGAGCCAACGACTCCAGGGCAAGCGGCGGTGGTGGGTGACGTCGGACATGGCGCGCAGCCTAGAGCAGCCGCGTCGTCACGGCTATCGCCGCGCGGTCTCGACGCGCGGTGCGCTTGCTAGCGGCCTGTGACCTGTGCTGAGGTCCGGCGATGCCGGGCGAATGCCGGGCCAGTGTCGGCCCACTGCCATCCCAGGAGCACACCTGCATGACGCTTGATCCGAACACGCTCGATCTCGACGACTGGCAGCGAGGCACCGTGACCTGGCGGCGGGATTGGCCGGGCAGCGAGGGCCTCGTCAGTCTCCGGCTGAGTGGTCAGGTGACGCCGCGACGGGGTGGGCAGTACATCCGGCTCGCCACCGCGAACGCGGCCGGCGAGTGGGGCGTGCGGTACCTGTCCCTCGCCTCTGCCCCTGGCGCGGCGCCGGAGCTGCTGGTGGCCCCGGTCACCGGTGACGTGACCCCCGGAGATCCCGCGGCCCTTCGTGTCGGTGATGACGTGATCTTCAGCCGCGTCGGCGCTGGCAAGTTGGTGGTGCCCGCCGGTGGTGGCGGAACGCTCTGGTTGCTGGGTGCTGGCACGGGCCTCGCGCCGCTGATGTCGATCTACCGGGCCGGAGACACGGGCTTTGAGACTGTCGTGATGGTGCATTCGGTGCGCCACTCCGAACAGCTGGCCTGGCGCGCCGAGCTGACCGCGGAGTCCGACGCCGGGCGCCTGCGTTACCTGCCACTCGTCACCCGGCACAGAGACGACACGATCGCCGCCCCGCGAATCCCAGCGCTGCTCATGAACGGGGCATTCGAGCTGCTGCTGGCGCAGTCGATCGACCCGAATCGAGACGTTGCCATCCTGTGCGGCGGTGTCGCCATGACCGTCGAGACCCGCGCCGCCTTGCAAGCGCTTGGAATGCCGAAGGACCGCGTGATCACGGAGTTCTAAGGCGCCGGATGACGCGTCGTAGCGTGTGAAGGTATGTGTGCGCCGTGGGGATCGAGCGCGGCGAGCGGTACCTTCGCGGGTGGAGAGGCCGCGTCTACCAACGGACGCCCAGGAGGATGGTGTTATGACTACGATCGATTCGGAAGGCGCTTGTCGCCCGGCGCGCTGCGCCATTGGCGCTGAGCGAGCTGCTGCAATGCCCGTCACCTTGCGGCTCGTGGTCGCGCTGACAGCCGCGCTGTTCACGCTCGGCGGCTGCGGCGGCAGCGACGTAGGGGTCGCCAGCGGCGGGACCGGCGGCGGCGCCGACACGAAGTCCGACATCTCCGCGACGGACATCTCCGCGACGGACATCTCCGCGACCGACATCTCTGCTGCGGACAGCGCGGCGCCGACAGACGACACGACTACGGACCCGCAAGACGTCGGCGCGACGGCCTGCACCACCGACAACGACTGCCCCGAGCCCGCTGGATTGGGGCCCTGCGCGTCGAGCGCGTGCGTCGCCGGCCTCTGCACCGCGAGCAACCTCGACGACGGCACGCTCTGCTTCTCCAAAGACAAGTGCGTCAGTGTCGCCCAGTGCGTCAGCGGCGCGTGCGTCGGTACGCCGAAGGCCTGCGACGACGCCGACGATTGCACGGCCGACAGCTGCGACCAGCAGACCGGCACCTGCCAGCACATCAAGCTCCCCGGCTGCGGCTCGACGCTCTGCGCCTCGGGCGCGAGCTGCGACGACGGCAACGATTGCACGTTGGATGTGTGTGACCCGGCGACGGGCGCCTGCAACCACACGCCGAAGCCCGACTGCGGCGGCTGCAAAAGCGATGACATGTGTGACGACCAGAACAGCTGCACGAAGGACGGCTGCGACCCGCAGAGCGGCAAGTGCGTGCACGTCCAGCTCGAGGGCTGCAAGGCGTGTACGGGCGACCTGGAGTGCGCTGATTATGACGTGTGTACCGCGGACGTCTGCTCGTCGGGCGTGTGCGTGAACGCCCCAATCCCCAACTGCCAGCCGCCGGCCTGCATCACCGACTACGACTGCAACGACAAGAACCCCTGCACCGACGACGCCTGCAAGGCCGGTGTCTGTGTGGTCGCCGCGACGAAGGCCTGCAGCGACGGGTTCTCGTGCACGATCGACAGCTGCGACCCGCAGACCGGCGCCTGCAAGGCTGAGCCAAACCACAAGGTGTGTGACGACGGTGATTCCTGCACCAAGGACGCCTGCGCGCCTGGGATGAGCTCGACAAAGCCCGACAGCAAGGGCTGCGTGCACATCGCCGGCCCCGAGTGTGGCTGCAAGGAAGACAAGGCCTGCAACGACGGCGACACCTGCACCACGGACGCCTGCGATCTCAGCACCGGACAGTGCGCACACGCGAAGATTCCGGGCTGTGGCACCGGTTGCCAGAGCGATGGCGCTTGCGACGACAACGACCTCTGCACCGCGGATAGCTGCATCGGCGGGCTCTGCGCGCACACGCCCAAGAGCTGTGACGACAAGGTCAGCTGCACGGCTGACAGCTGCAACGCCACGAACGGCTTTTGCCAGCATGTCGCGTCGAACGCGAAGTGCGACGACGGCGACGCCTGCACCGTCTCGATCTGCCAGCCCGATGCGGGTTGCGTCAGCAAGGCCCTGCCGAACTGCGTAAAACCCTGCCTCGGCGCGGCGGACTGCAGCGACGGCAACGCCTGCACGACGTCAACCTGTCAGAACGGCAAGTGCGACGCCAAACCGGTGATTTGTGACGACGGCAACCCGTGTACGGACGACAAGTGCTCGACGACAGCGGGGTGCCAGTTCCTCTCCAACGCGGCCAAGTGCGACGACGGCAACGTCTGCACCAGCGGTGACACCTGCAAGAACGGCAAGTGCTTTGGTGCGGTCATCGGCGCTGACGCGTGCGACGACAAGAACCCGTGCACAACCGACGCGTGTGACGCGAGCCAGGGGTGTGTGCACAAGGCCAACGCCGCGAGCTGTCAGGACGGTGACGCGTGCACGACCGGCGACGCCTGCAAATCGAGCAAGTGCTGGCCGGGCCAGACCACCAGCTGCGACGACAAGGACCCCTGTACGGCTGACAAGTGTGACCCACAGAGCGGCAAGTGCCTGCACATCGCTATCCCGGGCTGCGGTGGGGCGTGCGTGAACGACAAGCAGTGCTACGACAACAACGCCTGCACCACGGAAGCCTGTGTCATCTCCGCCAGCGGCCAGGGCAAGTGTGTGTCGAAGAGCATCGCCTGCAAAGACGGGGTGGATTGCACGCTCGACAGCTGCGACGCCCAGCATGGCTGCCAGTTCAAGCCCGACAACAGCAAGTGCGACGACGGTAACGCATGCACCGACAACGCCTGCGCGGCCCAGCCTGGCGCCTTGGGAGGCGGCTGCGTGAGCAAGCCCAACAGCCACAAGTGCGACGACGGCAACGCGTGCTCGAGTGGTGACCAGTGCAAGTCGGGCAAGTGTTACGCGGGCGCGCCGATGGCCTGTAACGACGGTGACGCGTGCACGGCGGATGTGTGTGACCCCAACAGCGGCAAGTGCATCTTCAAGCCCGTCCCGGGTTGCGTGAACGGTTGCAAGAGCGACGCGGCGTGCGACGACGGCAACGCGTGCACCAAGGAGGGCTGCAATGCGGCCACCGGCAAGTGCGAGGTGAAGAAGCTGGATTGCGACGACGGCAACCCGTGCACGTACAATGGCTGCGACAGCAAGCTGGGCTGTGTGTCGAAGCCGCACGTCGGCGCGCCATGCGACGACGGCAACGCCTGCACAAGCGGTGACACCTGCGGAAACACCGGCTGCGCGGGCTCAAAGTTGAACTGTGACGACGGCAACCCGTGCACGGCCACGGCGTGCAACGCTGCCTCTGGGTGCGTGAGCAAGCCGCTCGACGGGTTGGCGTGCTCCGATGGCAACGCCTGCACGACAGGGGACGTCTGCAAGAGCGCCAAGTGTGTGGCGGGGGCCAATCAGTGCAAGTGCAACAGCGACTCGGACTGCAAGGGTGACGGCAACCTCTGCGCGGGCAGCTGGTATTGCGCCAAGAGCGACGCCGGTACATCGGCGGTGTGCCAGGTCAAGCCTGGCTCTGCGGTGGTGTGCGCTGGCTCGGGGCCCTGCATTGCGGTGGCTTGCCAGCCCAAGACCGGGCAGTGCGCCAAACAAGTCATCAACGACGGCAAGGCCTGTGACGCAGACGGCAGCGTGTGCAGCGCTGGCGACCACTGTAAGGGTGGCATCTGCTACGCCGGGCCGGTGATCTCGTGCGACGACGGCAACCCCTGCACGGCGGACGGCTGCGACGTGAAGTCGGGCTGTGTGCACAAGTCGCTGAGCTCGCCTTGTGATGACGGCAACCCCTGCACCACGGGCGAGCAGTGCAAGGGCGGCAAGTGCGGCGGCGGCCAGGCCAAGAGCTGCGACGACAACAACCCCTGCACGAAGGACGCCTGCGACGGCAAGAGCGGGGCTTGCGTGCACTACCTGATTGCAGGCTGCAGCACGGGCTGCACGAGCGACAGCGGCTGCGACGACGGCAGCCCGTGCACCATCGACACCTGTGTGGCTGGCAAGTGCCAGACCAAGGCGAAGAGCTGTGACGACAACGACAGCTGCACGACCGACAGCTGTAATCCGAAGACGGGCGCTTGCAGCAACGTGGCGAACGGCAGCTGTGGCAACTGCAAGAGCGCGGCGGACTGCGATGACGGCAAGGCGTGTACGTCAGACCAATGCAACCAGAGCAACGGCAAATGCCAGAACTTCGCCATCAGCAACTGCACGGCGTGCAAGGCCAGCAGCCAGTGCAGCGACGGCAAGGGCTGCACGCAGGATGTCTGTAACGTTGCCATTGGGATCTGCTTTCACAACCCGATCAACAACTGCTTTGAGAATGAGAAGTGCAGCGCGACGTCGCAGTGCAACGACAACAAGCCGTGTACCAACGACTACTGCTACACGTTCTACAACCGCTGTTTTCACATCCCGATCAACGGCTGCGACCCGAACAATCCGCCTTGTAGCAGCACCACCGACTGCAATGACAAGGACGCCTGCACGACGGACTACTGCAACAAGGCGTCGGGGGCATGCGGGCACTACAAGATCCCGGGCTGCACGACCGACCTACCGTGTAAGTCGGACCTTGAGTGCAAGGACAACTACGCGTGCACGATCGATGCCTGTGTGCTGGGCAAGTGCCAGTCTGCGGCCAAGGTCTGCAACGACGCGAACCCGTGCACGAACGACTACTGCAACAACAGCACCGGCGCCTGCGTGTACTCGAAGAAGGCGAACTGCACGCCGAAGAAGTGCACCGGGGTTGACCCGACGCCGTGCAACGACAACGACAAGTGCACCGTCGACATGTGTGTGCTCACGTACTGCAACTACTTCGCGATTCCGGGCTGTAAGTAGGTTGGCGCCGTGTTGACAGGGGTCTGGCCCCGGGCTGATCCTGCGCGCTCGCATGGAGGCGCGCATGGACCGAGTCCAGCTGTTCATTGATGGCGCGTTTCGTGACGCCGCGATGGGTCGGACATTTCCGCTCTACGATCCGACCCGCGGCGTGGAGGTCGCGCGCGTCTGTGAGGCTGGGGCCGCTGATGTGGACCTCGCCGTCCAGGCGGCGCGACGGGCGCTCTCGGGGCCTTGGGGTCAGATGCCGGTGGCGCAGCGGCTGCAGCTGCTGCGCGCCGTCGCCGATGGCGTGGACGCGCGTCGAGATGAGTTTCTGGCGCTCGAGGTGCGAGACACGGGCAAACCGGTGTCGTTCGCAGGCACGGTCGACATCCCGCGCGGCGCCGCCAACTTCCGAATCTTCGCGGACATGTTGGCGGGGCAGCACGACGAGGCTTATCACCAAGATACCGCCGACGGCCGTGGCGCGGTGCACATCACCCAGCGCTCGCCGCTCGGCGTGGTGGGCGTGATCTGTCCGTGGAATCTGCCGCTGCTGTTGATGACCTGGAAGGTGGCGCCGGCGTTGGCGGCGGGCAACGCGGTGGTGGTGAAACCGAGCGAGGAGACGCCGTCGACGGCGACCCTGCTGGGCGAGGTGATGCGTGACGTCGGGATCCCGGACGGCGTCTACAACGTCGTGCACGGCTTTGGGCCCGGATCTGCGGGCGAGGCCATCGTACAGCACCCAGGCGTGGACGCGATCACGTTCACGGGGGAGAGCGCCACCGGCCGCGCGATCATGGCTGCCTGCGCGACGGACCTGAAACGGGTGAGTTTTGAGCTCGGCGGCAAGAACCCGGCGCTGGTGTTCGCCGATTGCGACCTCGACGCGGCGGTGGCGGGCACGGTGCGTTCGGCCTTCAGCAACTGTGGTCAGATCTGCCTGTGCACCGAGCGGATCTACGTGGAGCGAGCCATCTTCGAGGCGTTCGTAGCGCGGTTGGCGGCGGCCGCGCGCGCCCTGGTGCCGGGGGATCCGCTCGATCCTGCGACGGGCATGGGGCCGCTGATCTCCAGGGTGCATCGGGATAAAGTCGCGCGTTACCTGAAGCTGGCCGTGGCCGAGGGCGCGGTGGTGCACGCCGGCGGCACCGTCGATGACGCAGCCGGCTTCACTGGTGGGTACTGGGTGCAACCGACCGTCTGGACGGGGCTCGACCACAGCGCCCGCGTGCTGCGAGAGGAGATCTTCGGCCCGGTGTGCCACGTCATGCCGTTCGACACCGAGGCTGAGGCGGTGGCCCTCGCCAATGATACGGAGTATGGCCTCTGTGCGGCGGTGTGGACCCGTGACGTGGGCCGCGCGCATCGAGTCGCCGGAGCGATTGACGCGGGGATGGTGTGGGTGAATACGTGGTTCCTGCGCGACCTGCGCACACCCTTCGGTGGGATGAAAGCGAGCGGGATCGGCCGCGAAGGCGGGCACTACTCGACCGAGTTCTACACCGAGCTGAAGAACGTGTGCATCAAGCTGTAAGCCCGCCACGAACCACCCTTCCACGAACCACCCTGAGACGGACGTTGCATGACCACGACCCCCTACATTTTGGCCGACCGCGCTGGTGCGCTGGCGAACTATCCGCACGCGCGACGGGCGGGCGACTTCATCTTCGTCAGCGGTGTCTCCTCGCGGCGGGCCGATGACAGCCACGCCGGTGTGATCCTCGAGCGCGACGCCGCCGGCGCGGTGGTGCGGGTCGTCACAGACATCGACGCGCAGGCCCGCGCCGTCCTCACCAACATCTCAACGATCCTCGCGCGCGCCGGGGCGTCGCTGGCTGAGGTCGTCGATTGCACCGTTTTTCTCGTCGATATGGCCGATTATCCGGGCTTCAACGCGGTCTACAACACGTTCTTCGACGCGCAGACGGGGCCGACTCGCACCACGGTGGCGGTGCATCAGCTGCCGCATCCGAACCTGCTGGTCGAGCTCAAGGTCGTCGCCTACCAACCTCTTGGAGCCAATCATGCTCAGTGATCGCCACCGCGCGGGTCTCGCCGAACGGCTGTGGCAGGCCGAGCAGACCCGCACCGCCTGCGCCCCGCTCGTGGGCGATGAGGCGGTCATCTCAACGACGGACGCCTACGCCATTCAGAGCATCAACCTGTCGCGGCGCGTGGAGCTGGGCGCGCGGATTGTCGGGCGAAAAGTTGGCCTGACGAGCGACGCCATCCAGCGCTGGCTCGGCGTCGACCGGCCTGACTTCGGTGGGCTGCTCAACACGATGGAGATACCAGACGGTGGCCTGCTGCGCCTCGATGGTCTGCTACAGCCACGCGCGGAGGGAGAGATCGCGTTTGTGCTGGGCGACGACCTCATCGGCCCTGGCGTGACGGTCGCCGACGTGCTGTCAGCGACGGACTTTGTGCTGCCGGCCATCGAGGTGATCGATTCGCGCATCGCGAACTGGAAGATCACGTTTGCCGACACGGTCGCGGACAACGCCAGCAGCGGTCGCTTTGTGCTCGGGACGACGCCGGTGTCTATCGAGGACCTAGAGCTTGGCTTGGTGGGCATGGCGCTGCGCAAGCGGGGCCGCGTCATCTCGACGGGCGCGGGCGCGGCCTGCCTCGGCAACCCGGTGCACGCGGTCGTGTGGCTGGCGAACACGCTCGGCACGCTGGGCACGCCGCTGCTGGCCGGCGATCTGGTGTTGTCCGGCGCCCTCGGGCCGCCGACGCCCTTGGATCCGGGCGATTGGCTTGAAGTCGACATCGCGCGCATCGGCCGCTGCGGGTTTCGCTGCCAGTAGGCGCCGCCGTTGACCCGTCGCCGGGAACCTTTCGATTGAATTACCACACGTTTTTCGGCACGGTCCGCGTCCGAAACGTGAGGTTCTCTATGTCTGCGCTACGCCAATCCGCCCTCCTGCCATGTTCGCCCACCTACCCGCGACGGGGTGGGACCCCGCCGCGCTGGGCGCAGCTGCTCGCGGCCAGCATCGGCGCGCTCGCCCTCGGCGCGTGCGGCAGCTCCGCCGGCGGCGGCGGCGGCGCACCCGGCACGTACTTCCCGTTCGACGGCGGCGGCGCTGGCGACGCGGTGGCTACGGGCGACGGCGTCAGCACTGGCGACACGGGTGGGTCGACCGGTACCGACACCACCGCCGGCGCCACGGACGGTGGCTGTGTGGCCAAGACCTGCGCCAGCGCGGCGGCTGTGTGCGGCACGCTGCCCGACGGCTGCGGCGGCACGCTCACCTGCGGCACCTGCCCGACCGGCACCAACTGCGGCGCGGGCAATACGTGCTCGACGGCGGTGTGCCAGAACAAGACCTGCCAAGCGGTGGGCGCGGCGTGCGGCACAGCGACGGACGGCTGCGGCGGCACGCAGTCATGCGGCTCCTGCGCCGCAAATCAGGCCTGCAGCGCCAACCAGTGTGTCTGCCAACCGCAGAGCTGCGCACAGCTGGGCGCGACCTGCGGCAGCGTCGACGATGGCTGCGGCGGCGCGCTGAATTGTGGCGTCTGCCCGACCTGCGACGTTGGCTGCCCCACGGGCTTCAATTGCAGCGGCGTGGGCGTCTGCGCGGGCGGCGACCTCACGCAGCTCAAGCTGAACATGGTGTCGGTGCCGATCTCGGGCTTGGTGACCCTCAACGGCGCCAAGCCAAAGTTCGGTCAGTACTGCACCGCGAGCTCGAGCAGCAAATATCTGCGGGTGCGGTTCTCCGAGGTCAAGAAGGGCTATTCGTTCGAATTCACGCGCGCCTGCAACAGCTCGCCGCATGACTTCACCTTCGAAGGCAGCGTATTTCCGGGCACGTACCGCGTCTCTGTGTCGGGCTACAACGCCGCCTACGCCGACTTGCCGACGACTGAGCAGGTGCTGTACGACGCGCTGAAGCTCTCGAAGGCGACGTCGGGCATCGCGCTCAACGTCACGACCGTGCCGATCTCGGGTGTGGTGAAGCTCAACGGCGCGAAACCGGCGTTTGGCCAGTACTGCACGGCGACCTCAAGCAGCAAGTACATGCGGGTGCGATTCGACGAGACCACCAAGGGCTATTCCTTTGAGTTCACGCGGTCGTGCAACAGCTCGCCGCATGACTTTACGTTCGAAGGCAGCGTGTTTCCGGGCACCTATCCCGTCACCGTGTCGGGCTACAACCCCGCCTACGCGGATCTGCCGACGACGCTGCAGATCTTGTACGACAAGCTGACGCTCACGAAGGCGACGTCCGGCATCTTGCTTAACGTGACGACCGTGCCGGTGTCTGGCGTGGTGACGCTCAACGGCGCCAAGCCGCAGTTTGGCCAGTACTGCACGGCGAACTCGAGCAGCAAGTACCTGCGTGTGCACTTCACCGAGGTGAAGAAGGGCTATTCCTTCGAGTTCACGCGGGCCTGCAGCAGCTCGCCGCATGACTTTACGTTTGAAGGCAGCGTGTTTCCAGGCACCTATCGCGTCACGGTGTCGGGCTACAACGCGGCCTACGCCAACCTGCCCACGACGCAGCAGGTGTTGTACGACGAGCTGACGCTGACCAAGGTGACGTCTGGGATCCAGCTCAATGTGACGACAGTGCCCCTCTCCGGCGTTGTGACGCTCAACGGCGTCAAGCCGAAGTTTGGCCAGTACTGCACGGCGACCTCGAGCAGCAAGTACCTGCGCGTGCGGTTTGACGAGGTGAAGAAGGGCTACAGCTTCGAGTTTACGCGGGCCTGCAACAGTTCGCCGCATGACTTCACCTTCGAGGGCGACGTCTTTCCGGGCACCTATCGCGTCAGCGTGTCGGGCTATAACGCCGCCTACGCAGACCTGCCCACGACGCTTCAGACCCTGTACGACGACCTGACGCTGACCAAGGCGACATCGGGGATCTTGCTGAACGTGACGACCGTCCCGGTCTCCGGCGTGGTGACGCTCAATGGCGCCAAACCGACGTTCGGGCAGTACTGCACGGCGAACTCGAGCAGCAAGTACCTGCGCGTGCGCTTCACCGAAGTGAAGAAGGGCTACTCCTTTGAGTTCACGCGAGCCTGCAGCAGCTCGCCGCATGACTTCACGTTCGAAGGCAGCGTGTTTCCGGGCACCTATACCGTCGCTGTGGCGGGGTACAACGCGGCCTACGCCAATCTGCCGACGACACAGCAGGTGCTCTACGACGAGCTGACGCTGACGAAGGCGACCTCCGGCATCTTGCTCAACGTCACCACCGTCGCCGTCGCGGGGTGGGTGACGCTCAACGGCGCGACGCCGAAGTTCGGTCAGTACTGCACTGCGAGCTCGAGCAGCAAGTACATGCGCGTGCGGTTTAGCGAGGTGAAGAAGGGCTATTCGTTTGAGTTCGCGCGGAGCTGCAACGACACGCCACACGACTTTAGCTTCACCGGCGACGTCTTCCCTGGCACGTATCGGGTCACCGTGTCGGGCTATAACCCGGCGTATGCGGACCTGCCTACGACCCAGCAGATCATCATCGACCAGCTTGAGGTGAAGTAGCGGTGACAGCGCTAATCTCCCGTCTGCACGGCCTCTCCGTCGCCGCTCCGGTCGCGCCGCCTCAGCCCCGCCTGTCGTGGCTGAGCCCGCTGTTGGCGGCGCTGTGCGTCGGGTTCACGGCGTCGCTCGGCTGCGCGGGGCCTGTGACGCCACCGACGGCCGTTGTGGACTCGGATGACACCGTCGCCACCACGGCCCTCACAGACGCTGACACCGCCCAGGGTAGCGCTGCGCCTCGGGCTGCCGGGGCTGACGTCGACTCAGGAGGCGCCGGCAGCCCTGACGCCGCTGGCAGACGTCGCGCGGCCCGTCCGCCGCGCCCGATCCCGCAGCCCGCGGTCTTGCCCGGCGTCCCAAAGATCGTCGCGATCGGTGACCTGCACGGCGACATCACCGCGACACGGGCGGTCTTGAAGCTGGCCGGGGCGATCGACGACGCAGACCACTGGATTGGCGGCAAGCTCGTTGTGGTGCAGGTCGGCGACCAGCTCGACCGCGGCGACGGCGAGAAGGCGATCCTGCTGTTGCTCGACAGCGTCGCGGACCAAGCGCATCAAGCGGGCGGCGCGCTGCATGTGCTGAACGGCAACCACGAGACGATGAACGTCGCGCAGCAGTTCGGTTACGTGACGCCAGGCGGCTGGCTGGACTTCGCGGACGTGCCGCACGTGCCCAACGACGCGCTGCTCGGAAAGTTCGCGCCGCATCAGCGCGGCCGCGTCTCGGCGCTGCGTCCCGGTGGGCCGTACGCGAAGCTGCTGGCGGGCCACAACACGATTCAGGTCATCGGCGACACGGTCTTCGTGCACGGCGGCGTCTTGCCGCAGCACGTGACGTATGGCATCGCCAAGATCAATCAGGAGATCAGCGCCTGGATGAACAACCAAGCGCCGGCGCCGCAGAGCATCTCCAGCGAGACGTCGCCCGTGTGGAGCCGGCACTACTCCCTCGATGTGGACGCTGAGGACTGCAAGCTCGCCGCTCAGGCGTTGGCTGCGCTGCACGTCAAACGCATGGTCGTGGCGCACACGGTGCAGTCCAAGGGCATCAACTCGGTCTGCGGTGGGCTGGTGTGGCGGATCGACGTCGGCATCTCCAAGCACTACGGCGGTCTGG
The DNA here is from genome assembly GCA_937910235.1 of uncultured Myxococcales bacterium. Taxonomy (GTDB): domain Bacteria; phylum Myxococcota_A; class UBA9042; order UBA9042; family UBA9042; genus UBA9042. The sequence goes on along the minus strand of CALENB010000328.1, from coordinate 3,049 downwards.
CCCAGGTGCTCGTGGTTGAGGGCGCTTCGGTGGTGATCGCGAAGTAGCTGGCAGCGCCGGTCACCTCGCTGCGGGTCGGTGCGCTTGCCGCGCGTGCGCCAGGCCGCGGGCGTCGGTGATGGGCGCGGTGATGCAGCGCTGGCACCAGGCGATCCTAGCTTGGTCGAAGCGCACAACTCCTCCGGGTCGGTTGCCGCGACAGGCGCCCCGAATCGAGCGTATCAGGGCGCCGGACGTTGGCTTTCGGGCGACCGCTGGCCCGATCTGCCCGCTGTCGCACCGTCCAGCGCTGAGGGCGATCCGACGCGGCCCAGGTGATTTCGACCGCTTCGTCCGGTACAACGGTCACTCCCGCAGTCCGCCTCGATCGTCGCCGCCTCCCACAGACACCGCCTAGGAGCGCCCATGAGCACGCACACCAAACGCAGCACGCTGCCGTGGAGCCGCCGCGCACCGGAAGACGTCGCCTTCGACACGGTCGTCATCGGCTCGGGCATGGGCGGCATGACGGCCGCCGCGCTGCTCGCCAAACAGGGCAAGAAGGTCCTCGTCCTGGAGCAACATTATGTGCCGGGCGGCTTCACCCACACCTTCAAACGCAAAGGCTATCTCTGGGATGTCGGGGTCCACGCTGTGGGCGAGGTCACCACCCGCAGCCAGCCCGGCCGCATCCTGCACGCGCTCACCGACGGCAAGCTGCAGTGGGCGTCGCTTGGTCCGGTCTACGACGAGTTCCACTTCCCCGAGCAGCTGCGGATCGACTTCCCCAACGACAAAGACACCTTTCGCGAGAACCTCGTCGCCGCGTTTCCCGACGAAGAGGCGGCCATCGACGGCTACCTGAGCCTCGTGCGGCTCACCTGCCAGGAGATGCAGAGCTACTACCTGCGCCGCGCGTTGCCGCGAAAACTCGACTTTGTCAGCGGTTTTTTGCCGGGCAAGAAGACGGACGTCGACTTCAGCCGGACGACGAAGGCCGTCATCGAGGAGCTGACCGACAACCCCAAGCTGCAGATGGTCTTCGCGGCGCAGTGGGGCTACTACGGCTCGATCCCATCGCGCTCGTCGTGGGTGATGCAGGCGTTGGTGGTGAAACACTTCTGGTATGGCGGGTACTACCCAATTGGTGGCTCGGGGGTCATCGCAGAGACGCTGTTGCAGACCGTCGCTGACGCCGGCGGCTGGACGATGACGATGGCCGACGTGGCGGAGATCCTCCTGAACGGCGACACCGCCGTGGGCGTGCGCCTCAAGGACGGTCAGACCTTTCACGCCAAGCAAATCATCAGCGCGGCCGGGGTGCAGTCGACGGTGCGAAGGTTGCTGCCCGGTCGCGTTCAGCAGCAGCCGTGGGCCCAAGAGGTCGCTGAGCTGCGCCCGGCCTCTGCGCACGTCTGCCTGTATATTGGCTTCAAAGGCGACATCACGACCGCGGGCGCCGGCTCCGCCAACAAGTGGTTCTACGACACGTGGAGTCTCGACTTCGAGGCCTGGGACGTCTCCGATCCCGACAACCTCGCCACGGCGGACATCCTGTATTGCAGCTTCCCGTCCCTCAAAGACCCCCACCACGACCCCGGCCCAGAGGTGCGCCACACTGGCGAGGTCGTGACGTTTGTGCCGTGGCAGACCTTCACGCAGTGGGAGGACAGCAAGTGGCGCAAGCGCGGCGACGACTACGACGCGTTCAAGGCCAAGATGCAGGCGGTGTTGTTGGAGCAGCTGTTGACCCATATGCCGGGCCTGCGCGGGATGGTCGATTACGTCGAGCTGTCGACGCCGCTCTCGACGGACACCTTCTGCCGGCCGATGAAGGGGTCGATCTACGGCATTGAGCCGACGCCGGAGCGGTTCGCGGTGGACGCGCTGCGGCCGGCGAGCCCGATCAAACGCCTGTATTTCGCGGGAAGTGAGATCACCAGCGTCGGGGTGATCGGGGCGATGATGGGGGGCTTGATGGCAGCGGTCGCCGCTGAGCCTGTCGGTACCATGCGGTATCTCCGCAAGTTGCCTCGGCACGCGGGTTGAGGCGGCCGCGCGCTTGGTGTGCACGGGTCATGACGGCGCGCTCTACGCGCTGTTTTTGGGGGTTCCATGGCGACGCGTGTTGCGATTTTGGGTAGCGGGAATATCGGCACCGATCTGATGATGAAGGTGCAGCGCTCAGCATCGCTCGAGCTGGCCATGATGGCTGGGATCGACGCGGAGAGCCCTGGTTTGGCGCGGGCGCAGGCGCTTGGCGTGCCGACGACGAGCGCTGGGATCGCGGGGCTGGTCGCCTCGCCAGACTGGGCCGACATCGCGGTGGTGTTTGACGCGACCTCGGCGACGGCGCACCTGCATCACGCCGAGGTGTTGGCGGCGCACGGCAAGCTCGCGGTCGACCTGACGCCGGCGGCGGTGGGGCCCTACTGCGTGCCAATCGCCAACCTCGACGCGCATCGCGGCGCGCGCAACGTGAACATGGTCACGTGCGGTGGTCAGGCGACGATCCCGATTGTCTGGGCGGCGAGCCAGGTCGCGGCGGTGCGTTACGCGGAGATCGTGGCGAGCATCTCGAGTCGGTCTGCGGGTCCGGGGACGCGAGCGAACATCGATGAGTTCACCCAGACGACGGCTCGCGCGATTGAGCAGGTGGGTGGGGCCGGGCGGGGCAAAGCGATTATCGTGCTCAACCCGGCAGAGCCGCCGCTGCTTATGCGCGACACGGTGTATCTGCTCATGGCGCACGCCGACCCGAACGCCGTGCGGGACGCGATTGACGACGCCGTCGCCCAGGTCGCCAGCTATGTGCCGGGGTATCGACTCGTGCAACCGCCGGTCATCGACGCGATCGAAGGCCTCTGCATGCCCGGAGAAGCCCCGTTTGATGGATTGAAAGTCACCGTGCTGCTCGAGGTTGAGGGCGCCGGGGATTGGCTGCCGAAGTATGCCGGTAACCTGGACATCATGACGTCCGCCGCGCTGCGGATGGCTGAGCTGATGGTGCAATAAGGGGCCTCGATCATCGTTTCGTCCATGACGGTAGACTAGGCAGTCTCGCGAACAC
>CALENB010000327.1 GCA_937910235.1 uncultured Myxococcales bacterium | reverse complement strand
GTCGCTGGCGGCGCTGGCGCCTTGAAGACCTGATCCCCCTTGTCGTTGAAAAACATCATGCTCGGCGGACCAGCACCAGGAACCGAGAGGTACGACGTGCCCTTGCCGCCCGCGCCCCACATCACGAAGATCGGCATCCCGGTCGGGTGCAGGCGCATCAGCACGCGATTGGCGCCCGTCTCATCCTTGAACCGAAGCGCAGGGGTGCTGTCCTTCTCCCGCAGCCCCAGCATCCCGCGCTCTTTGCCGTCTTTGTCGACGATCACGATGCGCTCCACGCGTGGCGCTTTCGCCTGCTTCTCCAGCGCATCGACGCGTTTGGCGAGCTTGTCGTACTCGCTTTGCGGCACCCCGCACCCGACCAACAGGGTCACCGCGAGGCCGAGCCCGAGGCGCTGAATCAGCCGTTGATCGATCTGTCGTGTCGCGAGTGCGCTGCGCATGGATGCTCCCTCAACCGTGGAATCGGCGAAGCCCGGCATACCCTTCGCCCTGCGACACGGTCAACCACCCTGACCGGATCGACGCGACCCAGGCTTGGTCTGGCCGAACGGTCGCGACGGTCACAGCAGCCGCAACACCGGCGCGATGCACTGCGGCACGTCATTTCGCATCGAGTTGACGACCGGCGAGACCTCGTAGGCCGCCATGAGCGCCGCAGGGTAGGGTGAGAGCAGGGGGAGCAGCGCCTGTTCGCCCGGATCTCCTGGCGCCAGCCACGTCGCCCACGCCTCCCGCGGCAGGATCACGGGCATGCGGTCGTGGATCGGCGCGATCAGCGCGTTTGGCGTCGTCGTCAGCACCGTGCAGGTGTGCACCAGCGGGGTGTCGGCGGGCGCGGCGGGGTCTCGCCAAGTCTCCCAGAGGCCGGCCATGCCAAACGGGGCGCTGTCCTTGAGCACCACGCGCATCGGCATCTTGCCTCCGCCGTGGTTGCGCCACTCATAGAACCCGTCGGCCAACACCAAGCAGCGTCGGGCGCGAAACGCCTCGCGGAAGCTCGGCTTTTGCGCCACAGTCTCGCTGCGCGCGTTGACGAGGCGGTGCGCGATTCGCCGGTCCGTCGCCCACTTCGGGATCAGCCCCCAACGCGCTCGACGCACCACCCGCGGCCCTGGCAGGTTGGCGATGATCGCGACGGGTTGGGTCGGCGCGATGTTATATCGCGGCACGAGGTCGGTCGGCGCCTCAGCGAGCTCAAACGCGTCGATCAGCGCTTCGGCCCTGGTTTTCAGCGTAAATCGCGCGCACATGGCATCCTCGTTGCGCGACCGCAGCGACGCGGCGCGTGCTCATCCCGGAGGCCAATGATGCCACGACGTCCACAATTGTCGCTCGCGATGACCGGTCTGGTGATCATCTTAGCCCTCACCGCGAGGCCGAACGCCGCGAGCGCCGGGAACGCCACGACCGCCGCAGCGGGAACGCGGTGGTTTGGCGGGGATCTGGACGCGGCGATGCTGTTGGCCAAGAAGTCAGGCAAACGCGTGCTCGTCAAGTTTGAGGCCAGCTGGTGCGGGCCGTGCAAGCGGCTCGCCAGTGAGGTGTTCCAAACCGACGAGGGCGCTGCGCTCACCCAAGCGCTCATCGCCGTGAGAGTCGACTTCGACGCGCCGGCCAATCGCAAACACATCGAGCGCTACGTCGTGCTGGGGCTGCCGACGACCGTGGTGCTGTCCACAAGCGGCGAGCAGGTGGTGCGGATCATGGGATACGACGGCAAGGCCGCATTTGAGCGGGTTTTGGCGACGGCGAGCGACGCGGTCGATCCGCTCCCGGCCCTGCAAGCCCGCCACGCGGCGGCTCCGGGCGACGACGCCAACCGACTCGCCTTGGGCAAAGCGCTGCTCGTGCGCGGCGGGTCCGGATCGGCGCTGCATCAACGCGCGTTGACGCTGCTCGAGCCGCTCTTGTGGCGCGCCGCCCCGGCCCCGGGCGTCGATTCCGAGACGCAACGCAGCCGCGATGAGCGTGCCGCCGAGGTGCTGTTCACGCTGGGCCGCTACCACCACCGCGTGCGCAGGGATCCCGCGACGGCGCAGCACCTGTGGCGTGAGCTCGCCGTGCGGTTTGGCACCACGTCTTGGGCCGGTGGCGCTTGGTGGTGGTTTGCGCGCAGTCAGGCGGAGCTAGGGCGTGTGGACGCGGGGCGAGACGTCTTGCAGCAGCGCTCAGCGGGTTCTCCAGCGAATGAGAGCGCGTTGCGGCAGTGGGTGGACTTCGCAGCCAAGCACCACCTAGCGCCGGACAAGCCCGCGTTGCGGGCGGCGGTGACGGCGCTGCAACAGGCCCGCAGCGCTCAGCGCGCGGCTTCGGTGAGCGCTTCTGCCGCCGAACTCGCAGAGATCGCAGCGCTCAGGCGCCGCATCGCCGCTATCACCTCACCTGCCGTTCGCGCCCGCCGACCTGTCAAATAGCCCATATAACCAGGTTCCCAGCAGAATCCCGGCGATCGTGAAGAGGGCGTTCAGCTTGCCTTCTCCGAGCATGGCGAGGACCGTGCCTGGGCAGGCGCCTGCGAGCCCCCAGCCGAGGCCGAGCAGCAACGACCCCGGGATCAGCTGCCTCTGGAACGGCTTGCCAACAAAAGAGATCGTCTCGCCGGTGAGCAGCGCGCGTGCCTTGCGCGTCTTCATCACGGCGATGCCCACGGCGCCCGTCGCCGCGCCGGCGGCGATGACCCACAGCAGCTGGAGATCGGAGAAGAGGAACAGCCCGGCATAGTAGTCATACGTCGTAGCGCCGGCGCGGCTGAGCACAAAGCCGAAGATCGCGCCAAACGGCAGGAACAGAGCGGGATGCAGCGGCGTCATGTCGGGCGCGTCGCTCGCCGGGGCGTCGTCGATTTGGGCGGCGGTGGTTCTCATGGTCGGTTCCGGGGTGCGTGAGATGGGGCTACGGAGGCGCGGTTGACGGAGGCGTCGCGGCCCGCGCTGGTGGGCGTCCGTCGCTCAGCCCAGGAACTGAAAGAGCGCTTGCACCGAGACGATGCCACCGACAAAAAACAGGCCGCCAGCCAACACGCTCGGCGGATTCAACAGGGCCATACCGGTGATCGCGTGGCCACTCTGGCAGCCGCCCGCCATACGCGCGCCGACCCCGATCAGCGCGCCTCCGCATACCAGCACCGCGCCGCGGGCCCAGATGCTAGCTGGCAAGACGCTCGGATACAGGGTGCCCATGTCCCATGTCGGCACCCACGAGATCCCGGAGGTCAGCACCGCTATCGCCCCACCAATCGGCAGGCCAAGCGCAAAAAACAGCCGCCACTTGGGCCCGGAGAAGCTGCCGCGCTGATACACCGGCTGGCCCGCCATGCCACAGACCTCGCCGTAGGCGCTTGAGACGCCGAGCGCCTTGCCGGTGGTGAGGAACAGCAGGATGACCACGAGGCCAACACCGATCCCGCCGACCCAGCCTGCCCAGGTGATGAGGTTGTCCATTCAGACGCTCCTTCGCGCGCCGAGTCGATGGCAGCGCAGGCAGCCATCATCGCGGTCTCGGTCGCAAAAGCCATCCCCACGGCTCCGCAGCGGTCGTTGATGTGCGGCCCGCCAACGACCGGGCGCCAACGACGGTCGTTCAAGGACGGTCGTTCGAGGACGGTGAAGTGGCGAAGCGTCACGGCCTGCCAACAGATCGCGCTAGTTCGCCGCGCTGCCCTTCACCAAGACCGGTTTGCTCGGGCTCTCGGCGCTTTCTTGCACGCCCGACCCCAGGTTTCCGCCCTGCTGGGGCCCCCAACAAAACACGGCGCCGTCCGCGCGCAGGGAGCACGTCATCTGGGGCCCTGTCGCGATGTCGATCACCGCGGTGAGCCCCGAGATCTCCACCGGGTCCTCGACGCTCTGCGCATCATCGACGCCGAGCGCCACCGTCTTGGACGAGCCGCTGCACGCCACTTTGCCGCTCGGCGTGGCGAGGCGACACATGTGGTCGGTGGTCAACGCGACAGTGCTCAACTTGATCTTTGGCAACTCGAAGAGCGGCGAGGCTTTTGCCTGGAACGGAGCGACGTCGGCGGCGTGACCGTAGAGGCCAGTGCCCCAGCCAAAAGTGGCCCCCGTGGCGCCTTGAATCGCCCACGTCGCGGCCGGACCGGCGCGCAGCCGCGTGATGCCCGTGAGCAGGTTGCTCTGCGTGAAGCCGACCGCGGTGAGCGTGGGCTGATCGCCGGAACCCGCGAGCGGGCCGAGGGTGGCATGTTCATTCCAGCCCATGCACGCGACGCCACCCGTCGCTGTGATCACGCAAGTGTGATCGGTGCCCACCGCGACGCCCTGCAGCCCCGCCGGGCTCGCGTTGATCGCGTGTGGCAGCAGATCATTGCCAGCCGCCTGGACCGTCCCCGTCTCGCCGTGCTGGCTTTGACCCCAGCACCACAGCGTCTTCTTCGCGCCGGCGATCACGCAGGTGTGTTCCTTGCCAGCTGAGATGTGGGTCGCGCCGCTCACGTTCGCCACCTTGGTTGGGACGAGCACCAGCTTGGGCGCCGCCGAGCCACACTGACCGCCGCTGTTGTCGCCCCAGCACCACACGCCGCCGGTCTTGTCGATCGTGCAAACGTGATGATCGCCGGCGACCACCTGCACCGCCGCCATCGTGCCCGGTACGACTGACACCGGTTCGGACGTGTCGTCCTGCTTGCCCATGCCGAGCTCGCCTTTGGCGCCGTGGCCCCAGCATCGCGTGGCGTGATGATGGCCGACCGCACAGCCGAAGTGGTCGCCCACCGCCAGCGAGATGGCAAAACGCGGGTGGCAGACCGTGCCCGTGCACGCGAGCTCTACCCCGCATGCGCTGCCGAGCGCGACCGCGGCGTGTGCGCAGTTCTTGGTCGCGTCGCAGGTGTCGGACGTGCAGCTGTTGGCGTCGTCGCAGAGCTTGTCCGTCGCCACATGTTTGCAGGTCCCGTCGGGGTAGGTGCAGGTGTCCAGGGTGCAGGCGACGCCATCGCTGCAGGCGTTGGCCTCGCCTTGGCATTGGCCTTGAACACATGTGTCCGAGAGCGAGCAGCTGTCGCCGTCGTCGCACGTCCCGCCGCTGATAGCCTTGGAGTTGCAGCCGGAGGTCGGGTCACAGCTCTCAGCGGTGCACGCCTGCTGGTCATCACAATCTGTCTCCGCAGCGCTCTTGCCACAGTCGCCGCCGGTACACGTCGCGGCGCCCTGGCAGGGGTCCCCAGGCAGACAGGTCTTGGCCTGGGCCGTGACGCATCCAAGCGCAGCGTTGCAGCTGGCCACCCGGCAATCCGCGCCGGTCGCGCAGCTCAGGACGCTCTCAGCGCCACATTTTCCGGCCTCTGCGCAGGTGGTGTGGCCCCACGGACTCATCCGCAGCACGCTCAGCTTGGGGAAACCGGTCACCGCATCCGTCGCGCGCGTCACGACCGCGACGGCGCCATCCTGCGTCACGGTCAGGGCGCCTGAGAGCTGCACTGTGTCCGCGAGGGGTAGCGTCCATGTATGCACAGCCTCCCCGACCGAGTTCGTCCGCACAAAGGCGAGCTGGGTCGCCTTCGCCCCATCGTCGGCGCCGACCAAGAGCAGGCCTCCCTCTGTCAACGAGACGGCACCCAGGAGTTGATCTGGCGGGGTCGAGAACGGGCTGGCCACGTGTCGACGAAACCCTCCGGCGCTCAGCAGCGCCAAGCGCGGAGCCGCGGCGAGGGGCAGCTTGGTCGACGGGGCGTCCGGCCACGCACCGACCAGCACGCGCCCCGTCGTCGTCGCTTCAATCGACGCAAATCGCCAGTTGCCCAGGTACATCGAGCCCGCGCCAGCGGCGAGCGGAGACAGCTGATTGGCCTGACCACTCGCGCTGAGCTCGATGACTACCGGTGTGTAGGTGTCGGCCGCGACCGCACCGATCCACCAACCCGTCGGTACCGCCCGCACCACCTGGCCAGATGCCGAGAGCGCTGTGCTCCAGACCGTGGCGCCGCTGGCGCTCCAGAGCCGCGCTGTGGCCTGCCCGCCGACGCTGCCGAGCGTCAGGATCCCGCCGCCCTGAGCTGGCGCCGCGTCACGCCAACGCTCCACCCCTTTGCCAGTGCCAGTGCCAGTGCCGGTCGCGGCTTCGATCTTTGTCGCGACGACGACGCCCGTGTTGTCGAGCCGCGCCCACCAACGGAGCGTGTCGGTGGTGTCGCCGCCACCGACCCAGGTCTGCCCAGCGTTGTGCACAAGAAAATGCGGCACCGCGCCGCTCAAGTCGCCGGTGAGGGGCACCGAGGCCGTCCAGACCGAGCCGCCCGCTGGCCGGCGGCGCTGGACCTGAAGCACGGCCGATTTTGCGACTGCGGCCCCTTCGGAGAACGCCACGATCACGTCGCCGTCGGTGGCCGCCGCCGCGAACACGCCGGGTGGCGCCGCGCCAGCTTTCAGGCCGAGTTTCTGGCTGCCGAAGCGCGTCTGCCCCGCCTGACAGGCGCCGCCCACACACCGCGCGCCAGCGGTGCAGGGCATGCCGTCGTCGCACGGCCCGCTGCGCGGCTGGACCACGCAGCCTTGGCTCGCGTCGCAGCTAGCGACCGAGCACGGGCCGGTGGGTTGGCACGATGCCAGCGCCACGGTCGCGCACGCTCCGGCCTCGACGCAGCTCTTGTGCCCCCACGGATCCAGCGCGAGGACGAGTGGCGCCTCTCCGCCCGCGCTAGCTTGCAGTTGACCGCCAACGGCGACCACGTAGCCAGCTGGATGCCAAGCGATACCCTGAAGATTCCGACCTGTGGCGCCGGCCAGGATCTTGGGCCACGTCTGCGCGAGGCTTGGCTCGACTCGCGCGAGCAGCGCGCCCTGTCCAACTGCCGGCACGCCCGCGTTTCCGATGAGAAAGACCGTTCCGTCCGGGGATCGAGCCGCGTCTACGAACGTCGACGGCTTGTCCCACACGTGGTCCCACGCCGCCAGCGCAGCCCCCGCTTGGTTGAGGCGCCACCAGCGCGCGCGGGGGCCGCTCTGGCCGGCCCGCTCTTGGCCACCGGCGGCGAGAAAACCACCGCCGTTGACCCGGACAAGTGCCTGACAATCCGCGCCCAAGCCGCCGAACGGGCGCGACTGCACCAGCGTGCCGTCAGCACGAACGCGCGCAAACCAAGCCTGCCCCTGCCCCTGCGCCTGAGCGCCGCAAGCCACGGCGTCCGTGTTGGATCCAGGCGGCGCGGCCGCGGCGACTCCCTTGAGCTCAACAGCCGAGAACTCTACGACCTTGCCGACTTTGAGCGCTGAATCGACGAACGCGACGCGGCCAAATGTGGCGCCCGCGCTGGTCGCGCGCACGCCGACGACTGCGGCGACGGAATTCTGGACTGCCGCGACGTCGGTCCACAATCGCGCCTCACTCGTGACTGTGTCGAGCGCGCTCGCGCTGATGGCCTTCGTCGCTGGGTCGAGGCGTCCAATCCAGCCACTCGGTCCGTTCACCCCGATGTGGACGCCAACTGCGAGCGTCGCGCCGTCGGGGAGCTGCACGACATCGAGCATCCCGACGCCGGTGGGGGTCACCTGCCACGTCAGTGGGACCGGGTCGCCCGCGCCGAACGACCACACCTTGCCCGCTGGCTTGCCGTTCACCGATCCGTCCGCGCCAACGCCGACAAAACCGGAGTTGCTGGTCGGCAGGACGGCCGTGACGTTGGTGAACTTGGGTCCCTGCCACGAACCCGCGTACAGCGCGGGCTTGCCGGCGCACGCGCCTGAGGTGCACGTATCCACCACGGTGCAGGCCTTGCCGTCGTCGCACGGCGCCTGATTGTTGCTGTGCGCGCAGCCAACTTTCGCCGCGCAGCTGTCGTCGGTACAGACGTCTTGGTCATCGCAATCGACGGGGCCCGTGGCTGCGCACACGCTCTCTGCGCAGGCGGCCTTGGTGCAGACGTCGCCATCTTCACAGGTCGCGGTCGCCGACACGTACACGCAGCCTTTACTCGCGTCGCAGCCATCCGTTGAGCAGCTGTTGCCATCGTCGCAGTTCGTGGCGCCATTGGCGGTGCAGGCCACGTCCGGGCCGCCGTTGAGGAGGGTGCACGTGGCGGTGGTGCACGCGTCATCGTCATCACAGTCGCCGCCCACCTTCACCGTGAACCCGCAGCTACCAGACGCAGCGTCGCAGGTGTCTGTGGTGCAGACGTTGCTGTCGTCGCAGGATTTGGCCGCGCCGGCCGTGCACACCCCGCCAACGCAGGTGTCCGCAGACGTACACGCGCTGCCATCCTGACACGGCCCAGCGACCGGTGTGTGCACACAAGCGCTCGCCACACAGCTGTCCTGGGTGCACACGTTGTCGTCATCGCAACCGGCCTCGCCGCACGGCGTCCCGTCGCTGTCGATCGGCGCGACGTCGTCGACGCTCCCATCACCAGACGCGGCGTCGGCGCTGCCCGCGGTGTCTTCTGCGACGTCTCCGCTCACTATGTCTGCGTTGGCCGCATCTTGCGAGGCGCGCCACATCGCGAGTTTCTCGGCCTCTGGACCCACGTCGGAGAGTCCGCAACCACCGAGCACCAA
>CALENB010000326.1 GCA_937910235.1 uncultured Myxococcales bacterium | reverse complement strand
GGCAGGCGGCGCGGCAGGCGGCGCGGCAGGCGGCGCGGCAGGCGGCGCGGCAGTGACGCTGGATGCCAACAGCAGCGCTGCCAGCGCAACGCACGCCGCGACCCTAGGCGCATGAGTCTGTGACGAAAAGACGATCATGGAGTCTCCCGGGTCGGAATGAAGCCCTGCCATCCTAGTACGGCCGCGCGGCTTTGGGTCGGCAATCTTTTTGCCACCTTCGCTCGTCGTCAAGCGGCCGCGCGGGGCATCACCGGTCTGCACCGTGGCGGCAGCCTGTCACGTCGAATGCTGGGCAACCAGGGCTAGAATTAAGTCTGCGTACTTTTCCATGCGCGCGGGCCCGACCCCGTGAAGGCTCGCCAGGGAGGCGTGGTCCCGCGGCGCGGCGGCCACGATCTCAGCCAACGTCCGGTCGTTGAACACTTGATAGGGTTTGAGGCGACGTCGGCGCGACTCCGCCTTGCGCAGCTCCCGCAAGGCGCCCGCCAAGCCCGTCGCGACCGGCCGACGCTTGCGAGCCGCCGTCTCCGGCGCTGTTTTTACGGGCCGCACGCGCTTCGCGGCGATCCAGATGGTCGGGTACTTTTGTCCCTTCTGCACGAGCCGGCCGTCGCTGAGCAGCGCCTCGATAGCGGCCTCGATGGCGGCCTGTGGATGCCCGCTCAGCGCCCCAAACGCCGGGTTGTCGGCGACCCGCTTGCGCTTGACCTCCTTGGCCCGGCTGCCGCGCAGACTCATGGCCACGACGCGGCGACCCAGCGGGCGACGCAGTCCGTCGACAAACCGCAGGACCTCGGCCAACTCGGCTTCCGCCAACGTCACGAGGCTCTCCGCCTTCTTCTTGGTCACCAGCACGTCCCGACGCTGCGTGGCGCGCGCCTGATGTGCGTGGATGTCTTGGGTGACCGCCTGCACATCTCGGCACACGTCACAGGTCCCGCACGGGGCGCGGTCGGCGTCGGGGAGCGCGTCACCGTGCAGGGCATCCGCGAGCGCACGCTGTCGGCACACCGGCGTCGCGACGAGGTCGAGCAGGGCGTCGAACGCGGCCAGCGCCCTGGCGTCTCCGCGGACCAAGCGGGCGCGGGTGACGCGGTCGGACGCCCCCACCAAGAGCAGCGCCACAGCCGATTCGCCGTCTCGCCCGGCGCGCCCGGCCTCCTGGGCCCACGCCGCTGCGCTCGCCGGCGCTTGCACGTGCACCACGGCACGCACGTCGCTGCGGTCGATGCCCATCCCCCACGCGGTCGTCGCCACCATGATCGGCGTGCGTCCGGCCTGAAAGGCGGCGGTGGCTTGCGCCCGCGCGCCAACGGTTCGACCGGCGTGGTACCAGGTGGCTTTGAGCCCGCGTTTGCGCAGCGCCATGCACGCCGACTTGGTCCGCTTGCGCGTGGTGACGTAGACCAACGCACGCCCGCCAGCGTCCAAGTTCAGGTCGAGGAGCGCGTCGGCCGCGGCGTCGATCCGCACCTTGTCGCCGCTACAGTGTCGCACCGCAAAGTGAAGGTTCTCGCGCCGCGCCGGCATGCGCACCACAGTTGGCGCGTCCATCCCCAGCTCTGCGACGATGTCGTCCGCCACGCGAGGCGGCGCCGTCGCGGTGACGGCCATGACAGGCACGCCCAACCCCTCCTTCAACCACGCCAAGTCCCGATAGCTGGGCCGGAAGTCGTGGCCCCAGGCCGAGATGCAGTGCGCCTCGTCGACGACCGCGCGCGCCACCCCAAGCTTGGCGAGCCACCGTCGAACGCTGGGCCGCGCGAGGCGCTCGGGCGAGGCGTAGATCAAGGCTGCTTGCTCCGCCTCACACTTGCGGTCGGCCCACGAGCCGCCGGTCCGCGCGCTGTGTAGCACCGCCGCCGCCACGCCCCGCTGCCGCAGCGCCGCCACCTGATCATCCATCAGCGCGATGAGCGGGCTCACCACGAGCGTCGGGCCCAGCCCGCTGCGGTGCAAGGCCAACGCCGGGAGCTGAAAACACAATGATTTTCCTGCGCCGGTCGGCATCACCGCCAAGCAGTCGTCGCCACGAAGGGTGCTGTCGATGACGGTGGTCTGCCCGGCGCGCAGGGCGTCGAAGCCCCACACGTCGGCGAGTAGCGGTAGCAATGTGGTCGCGGTCGGCGATGGGGGCGGGGCGCGGGTCATGATGCCCGTGTACCGTTGTGGGGTTGCACACTGCAAGGTTGCGGTGTGGGGCCGGTGCCTTCACCCTGCGCGCCTACGCCCCTCCCCTCGTCCCCAGGTGCGCTCATGACCACGCCGACCGCAGTCCCCTCCATCACCGTCGCCGCGCCGGCGTTCACCTCGGCCGCGCTAGTGCCGCCGCCGCTGACCGCCGACGCCATTGGCGCGCTGTCTCTCACGCACCTACGCACCGTCATCGCCATCGACAGCGCGAGCGACGAGCGCTCCGACACCATCCCCAGCACAGCCGGTCAAGTGACGCTCGCGCGGCACGTTGGCTCGTTCTTTGCGGCCTGTGGCGCCACGGTCGAGCTCGATGACTTCGCCAACGTCATCGCGACGCTGCCCGGCCGCGGGTGTGGGGTGGATCAGGCGGGCGTCGCGTTCATGGTCCACCTCGACACCGCGCGCGGCACCAACGCGACCGACGCGCTGACGGTGGTGCCGGCGTGGGATGGCGACGCCCTCTCCTACGTCGAAAACCCCGATCTGACGGTCTCTGTGGCGAACTATCCGAGCCTCGCGAGCTTCGTCGGCCACGACGTCGTGCACGGGCCTGGGGACGCGCCGATCGGGTTGGACGACAAGCTCGGCCTCACCCACCTCATGAGCCTAGCGAGCCTGCTGCATCGAACGCCGCACATCGATCATCCGCCGCTGCTGTTCATCGGACGACCGGACGAGGAGATCGGCCGCATGGCCGCGATCGAGGCCCTCGCGCGGACGTTGGCGGCGCGCGGCGTGGAGTTCGGCTACACAGTCGACGGCATCCTGCCGTACGAGGTCAACGTCGAGAACTTCAACGCCGCAGCCGCCCAGGTGGTGTTCTCGCCCAGAAGCGTCGCCCTGCGCGGCGACGTGACGCTGGCGCTGCACCTCGGCGGCGTCAACACCCACGGGTGCACGGCCAAAGCGGAGGGTCACCGCCCGGCCACCCGCTTGGCGACCGAGCTGCTGACGGCGCTGGAGGTCGCGGCGGTCGTCGCGCAGGTCGTCGCGTTCGAATCTGATTCACTGCGTGACTGTGACGGCGTGCTCACTCTCCTCGTCACGGATGAGGCGACCGTCACGCACGTCGCGCGTGTCGCCGAGCAGGTCGTCGCACCGCATCGGCCGCGCGGCGCCTCGCTGATTGTTGAGGTCCTGTCGGGCCGCGACGACCCCTCCGAGGCGCCGTCCATCGACGCCGGCCTCGCTGGCGCAACAGCGGACGCGCTCGGCTTTATCGCCCGTTTCCTGGCCTCTGAGGGCGTGCACCCCATCGCCGCCGAGGCATCGGAGGGACGGGAGGGCTACTCGCAGCCCTATCGCCTGTTGCCGGGTGAGGGCGCCGCGGTCGTGGATCTGCGCTTGCGTGACTTTGACGCCGCCGGCCTACAGGCCCGCCAGCGCCACGTGCAGACCGTCGCGGCGGCCTGTGAGACGGCGCCGACAGCGGTCTCGTTCATGGGCCAATACGTCAACATGGCGCCGCGCCTCGCGGACTGGGTGGACCTCGTCACGTGGCCGGTTGAGGCCGCGTCGGCGCTTGGCGAGCGGGCTGAGAAGCTGCCGATCCGGGGTGGTACGGGCGTGGACCCGTTCCTCGACGCCGGCGTGCCAGTCGCTAACCTTGGCACCGGCTACTTCGCGCCTGAGAGCGAAAAAGAGCTCACGTCCGTGCAGTTCATGGCCGGCCACGCAACTTGGCTCTTCGGTCTCGTTCAGCGGATCGCCCACGCGCGTCGACAGCTCGCCCAGCGCGGCGTCAGCTGACTGCGCGGAGCAGCGCGAGCATCGTCGTGCTGCCATGCAAGAAGCTCGCGTCGCCGACTGGTCCGATCTCACCGGCGCAAAATAGCCCACCAATGGCGAGGTCACCGAAGCGCTGACGCACGAGATCCGTGTCGTGATCGGGTCGCCCGTAGAGGTGCAGCCCGCGCCCGGTGCACGTGAACATCAGGGCCGCGTCGGGTGACTGCTCCACCGCTGCGAGCTGCGTCTTGAGGTCCTCCGCGGCGGTGAGCTCGTCTCGCACATGAAACTGGACCACCTGCCACGGCTGCACTTCCACAGCGACCGAGATCGCGCCGTCGTTGGGGTCCATCCCGGTGATGCGACGTATCGCGAAGTCACCCTGACGAAACTCCTCGTGGTCGCCGCGCATCTCAATCCCGGCGAAGAGCGCGTGGCGGAACAGATCCTGATCTCGCACCGAGAGGTCGGCGTACAGTTCACGCAAGACCTCGACTGGCGCGCGGTCGCCCAGCGCCTGAATGACCCGACCTGCGCAGCGGGTGACCAACATCGGGTCGCCGATTGGACGGCACGCCTGCGCCACGATCGTCTCAACGTCCAGCGGACCGCGCAGCGCGACCACCACGGCGCCGATCCGGTGGCATCGCCCGCCGCAAAACAGCGCGTGCCCGCCCTGCACCAAGCTGCCGCTCGTTAGCCCTCCGACAACTGGACTCCCGGGCCACGCCGCCTCAATGCCGCGCAGCACGTGCGCCACGTCGGTCGACAGCGGATCGGCGAGCACGATGGTGAGCGCCGGCGGCGATCCCGGCAGCAACGCCAGCCAGCGCTCACTGTCGGGGGCGGGCAGGTCACTCGGATCGAGGTGATGGCTGCTCGCCTCCACCCCCGCAAGCCGCAGGCCGAAGAGCGTGAGGGCACAGCGCTGCTCGACCTCGTGGCCGTCGCCGATCACCCCCGCACCTGAACAGCCGACCACCTGGGTGTTGGGCAGGATCTCGCGCGCCATGGCGGGTAGCCGGGACCAGGACGCGGCGTGGTGCGGGGTGGTGAAGATGAACACCAACTCAGGCGGGCCGCCGAACGCGTCAACAAGCGTCGCGGCAGCCTCAATCAGGGCCGCATACGTGTCGCTCAGTTCGGAGATGGCAGAGTGCAAGCGGCGCTCCAGCAGGGAATCGACCCCTTGGATGCCACGGGAGCCACTCCAAGCGCAAACCGCAGACGGAAACTAGGCGGCGTATGCGTCTTTTTTCCCGGATTCTCGGGCGTCTACTACGGCGCGACCTGTTTGCGCAGGTGCTTGAGCAGATTTGGAAACGTGCGCTTGGCGGCCGCTTTCTGGATCCACTTCGGCACCGAGATGTTCGGAACGGCGTGGGCTTGGTAGACGACCATCGAGCGGTTGCCCGTGGTGTCGTACGGCGTCACGGTCCATGAGCCCTTGTTGATCTTGTAGTCCCCCTTCACGAGATCCCACTTGCGTTGGTAGTACTTGCCGGCGCGCACGGTGTGCACCGCCCGCGTCAGCGCGCCGAGGTCGCTCAGTGGCCACGGCATGTCGACCAGCACCTGACAATGCACGATGTTGCCCTTGCGGCTGACCTCCTTGCTCTCTTTGACCCGCATCATCGTCTTCGTGTAGCGGCTGCAGTCCTGCACGACCGCCCACACCTTCGCGGGTGAGGCGTCCACGACGGCGCGCACGGTCGCGGCCGGGATGTCGGCGCCCTTCACGGCGCGCAGGGTGACGAGGATCTCCCCTTTGGCGAGCCGCTCCTTGTCATCAGCGAACCCCGGCGACGTCGACAGCAGACCGACCAGCAGGGCGGCGGCGCCGGCAAAGGCGCGGCTTGAGGGGCGGGGACGGATATCCATGGTGAGGCTCCAAGTGGCGGGTGTGGTCGTGAACGACACGGGTCCCGACCGGCGAACGCGGTTCACAATTGGGGAGAGGCGCCCTCGCTGTCAACGGAATTGAGGCGCAGCCGCCGCGGACGCGGTGTCAGCTGCGCGCTCACTGGCCGACCAGCAAGATCAGCGCCACGGCGCCGCTCTCGTCGCCGCTCTGCGCCAGCCCGACGCCGACCCGCTTGGCAGAGCGGTCGCGCACCATCGGCGGCAAGGCGATCTGGTCGAGGTCAGGGGTGAGGGCGGCCCAGGCGCGCAGCCGACCGCGGATCAAGCCTCGGCTCCGCGCCTGCTTGAGGGCGACCCCGGTCACGCCGTTGAGATCACGGCTTGTCGCCGCTTGCGCTGCGTCGTCAGCCACCGCGTCCAACCCAGCGTCGCCGCGCAGCGCCTGGAGCCCGTCCTGGCTGCGCGCCTTCGCGATCGCCGCCAGCACCCGCTGTCGCTCCGCCGCGGCGTCCAGCGGTTGCACCGGCCGCGCAAAGAGCTGCGTCACCCACCAGCGCTTCTGACCACTCTCGCGCTCCTCGCCGACCACGCCAAGACCGACGTGGGTGACGCCACGGTGCAGGATGTTGCGGCGATGCCCAAGGCTGTGCATGAGGCCGGCCTCCGCCTCGTGAATCGAGACGTTGAGCGCGAGATTCTCGGCTGATGAGCTCGCCCGATAGCCCGCGCGCGCCAGCCGGGCAGGGTGCAGCCCGGTCGTGGGCGAGCGATGACTGAAGAAGTCGTTGTCACGCATGTCACGGCTGTGGTCTTGCGCGACGACCGACAGCGCCCGATCGAGCTGCAGCGCGGGCAATCCGTGACGGCGACGGTCGCTGTTGAGCAGGTCGAACGCCAGCCGCTCAGCTTGGCTGGCGCTGTCGACCCGCGCCTCGTCCGGCGGTAACCGCGCCTCGTAGGACGTCGGCAGCGCGCGGCCGACCTCAGCGCGCAGCTGCACGAGCTTGCCGGGGCCCTTCGGCCCGACACCCACCAGCTGCACATCGAGGGCGCCGGCGATGTCACCCACGGCGACGATCACCTCGAAGTTCTGGCCATCTCGGCGCAGCGCCACCTTGTCGGCGTGACCGTCCGGCCAGAGCGCCAGCGCGCTGAGCTCACTGTAGGGCACCAACAGTCGCCCGCGAATCCGCCACGATCCGCCCTTCTCGACGCTGCGCGGCATGGGCTCGAGCAGCGCGGGCAGGTGGGTCGCCACGACGCCGATGTGCCGCTTGAACTTCCGGCCCGGCGTGAAGACCTCGCCGACGCCCACCACCAATCGGCCGACGCCGTCTGGCGGGTCCTTCAGCAACGCTTCAATGGCCTGCCGCAGCGATTTCTCGGCGCTTGACGTCGTGCGCACGTGTTGAAATGCCGTGTCGCCAGCCAGAGCCCCAGATGAGCGAATCAGAAAATCGCGCACGTCGGTCGGAGGCTCGCGACCTAGCTCCGTGTACTGAAAAACGAACTCTCGGGCCGCGCGACCCAGATCGACGCTCAGGAACGCCTCCGGGCCGGCGATTTTGGCGACCAGCTGGCGATAGAAGCGCTCGTTGCCCGTCGTCTTGCCTCTCAGGTACCAATCCGCCGGTGGTTCGGACAAGCCGATCGTCACGACGTTCCCAGCCGCCGGGGGCGCGGGATCATCTCCGGCCGGCTCGTTTGGGCTGGCCGGGGGCTGCGCCGGTCGCAGCGGCACCGGCGCCCCCTCCGACTCAGTGGTCAGCTCCTGCAGGCTCTCCGCCCACTGCGCGGTGTTGGGCGGGCGAAAGAACCACAGCGCGACGACGGCGATCAGCACCGCCGCCCCGGCCGCCATGAGCCATCTCCCTTTACCCTTGCGCGCCATCTGATGCTCCTCGATCCGCGCGGCGAGTCGACCGTCGACTCGTCAGGTTGCGCTGCTAACCCCGCGGGCCGGGCAGAAAGTTCAGCTGTCGCATAAAACGCGCCATCTCGACCAGGTACTCGCCCTTGTCGAGATGCAGCAGGTGACCACCCGGAAACCAGTGCAGTCGGCAGCGATCCCAGTGCTCCCACAAGATCCGCGAGTGCTTCGGCGGCGCGACGCGATCCCCGACCCCCGCCACGATCATCAGCTGTTCGCGCGGCAGCCGCGGCGCCCACGTCATCGGGCTGCTCGGCGCCAACACGTGGCGCAGATCCTTGACGGACATGCCGGTGCTCGCGAGCAATCCGCGCACGTACAGCGAGAGCGGGCGCCACTCCAGCATCAGATCTGCGAGGCTCACGACGGGCACGTTGGGGATCGCGAAGCGGATGCGAGGCTCCACGCTCGCGATCAGCGCGGTGGTGCAGCCGCCGAGGCTGATCCCGGTCACGCCGACGGCTGGGACGCCGCGATCCTCGAGCAGATAGGTCAGAAACACGCGAAAATCGTGCACGCCCTGCGCGAACGCCTCGTTGGTGCGGAGCGCGCCGCCGGCGAAAAAACCATGCCCAGAGAAGGGTGAGAAGCGGGTGCGGCGCGGCCCGTGAAAGGGCAGGGTCATCAGCATCACGTCGAGACCCAAGCGGTAGAAATGCGGCAGCGCGAGCATACACTCGTTGATCCAACTCTGCTCGGCGCCGAACCCGTGAATCGCGACGAGCGTCGGCCGCGGTCCGTCACGATGGCGCCACAGCCGGGCATGGGCGGTGCGGTTGGCGGT
>CALENB010000325.1 GCA_937910235.1 uncultured Myxococcales bacterium | reverse complement strand
GCCTCGACCAGCCCGACGAGTTTGGCGTGGACGCGCACCTCGCCCAGGGCGTCGCTGCACGTGTCGCGCCCTATGTCTATGCGCAGTTTGAGGACATGCTGAGCTTGCCCGAGGGCGGCGGCGGCCTGCTCATCGCGCTGGATTGCATCACTGACACGCGGAATCTGGGCGCAATCCTGCGATCCGCTGGTTTCTTCGCGGCGAACGGGGTGCTGATGCCACGAGACCGCGCTGCCGCCGTCACGCCGGTGACGGAGCGGATCGCACGCGGCGGCGCCGCGGTGGTTCCGGTCGCGCAGGTGACGAACTTGGCGCGCGCCCTCGCGCAGGTCGCCGAAGCTGGCTGGACGATCGTCGGCACCGCGCTAGAGGAGACGGATGGATCGCTGTGGAACGAATCGCTCACCGGACCGACTTGTCTTGTGCTCGGAGCTGAAGACAAGGGCATGCGACGGCTAGTAAGGGCCCGGTGCCAAAGGGTTGTGTCTCTGGCGTCGCTCGCTCCGGTGCAGTCGCTCAACGTAGCCTCATTCGCCACCCTTGCGATGGCTGAGGTGCGTCGCCAACAGCGCTAGGAATCTGCTGCGACCACCGCGCCGAGTCGCCATCAACACTGCTTGACTTCACTTTGGCCATCGTGTATTTCGTGCGCCCCTCATCCGGTACTGCCTTCGCTGCGCGCGAAGGGGGCACTAGAGCGGCGCTCCACGGAGCCTCGTGGGCATGAAAACAAAGTGCTCGTTGAAGACGCAGACTAGCGCTGTGATCGACAACACCGCTGGCGTAGCTCAATTGGTAGAGCAGCTGATTTGTAATCAGCAGGTTGCGGGTTCAAGTCCCTTCGCCAGCTCCGCGCGGGCCAAAGGGTCCTGTGCACCGCCGCCGCCGCAAGGCGCCGGCAACAAGACAGTGGTGGATTGCCCGAGTGGCTAAAGGGGGCAGACTGTAAATCTGCTGGCGTGAGCCTACGCTGGTTCAAATCCAGCATCCACCACCCACGGGATTTCGGTCCTGACGCCATTGAGGAAGCTTCGGCTCCCACTTTGGCGCATGGCGTCTCGACGAGCACAGGTCAACCGACCACGGACAAGCGAGGCGGGAATAGCTCAATTGGTAGAGCATCAGCCTTCCAAGCTGAGGGTTGCGGGTTCGAGACCCGTTTCCCGCTCCACGCCTATGTAGCTCAGTGGTAGAGCACTTCCTTGGTAAGGAAGAGGTCCCCGGTTCAAACCCGGGCATAGGCTCCGCTCAACCTCCATCGGTTTGGGGGCTGAGCATCCGACCGCTGGTAGCGGGCGCCGCGTGCGTCTCCTACAGCAGGTAGTTCGGTTGCACCGACTAGACACCGGGGCGTGGGCGACAAGTACGTCTCCATACCCATTCAACCAGCGCATTCTGCTGCGGAGGACAAAGCCATGGGCAAGGCTAAATTTGAGCGTAACAAGCCGCACGTCAACGTCGGTACCATCGGACACGTCGATCACGGTAAAACTACCCTGACGGCAGCCATCACGAAGCATCAGGCCAGTCTTGGACTCGGCAAGATGATGAACTTCGACCAGATCGACAAGGCACCGGAAGAGAAGGCTCGTGGCATCACGATCTCGACGGCCCACGTGGAGTACGAGTCAACGACTCGCCACTACGCGCACGTCGATTGCCCCGGCCACGCCGACTACATCAAGAACATGATCACGGGCGCAGCCCAGATGGACGGCGCGATCTTGGTCTGCGCCGCCACGGACGGTCCCATGCCCCAGACGAAGGAGCACGTGTTGCTCGCTCGTCAGGTCGGTGTGCCGTCAGTGATGGTGTACTTGAACAAGTGCGACCTCGCCTACGAGGACGATCCCGACGGCGAGCTCGTCGATCTCGTTGAGATGGAGCTTCAGGAGCTGCTCAGCAAGTACGAGTTCCCCGGTGATGATACCCCCATCATTCGTGGCTCGGCGCTCAAAGCCCTACTTGGTGAGGAGACCCCTGAGGGCTTCGGGCCGAAGTCCATCGACGCGTTGATCGCGGCGATGGATGACTTCATCCCTGCGCCGGTTCGTGACCTCGACAAGCCCTTTCTCATGCCCATCGAAGACGTCATGACCATCTCTGGTCGTGGTACCGTCGTCACCGGTCGTGTTGAGCGCGGCATCGTCAAGGTTGGCGAAGAAGTTGAGATCATCGGCATCCGTGCGACCCAGAAGTCGACGGTCACCGGCATCGAGATGTTCCGCAAGCTGCTCGACCGTGGCGAGGCTGGCGACAACCTCGGCGCGCTGCTTCGTGGCATCAAGCGTGAGCAGGTTGAGCGTGGTCAGGTCCTCGCGAAGCCCGGCAGCGTGAAGCCCCACACCAAGTTCGATGCCCAGGTCTACATCCTGAGCAAAGACGAGGGTGGGCGTCACAAGCCATTCTTCCAGGGCTACCGTCCGCAGTTCTACTTCCGTACCACGGACGTCACGGGTGTCATCACCCTCAAAGACGGCGTGGAGATGGTGAAGCCTGGCGACAACGTCGCTATCGAGGTCGAGCTCATCGCTCCGATCGCGATGGAGCTCGGTCTCCGCTTCGCCATCCGCGAGGGCGGCCGCACTGTCGGCGCCGGTCGTGTGGCATCCATCACTGAGTAGTTCGCAACCGTCTCGGGCCCGCGTCTTTCGGCGTGGGCCCGAGTCCGTTCGCGGAACGACTCAACCGATCTCCGAAGCTGGCCAGCTCACAAGCGCCAAGCGGAAGATCGATTCAGCAGATCGACGTAGTGGTCCACCCTCCGGGGAGACCCAAGGAGCGCAGAACCATGTCCAAAGGCAAACGCGTCACCGTTCACCTTGAGTGCACGGAGCAGAAGAAGAGTGGCGTGCCTGGGATGTCGCGCTACACAACGACCAAGAACAAGCGCACCACCCCGGGTCGGATTGAGCTGAGCAAGTACAATCCGTTCTTGCGCAAGCACACGATCCACCGAGAGGTCAAGTAGACCACCACCGAACTGACCGTCGCGATGGACGTCCTGATAGGGGCGGACCAGAGCGTCGGCGGAGAGCGCCGCCACCCGTGGCAGTGTTCGACAGGGCAGTAGCTCCAACGGTAGAGCAACGGACTCCAAATCCGTAGGTTCAGGGTTCGAATCCCTGCTGCCCTGCCAGACGTCACCAGCCAAGGATGGGCCCCACCGAGGGGTTCGTTATGCGCAACGCGCGGCAGGCGACACAAGGCTCAAACAGGGCTGCACTCTTGGCCGGCACCGCCGGTCGAGAACAGCCCACGAGAGGACGACCATGAGCCAGGCACGAATGGTCAACATGGCCTTCATGACCGCGGCCCTCTTGATGTGGATCGTGAGCGCAAAGTTCTTTGCGGGCTCGTTCGATTTGCTTCGACCTGAGTGGGACCTGTCGCTGATCGGCAACGAGTTCCGGCTGAGCAATCTGCTCGGGATCGGGATCGGCGTCTTCGGCGGCATCTACCTGTGGCGCCACGAGAAGGTTTTTCGCCTGGCCAACGAGGTCGCTGGTGAGTTGAGCAAGGTCACGTGGCCGGGTGTGGAAGAGACGCGCATTTCGACCGTCGTCACAATCGTGACCACGATCATCGTCGCGATGTGCCTCTGGGCATTCGATGTGCTGTTCAGCGCGTTGACCAAGCTCTTCTATCAACTCTGACGGTCCGCAAGCGACTGGAAGAACCGAACCGCCGCCGCCGCAACAAGCGAGCGGCGGTCGTCACGTGAGGCACGGTATGAGCGAAATCGCCACAGAGCAGGCAGCGACCGAACAGCCCGCGGGCGCGAAGAGCGAGACGGAGACCGACGTCGTCGGTTCCCAGAGCGCGGCTGCGTCCAACGCGATGGTATCCGAAGGCGCGAGCGCCGAGGCAGTGGCGGAGCCGGTCAAGGCCAAGCCGCGTTCGCTGCGAGCGCCGCGACTTCGCTGGTACATCGTCCACACGTACACCGGCTCAGAGAACACCGCCCGTTTGGGACTTGAGGAGCGCATCCGTCAGGACGGCGCCGAGGAGCTCTTCGGCGAGATCCTGATCCCCACTGAGAAAGTGGTCGAGGTTCGGGCCGGTGAGCGCAAGGAGCGCACACGCAAGTTCTTCCCCGGCTATATCCTCGTGAACATGGTGCTGCAGCCGCGGACGTGGCATCTGGTGTGCGGCACCAACAAGATCACTGGATTTGTCGGCGGCGCGACGAATCCGCCACCAGTCCCGCTGTCGGAGGTGCGCCGCATCACCGACCAGCTCGTCCAGAAGGACACCGAGAGCAAGCCTCTCATGACCTTCGACGAGGGCTCTGAGGTGCGTGTCACCGACGGACCCTTCGCCACCTTCAGCGGCACGGTCGCTGAGGTCATCCCAGACAAGCAAAAACTCAAGGTGCTGGTCAGCATCTTTGGGCGCGCCACCCCGGTTGAACTCGGCTTCATGCAAGTCGAGAAGATCGTTGATACCGAGAAGTAGCGTGTTTTTTCCCCTGTCGTGTGAGGCCGTAGACCGGCCGCTCGCAGCACGAAGGAGTGTTTCCAATGGCAAAGAAGGTAGTCGGGCTCATCAAGCTGCAGCTGCCCGCTGGTAAGGCGAATCCTTCGCCCCCCGTCGGCCCCGCCCTCGGTCAGCATGGCGTCAACATCATGCAGTTCTGCAAGGCGTACAACGCCAAGACGCAGGCCCAAGCTGGCATGATCATCCCAGTCGTGATCACGGTCTACAGCGACCGTTCGTTCACCTTCATCACGAAGACCCCTCCGGCGTCTCGTCTTCTCCTCGCAGAAGCCGGCATCAAGAAGGGTTCGTCGGTTCCGAACCGCGACAAGGTCGCCCGCATCTCTCAGGATAAGCTTCGCACTATCGCTGAGACCAAGATGCCGGACCTCAACGCGTTCGATATTGACATGGCAATGAACATCATCGCGGGCACAGCTCGCTCGATGGGCATTGAGATCGAAGACTAGGAGCACCAATATCATGTCGAAGAAGGGAAAAAAGTATCAAGCGGCGTTGTCGTCGTTTGACCGTAACAACAAGTACATCCTCGCCGAGGCCCTGAACATCGCTCGTGAGTTCAAGACCGCGAGCTATGATCAGACCGTCGAAGTGGCCGTGAATTTGGGCGTCAACCCGAAGCACGCAGACCAGATGATTCGTGGCGCTGTGGTCCTGCCGAATGGCACAGGCAAGACCAATCGCGTCGTCGTGTTCGCCAAGGGCGACAAGGCCGCAGAGGCCATCGCTGCCGGTGCGGATTTTGTCGGGTCGGACGAGCTCGTCGACAAGATCAAGGATGGTTGGTTCGAGTTCGACACCGCCATCGCGACCCCGAACATGATGGTTCAGGTCGGCAAGATCGGTCGTATGCTCGGACCGCGCGGGCTCATGCCCAACCCAAAGGTCGGGACGGTGACGTTCGACGTCGAGAACGCTGTTCGGCAGGCTAAGGCCGGCAAGATCAGCTTTCGGACCGACAAGTCGGGCATCATCCACGCCGGCGTGGGTAAGCAGTCGTTCGACGGCACCAAGCTTGAGGAGAACGTTGCCACGTTGCTGGAGACGCTCGTCAAGATGAAGCCCTCGACCGCCAAAGGCACCTACGTCAAGTCTATCACCGTGAGCACAAGCCACTCGCCCGGTGTGCGAGTTGACGCCAACGAGATCGCGAATCGGTTCAAAATCAACTGATTCGTACTAGTCGAAGCCTCCCATTCGGGGGGACATCGAAGGAGCTCGTGCGACCTGCGTGAGCTCCAAACCTTCCTCTTCGGAGGAGGCGTCTGAGAAACCGGCAGTCGAACGCGCGCTTTGGCGGGGGGGAGACGGAAGCCCGGTGGAGGCGACTGCAAGGTGCAGTTGGGCATGTCCCGGTAGTTGGGAGTGCCTCGTCCGTCTCAGGCGTAGCAGGGAGAAGACCCGTGAATCGTGCAGAAAAGCAGAGCCGGGTTGACCAGCTACGAGACGAAATGACTACCGCAACCGGTCTGGTTGTGGCTGGGTACGACAAGCTCACAGTGGAAGAAATTTCCGAGCTTCGTACCGAGCTGCGCGTGACTGGCGGTACCATTCGTGTCGTTAAAAATACCCTTGCTCGCTTGTCCATCAAGGGCACCGAATTTGAGGGCGCAACTAGCGCGCTCACCGGTGCCACTCTGTTTGCCTTCGGCGCCGATCCAATCGGGCCGGCGAAGGTACTCAGCAAGGCCGCTAAGTCGGGTGGTAAGATCACCCTAAAAGCCGGCGTGCTCAACGGTAAAGTGTTGTCAGCAGACGACGTTGTTGCCCTGAGTAAGCTGCCAGGCCTCGATGAGCTTCGTGCGAAGTTCCTCGGCATCATGAACCAGGTGCCACAGAAGTTCGTTATGACGCTCGCCGCGCCTGCCCGCAGTCTTGTGACTGTCATGGCGGCACGTAGGGACAAGCTTGAGGAAGAGGCTTGATCGCTGAATCAGCCCAAACCACCTGAATACGGGCGTGCAATCGCCCAACTGGAGAACCAATCATGAGTATTTCCCGTGATGACCTGATCAACCACCTGTCTGGCCTGACCGTCCTCGAGCTCTCCGAGATCATCTCGGACCTCGAGACCAAGTGGGGCGTCAGCGCCGCCGCTGTCGCCGCTGCACCTGCCGCCTCTGGTGGTGGTGACGCTGAGCCAGCCGCTGAAGCTCAGACCGAGTTCGACGTCCTGATCCTTGACCCCGGTGCCAAGAAGATCAACGTCATCAAGGCCGTTCGCGAGCTGACCGCTCTCGGTCTGCGTGAGGCGAAGACGCTCGTGGAGACCGCCGGCGGCGTGATCCGTGAGGGTGTCTCGAAGGAAGACGCCGAGGCCGCCAAAGCGAAGCTCGAAGAGGCCGGCGCCAAGATCGAGATCAAGTAGTCTCGTTTCATTAGACACAGCGAACCCCCCGTGACAGCGGTCGTTTTTCGAAACGGCCGCTGCGCGGGGGTGCCGCTGCGTTCGGGGACGCACGATAGTTCTGGCCAAACCGGCCATTCGTCGTGCATCCTCCGCGGCCTCGCACGCACGGGCGCCTCACGGCACCCGTCTCTGCGGTCTGCATCCAGGAGAGCAGGGGGACACTTCACCGAGTGTTCGCCGAGGGAGAGAGAGCCTGCGCAAGCCGCTCTTTCGCTCGTCCAAGAACGTCGCCGATCCTCAGGTCGGCAACCCAGAACCCGGAGACTCGCCCATGGCCCGCACTGCAATGGAGCTTCGCGTCCGAAAGTCCTTCTCCCGCCTCCACCGCGTGGTTGAAGTTCCGGACCTGATCCATGTCCAGCGTCAGTCGTACGACAAGTTCCTTCAGCGCCACGTCCCACATGAGCAGCGTGAGCTGGTCGGCCTCCAGGCCATCTTCACCAGCGTTTTTCCGATTCAGGACTTCAACAAGACGGCCTCGCTTGAGTTCGTCAGCTACTACCTCGAAGAGCCGAAGTACGACGTGCCGGAGTGCCGCGCGCGTGGCATGACGTTCGCGTCGCCCATCAAAGTGTTGATTCGCTTGGTGGTGTTCGACGTCTCGGAGTCCGGAATCCAGACGATCCGCGACGTCAAAGAGCAGGAGGTCTACTTCGGTGAGATCCCGCTGATGACGGACTCGGGCACGTTCATCATCAACGGCTCTGAGCGCGTGATCGTCAGCCAGCTGCACCGCTCGCCCGGCGTGCTGTTCGAGCACGACAAGGGCAAGACCCACGCCAGCGGCAAGCGCATCTACTCCGCCCGGATCATTCCGTATCGCGGCTCCTGGCTGGACTTTGAGTTCGACCACAAGGATCTGCTCTACGTCCGCATCGATCGGCGCCGGAAGCTCTACGCGACGGTGCTGCTGCGCGCGCTCGGCTACAGCACCGAAGAGATGCTGAACTACTACTTTGAGACCGAGAACATCGTGCTTGAGGGCGAAGGTGCTGAGCTTCGCGCATGGCGGAGCCTCGATCTGAACCTGCTCGAAGGGCAGCGTACGACCGTCGAGATCCCACACCCAACCGAGCCTGACTCGCCGATTCTCAAGAAGAACCGTAAGTTCACGCGCCGCGTCATCCGCAAGATGGAGCAGGCCGGGATCACGCGGCTCGAGCTGCCGATCGAAGAGCTGGTGGGCAAAGTCTTCGCGGGAGATATCGTCAACGACGAGACCGGCGAAGTGCTTTTCGAGGCCAACGACGAGTTCGACGAAGACACCGTCACGAAGCTGGCGGCGTCCGACGTTCGTAGCTTCGATATCCTCTTTGTGGATGCGATGAACATCGGTTCATACCTGCGCGACACCCTCGCGAAGGACGTCCTCGACGTCACCAAGCGTAAGCGGTTGCCCACGTCCGACCAGGCGATCGAAGACATCTACCATCACCTTCGCCCCGGGGATCCGCCCTCCATCAATCAGGCCCGTAATTACTTCAACAACTTGTTCTTCAATGAGCAGCGTTACGATTTGAGTGACGTCGGCCGCATGAAGGTCGAGTACAAGTTCGCCCACCGCAAAGCGTTGATGCAGCTGAAGAAGCAGGGCCTTGTGCGGCTCGAGACGACGTCGATGCGTCGGGATCGCAGCTATGACTTGACGCCGCCCGGTGGTGAGTACCGCAACTGGAAGCTGGGCCTGACCCTCCTCGACAGCGGCGCGAAAGTGAAGACGTACGGAGTGCGGCTCAGCGCTGAGACCTTCCCCAACATGGGCAAAGTCTCGCCCGAGGCGCTGGCGGAGCATCTGTCGAGCGTGTTCTCGGTCGCTGATTTGTCACGGCCGGCTTCGCTGAAAGCCACAGACTGGAAGCTGGACTTCACCGTCCGTGACGCCGACGGTACCGAGAAGAAAGCCAGCTGGAAGATCTCGTCGAAGGCCTTCGCTACGCCCAGCGCTACGCTGCCGGCAGAGCTCGCGGTCGCCATGCAAGAGGGACTCGACGGCGTCGACTTCCTCACGGTGGAGCAGGACGAGTTCGGCGTCGTCTGGGTCAAACCCACGGGTAACGGCTCGGTTATCGCGGTCGACGGCCACGAGATGCTGCGTCAGCGTCTTGAGTTGATCAGCGGGGTCTTCACCAGCGAACTGCGTCTATCGACCGGGATGATGACCTCTACGGTCAGCGACGCGAACACCGTGTTGGTCATGCCTGTTCGTGGCCACAAGCACGTGCAGATTCGTGTCGACGGCAACGAAGAGCTGCGCGACCGCCTCGGGTTCGCCCCGGTGGCGCCGTGCTTCACGCTCACCAAAGCCGATATTCTTCGGACGATCGGCTACTTGCTCGATCTGAAGGACGGCAAGGCTGGCTTCAACATCGACGACATCGATCACCTCGGCAATCGTCGGGTGCGTGCTGTCGGTGAGCTCATGGAGAACCAGTGCCGCATCGGTCTGGTTCGGATGGAGCGTGCCATCAAGGAGAAGATGAGCATCGCGCAGGACATCGAGACTTCGATGCCCCACGAGCTCATCAACGCCAAGCCGATGAGCGCCGTAGTCCGCGAGTACTTCGGTAGCAGTCAGCTGTCGCAGTTCATGGATCAGACCAACCCGCTGTCCGAGGTTACCCACAAGCGCCGCCTCTCAGCGCTTGGACCAGGTGGTTTGACGCGCGACCGCGCTGGTTTCGAAGTTCGTGACGTTCACACGACACACTACGGTCGTATCTGTCCGATTGAGACCCCTGAAGGTCCAAACATTGGTCTGATTGCTTCGCTCGCGACCTACGCTCGTGTCAACGAGTACGGTTTCATCGAGACGCCGTACCGCGAGGTACTCGACGGCCGACCGACGACGAGTTACGACTACTACTCCGCTCTCGAGGAAGAGGAGCACCAGATCGCTCAGGCCAACTCTGTCATCGGCGCAGACGGGACGTTGGAGGGACCGCTTGTTGGCGTGCGTTTCAACGGTGAGTACCGCCAGCTCTCGCCCGACAAAGTCGAGCTGATGGACGTGAGCCCGAATCAGTTGGTGTCCGTCGCCGCGTCGCTCATCCCGTTCCTCGAGAACGATGATGCCAACCGCGCCCTGATGGGTTCCAACATGCAGCGTCAGGCGGTGCCGCTGCTCAAGACCACCGCGCCGCTCGTCGGCACCGACCTTGAGCAGACTGTGGCTTCCGACTCCGGCGTGACGGTCGTGGCGCGTCACAACGGTACCGTTGTAAACATCGACTCTGAGCGCATCGTTGTGAAGCGTGACGTCGAGCCCGACGATCCGAGCGCATCGACCGACATCTACAAGCTGGTGAAGTACACGCGCTCCAACCAGAGCACCTGTGTCAATCAGCGTCCGATCGTTCGCATGGGTGACCATGTGAAGACCAATGATGTCATCGCGGACGGTCCGTCGACCGACCGTGGTGAGTTGGCTCTCGGCCGAAACATCGTTGTCGCTTTCATGCCTTGGGGTGGTTACAACTACGAGGACTCAATTCTCGTCAGTGAAAAGATCATCAAGGAAGACGTCTTCACCTCGATCCACATCGAGGAGTTTGAGGCCATCGCTCGCGACACCAAGCTGGGCAAAGAGGAGATCACACGGGATATCCCGAACGTCTCCGAAGAGGCCCTGAAGGACATCGACGTCAGCGGCATCATTCGAATCGGCGCCGAAGTGAAGACGGGCGACGTGTTGGTCGGAAAGATCACGCCGAAGGGCGAGACGCAGCTCAGTCCGGAAGAGAAGCTGCTCAGGGCCATCTTTGGCGAGAAGGCTGGCGACGTTCGTGACACCTCGCTGCGCGTGCCCCCGGGCGTTGTGGGCACGGTCATCGGTGCGAAGGTCTTCACCCGCAAGTCCGAGGTCAAGGACGAGCGGACCAAGGAGATCGAGGAAGACGAGAAGTCCAAGATGCTGAAGGACATGGGCGACGAGGTTCAGATCCTCGCCACGTCCACGTACGACAAGTGCCGTCGCATGCTCACGGGTACGTCGACTGCGTCCAAGGTCGTTGACGACCAGGGCAACGTCGTCTTCAGCAAGGGCACCGAGCTCGACGCTGCGGGACTCGACAAGCTCCCGAGCAGCGTCTGGGATGACAGCGACCGCTTCAAGGTTCCCGCGGCTTGGCGTGACTTGCGCGTGACCGACAAGGACGTCTCTGCGCGCCTCGCCGGCCTGTTGGACCATCTTGAGGACCACGCCAACGAGATCAAGTTCTACTTCGAAGAGAAGATCAAACGGATGGTCAAGGGCGACGAGTTGCCGCCCGGCGTCATCAAGATGGTGAAGGTCTACGTCGCCATCAAGCGGAAGCTTCAGGTCGGCGACAAGATGGCGGGCCGTCACGGCAACAAGGGTGTCGTCAGCCGAATTCTCCGCGAAGAAGACATGCCTTACCTGCCAGATGGGCGACCTGTTGAGCTGGTGCTCAATCCGCTCGGCGTGCCGAGTCGGATGAACGTCGGTCAGATCTTGGAGACGCACCTTGGCTGGGCGGCCCATAACCTGGGCTTTCAGCTCGGTGAGCTGCGCGAGAAGCACGGCGTCACCGGCGACCTCAAGGCCCGGATCAAGGAAGCGTTCGGCGACGACCGTATCAGCGCGATCATCGACGAGCTCGACAATGGCGAGGTCAACCGCTTCGTTGATGACAACGAGTTCGGTATTCGTTTCGCGACGCCCGTCTTCGATGGCGCCAGCGAGACGGACATCCACAAGGTGCTCGCGACTGCGAAGCTTTCCAGGCGGGCGCAGACGCGCTTGTACGATGGCCGAACGGGCGAGATCTTCGACCAACCGGTGACGGTCGGTGTGATGTATGTCCTGAAACTCCATCACCTTGTCGATGACAAGATCCACGCCCGGTCCATTGGACCGTACAGCCTCGTCACGCAGCAGCCGCTGGGTGGTAAGGCGCAGTTTGGTGGTCAGCGTCTCGGTGAGATGGAAGTGTGGGCGATGGAAGCGTATGGCGCTGCCTTCACCCTCCAGGAGTTCCTGACGGTCAAGTCAGATGACGTGAAGGGCCGGACGCGCATGTACGAGAGCATCGTACGCGGTGAAGGCCTGCTTGAGCCCGGACTGCCCGAGTCGTTCAACGTGCTCCTCAAGGAGTTGAAGGCGCTCGCGCTGAACGTTGAGCTCATGGACAGCGACGGCTCAGTCATCGGCTAGAGCACACTCGACCCCGCACTTGGTCAGGGGCGCAGCTTCGCGGATCGCGTGAACTCGTCCATGGCCTAATCAGCAAGGGGCCAAACCAGCAAGGCCACCAGCAGCCGATTCGCGGCCAACGGACCCAGGGAAAGCTACATGCGACAGATCCTGCACTTCTTCGAGAAGCCCAAGAACCCCGTCAGCGTCGAGTCCGTCAAGGTCGGTATCGCCTCTCCGCGGAAGATCTCTCAGGACTGGACCTGCGGCGAGGTCAAGAAGCCCGAGACGATCAATTACCGTACGTTCAAGCCCGAGAAGGACGGCTTGTTCTGCGGTCGGATCTTCGGACCGGTCAAGGACTACGAGTGCATCTGTGGCAAGTACAAGCGCCTCAAGCATCGCGGCGTTGTCTGCGAGAAATGCGGCGTTGAAGTCATCGAAAGCAAGGTCCGTCGCGAGCGTATGGGTCACATCGACCTAGCGACGCCAGTTGCGCACATCTGGTTCCTCAAGAGCCTACCGTCGCGTATTGGTCACATGCTCAACATGACGCTCAAGGACCTTGAGTATGTTTTGTACTGCGCCAAGTACGTGACGCTCGGCGCGGTGAAGCTGCAGGTCGAGCGAGGCAAAGCGGGGATCTTTCCCTACTACGTCGCTCGCGAGAGCAAGTCTGAGATGTTTGCGGAGTTCGAGACCCTGGCAGAGGGCGCCGACATCGCAAAGTTGCTGAAGCGCTATGCCAAAAACGTCGAGCGCGGCGTGTTGGTCAACGAGGAAGATTACTACGACGTGCAGCAGGGCATGGTCATCGAGCGCGTCGACACCGAGATCGCGACGCAGTGGCTCCCCGAAGTGGGGCCGTTGCTGCCGGGCCGCATCCTGTCTGGCGAAGAGCATGAGTACGTCTGCGACGTGCTCGGTGAGCTTGCGGTCTACTGCACGCCTGCAGCGGAGTACCTCAAGCTGCAGATGGGCGGCGAAGCTATTCTTGAGCTCTTGGCGTACCTGGATCCCACGCGTCTGCCGCCCGAGAAGCCGCGTTGGCCTGGTGATGGCGACGACGCTGAGACGCTCGACGACCTCGCCGTGTCGCTGCGCGAGCAGATCAGCTCGTGGGAAGAGAAGGTCGAAGGCCTGATCAAACCGACCGGTCAGGCCAAGATCAAGAAGATCAGCAAGCGCCTCAAGATCATTGAGGACGTTCGTGGCTCCGGCAACAAGCCCCAGCATCTCGTGCTCACGACGGTCCCCGTCCTGCCGCCCGATCTGCGCCCGTTGGTCCCACTGGACGGCGGTCGTTTCGCGACGTCGGATCTCAACGACCTGTACCGTCGCGTCATCAACCGGAACAACCGCCTCAAGCGCCTGCTCGAGCTGCACGCTCCAGAGATCATCGTGCGCAATGAGAAGCGCATGCTGCAGGAAGCGGTCGATGCGCTGTTCGACAACGGTCGGCGTGGCAAAGTCATCACGGGCCCGAACAAGCGTCCGCTCAAATCGCTCAGCGACATGCTCAAGGGCAAGCAGGGCCGCTTTCGTCAGAACTTGCTCGGCAAGCGCGTCGACTACTCGGGCCGTTCGGTGATCGTCGTCGGCCCCGATCTTCGGCTGCACCAGTGCGGTCTGCCTAAGAAGATGGCGCTCGAGCTCTTCAAGCCCTTCGTCTACAGCAAGCTCGAGGAGTTGGGCTACGTTACGACGATCAAGAGCGCGAAGAAGCTCGTTGAGAAGCAGACGCCGGTGGTGTGGGACATCTTGGCTTCGGTCATCAAGGAGCACCCGGTGCTTCTGAACCGCGCGCCTACCCTTCACCGTTTGGGTATGCAGGCGTTCGAGCCGGTTCTTATCGAAG
Organism: uncultured Myxococcales bacterium; assembly: GCA_937910235.1. Lineage (GTDB taxonomy): Bacteria > Myxococcota_A > UBA9042 > UBA9042 > UBA9042 > UBA9042. Next base: position 3,373 of record CALENB010000325.1, on the reverse strand, counting down.
GTAAGGCGATTCGGCTCCACCCGTTGGTTTGCACCGCATTCAACGCCGACTTCGACGGTGACCAGATGGCCGTTCACCTCCCGCTGAGCCTCGAAGCTCAGATGGAGGCGCGGGTGCTCATGATGAGCACCAACAACATCTTGTCGCCGGCCTATGGCAAGCCGATCATCAACCCGACGCAGGACATCGTGCTCGGGCTGTACTACCGCACGCGGGAGCTTCCGTTTGCGGAGGGTGAAGGCAAGCTGTTCGCTGGCCCTGAAGAGGTTCGTGCCGCCTACGACGCCGGTTTCATCGCGTTGCAGGCCCGTATCAAGTGCCGCGTCAACATCTGGGATGATCACCAAGATCCTGACGAAGAGCCGCCGGCGCGACGAGAGATCGTTGACACGACGGTTGGTCGGGTGCTCCTGAGCGAGATGGTGCCGCAGGGTGTTCCGTTCTCGATGTACAACAAGGAGCTCGGCAAGAAGCAGCTGCAGACGCTCATCGACGAGGTCTATCGCCGGTTTGGCAGCAAGAAGACCGTGCTGTTGGCCGATGCGCTGCGCACGGCTGGCTACGGCGCTGCGACGGAAGCTGGTGTGTCGATCTGCCTGGACGACATGGCGATCCCTGCGACCAAGGACGATATCCTGGACTCTGCTCAGGGTCAGATCGTCGACATCATGACGCAGTACCACGAAGGTCTCATCACCGACGGCGAGCGCTACAACAAGGTCGTGGATACTTGGTCCGACGCCACTGAGAAGATCGCCAAGACCATGATGGACGGCATCGCGAACACGACGTTTGCGCCGGGCTATGGCCACATGGGTGTGCCGGAAGGCTACGAGGGCCCGTCGGAGACGACGAAGTCCTTCAACAACATCTTCATGATGGCGGACTCAGGCGCACGTGGTTCCGCGCAGCAGATGCGGCAGCTCGCCGGTATGCGTGGTCTGATGGCCAAGCCCTCCGGTGAGATCATTGAGACGCCCATCACGGCCAACTTCCGTGAAGGTCTCTCGGTTCAGCAGTACTTCATCTCGACGCACGGTGCCCGCAAGGGTCTCGCTGACACGGCGTTGAAGACGGCGAACTCTGGTTACCTGACTCGTCGTCTTGTCGACGTCGCCAATGACGCGGTCATCACCGAGTACGACTGCGGCACGCTCGACGGCATCGACATGGAGTCCTTGGAAGAGGCCGGTGAGGTCATTCAGTCCTTGAGTGAGCGTCTGCTTGGTCGTGTGGCGCTGGAAGACATCGAAGACGCTGAAGGCAACGTCATCGTAGAAGCCGACACCATCATGGACGAGACCATGGCGGACGCTGTCGAGGCAGCGGGCGTGCGTAAGGTCGCGCTTCGAACCGTGCTGACCTGTCGCAGTCAGACTGGCGTGTGCGTGCTGTGCTACGGACGCGACCTGGCGCGCGGTCGGGTCGTCAACATCGGCGAGGCCGTGGGTGTTATCGCCGCCCAGTCCATCGGTGAGCCCGGTACCCAGCTGACCATGCGCACGTTCCACGTTGGTGGTGCTGCTTCAACCAACCGCGACCTGCCGCAGCATCGCGCGACCGTTGAGGGTGTCATCAAGTTCAAGGATCTACCGCTGGTTGATCCGGGTGACGGCTCGGGTGTGATCACCATCGCGCGTGGTCATCTGCTCGTGACATTGCCCGGTGTGCCTGACGACCGTTGCCCTGCATTCGCTGTCCAGGCTGGCGCTCGCGTGAAGGTCTCCGACGGTCAGCGCGTGAAGAAAAACGAGCTGCTCGCAGAGTGGGATTCAGCTTTCAAGCCGATTCTAACGCATGTCGGAGGCACGGTGAAACTCCTCGACATCATCGACAACGTCACAGTGAAAGAGCAGTTGGACGAGGCGACTGGCCTGTCACAGCGCTTCATCATCGACGTCAAGGACGCAGAGATTCGTCCGCGTGTCGCCATCGTCGGTCCCGACGGTGAGATCGTGCGTGTGGAGCGTACGGGTGCTTTGGCCCAGTATAATCTGCCCGTTGGCTCTAACCTCATCGTCGCCGAGGGAGATGTGCTGAAGCCTGGCGCGTTCCTCGCGAAGATCGCGCAGGAGAGCGTTCGTCAGAAGGACATCACCGGTGGTCTGCCGCGTGTCGCTGAGTTGTTCGAGGCTCGCAAGCCGAAGGACCACGCCGTGATGAGCGAAGTCGACGGCATGGTGAGCTTCGGCAAGCCGGTCAAGGGCAAGTCGCGTATCATCGTCACGCCGGAGTATGGTCAGGCGCGTGAATATCTGATCAGCAAGGGCAAGCACATCACCGTCAATGAGGGTGACCGCGTCCGCGCTGGTGATCCGCTGATGGATGGCCCGCGTAATCCCCACGACATCCTCCACGTGCTCGGTATTGAGGCTTTGGCCAAGTACCTGGTTGACGAAATCCAGCAGGTCTATCGTCTGCAGGGCGTGCGCATCAACGACAAGCACATCGAAGTTGTCGTGCGACAGATGTTGCGGTGGGTTCGGGTCACCAAGACTGGCGACACGAACTTCATGGTGGACCAGCAGATCGTGAAGCATCTCTTCGACGAGGAGAATCAGCGCGTCATGCGTGATGGTGGCAAGCCCGCTTCGGGTGAGCCGTTGTTGCTCGGCATCACGAAGGCGTCGTTGTCGACCGAGTCGTTCCTGTCGGCGTCCTCCTTCCAGGAGACGACGAAGGTGCTCACCGAGGCTTGCTTGGCCGGTCGTGAGGACTTCTTGAAGGGCTTGAAGGAGAACGTGCTGATGGGTCGCTTGATCCCGGCTGGAACTGGTTTGAGTGGCTACAACAACCTTGAGATTGAGGTTGGTTCTGAGAGTTTGTTCGACGGCGAGGTTTCGTACGAAGGTATCGGCTGATTCGGTCGACGCGACTTAGTCGCCGGGGCCGGCGTTCTGTTCCAGGAACGCCGGCCCCGGCTGTTTTTGGGCGTGGTGGACTCTTGAAAAATTGGGGCCACCCCGAGCAGAACGATCCGGCAAAAAGCCGCACCGATCCACGAACCACCATGCGCCGCCCTAGCCGCCACAACGTGGAAACTATCGGCCCAGCCTTCGTGGACAGGCCATCTCGTACGCAGAGACCCGCCAACCCGCGATGCTCCGCCAGGTCACACTCACAACTAGCAAGTCGCGTGCCAACGACCCAACAAGACATTCACCAGCAATCTCAAGCCGGACCCGCAGCGAGCCCAAGTCTCGAGACCAGCCACAGCAAGTCTCGAGACCACCCCAGGACACCACCGCTCCTCGGGTGCGCCTCCTGATCCCTAGGTCGCAGAGGAGCGAAGCTCGCGCTGCACTGGCCCGCCTCAAGCCCCGCGGCGCCGCGCCGCGCCACTCACCAATAACACCGACCGTCTATCGCCTAC
>CALENB010000324.1 GCA_937910235.1 uncultured Myxococcales bacterium | reverse complement strand
CGATCGACTTGAGCAGGCTCACCGGCTCCACCGCGAGCCAGACCTCGACGTTGCCGGGGATCAGCACAGCGCGTCCGCCAGCCGACGCACCTCGGTGGCGTCGAAGCCGCCGGGAACCTCGATGCGGTGACCGGTGCGGGCCAGCTGCACGACCAGCGGGCCGCTGGGGGCGGCCGGCTCGACCACGTGTACGGGCACGAATCGCGTCCCCGACGGCGTGCTCTCGCCGTGCTGGGTGACCCACCTGGAGAACACGGACGGCGGCAGCCCGTTCTCCGTGGCAAACCGTGTCTTGGGCAAACCCGACTTCCGCCAGGCGGCCACCAGGCGCTGCTTCTCCCTCTCGGACCGGATGCGGTAGGCCATCAACTTCTCCCCTGGCCATGTCACGCGGCAGGGCAAAGCACGGAAGCGGGGATCGCCGGGGGCTTACGCTACGAACGCTTCAGACGCTGGGCGCGCCGAGAACCGTCGCGTACAGTTCATGGTGTTGCAGCCGGCCCCTTCCGCAGGGGTGCCCTGCCACGACGGAAACCCGGCGCGGCGACCGGCCCCGACCGCCGTTACCCCGACTACCCCGTAGGGGCTCCGGAACGAGCGCCATCGCTGTGGGGTTCAGGCTTTAGAGGAATCCGCACCCGCACCCGCGTTCCGCGCCCTACCTCCGATTCGACCTCGACGGTGCCGTTCAGCACCTCGACCACGAGGTTGTGCACGACGTACATGCCCAGTCCGCTGCCGCCGCCGCCCATCCGGGTCGTGACAAACGGTTCGAACACCGCCTTGAGCGTGACTGGATCGATGCCGGCGCCGCGGTCTTCAATCTCCATCTGGGCCATTCCGCCCACCTCTTGGCAGCGCACCCATAGCTGACGATCGCTGGTCGGGTCGGGGAACGCGTGGGTGACGGCGTTCTGGATGAGGTTGCTGACCACCTGCGCGATCGCGCCGGGGCGCGTGCGCAGCGGGATGGGCGAGAGGTCCGTCAGAACGACCACGTTCTCCTTGCGCAGCATCGGGCTCAGCGACGACAGGATCGACTGCAGGTACTCGCCGAGGTCGATCTGGCGCAGTGCCTCACTCGCTTGATCGACGGCGATCTTCTTGAAGTCGGCGACGAGGGTGGCGGCGCGTCGTCCGTTCTGGAGCGCGAGCTTCATGGACTCATCGAGCTCGTCCATGCGCGCCTGAATGGTGCGACGCGAGGGCGTTGGGCTGTTCAACGCCGCGCGCATCCCCTGCAGCGCCTCGTCGGCCAGCGAGAGCGCGGTGAGCGCCACGCCGAGCGGGGTGTTGACCTCGTGCGCGACGCCCGCCACGAGCGTGCCCAACGCCGACAGCTTCTCGCGTTGGACGAGCTCTTTCTGGGTGCGCTTCAAGTCTGCCAGCGACGCGTCAAGCTCCTCGGTGCGCAGCCGCAGCCGACGTTCGAGCTCCACCCGTTCGCTGACATCCCGCGCGAGGGTCACGAGGAAGCGCTCGCCGCCGAACAAGAAGGCGCCGATGCGCAAGCTGACCGGGATACTTTGCCCGTCCGCTCGGCGAAAGTTGCCTTCGAGGGTGATGGGCGCGCCTTCGACGACGTCGCGAAAAGCCGCGACCAGCTCCAGTTCGGTGTAGCCTTCAAAGAAGGCGCCGATTCGGCACCCGGCGAGCAGATCGTCTTGATCGACGCCCAACATCGCGGACGCGCTGGAATTGGCGTCGGCGATCAACCCGGCATCGTCGTGCACGAGCACGCCGTCGCCCGCACCTTCAAGCATGGTCTGGAGGCGGGTCTCGCGGCTCTCCAACGCGCGCTCGGTCAAGGTGTCTCGAGCCAAATCCCTCTTGATCGCGACGAACGCCATCGCCTTTCCGTCCGGACCATTCAGCGGCGCCAGCGTCGCTTCTTGAAAGGACAGCGCGTCGTTGCGTCGGCGCCCGATCAGGGGGCCTCGCCAGACCTCGCCGCGGCGCAGCGTCGCCATGATCTCGGCGTAGTAGGCAGGATCATGCGTGCCGGCGCGAAAGAGCTCGCCGGTCTGACTGCCGACGGCGTCTTCCAACAGCCAGCCGGTGATCTGCTCAAACGCCGGGTTGACGTAGAGCAAGCGCACCGAGGTGTCGGTGAGCTCGATGGACTCGGACGCGAGCTCGAGGATGCGCCGCATGCCGGAGGCGAGCAGCTGGGTACCGGCGATTCCGGAGCGCGCCCGGATGGTATGACGGGCCTGCTCGATGGCTTCGGCGAGCCGCGCCGCCGGGATCGGCCACTCCATCACGGCATCCCACCCCGCGAGGTCCGTTGGCGGAGCCCCGGTGCACAGCAGCCACCGGGGCGCGTCAAACCTCACCACCGGGGCGTGGGCAGGGCTGGACCCATCGAACACCAGCAGACCCGCTACCGGCATGGGCTCGCTGGGCGCCGCGCTCACCCACAGAAATCCGTTTCCTACCTCATCAAAACGGGCTTTGACGTCAGCGGTAAACGCCGCGTTATCGCTGACGACGCACACTTTCATAACGAAAAGGGCCCGACCTCGGTCGGTACGCCGAACGGGGTGTTCCACTCCGGCGCCTGAAGCACGCGCAGGAAGGACTCGACGACCGTCGGGTCAAACTGGGTGCCCGAGCGTTCGATGATGTATTGCTTGGCGTCCGCTGGGGACCAGGGCTGCTTGTACGGGCGCGCGTTGGTCAGCGCGTCGTAGACGTCCGCGACCGCGGTGATCCGCGCGGACAGCGGGATCTTGGTACCCGCGACCCGGTTCGGATACCCCGTGCCGTCGTACCACTCGTGATGGCCGATCGCGATCTCGGCGGCGAGCGTCAGGTAGCTGCGTTGCCCGACGATGCGGTCGGCGCGCGCGAGGATGCGCATGCCGACGCCGGCGTGGGTCTCCATCAGCCGCCGCTCGGCGGCGTCGAGCTGGCCAGGCTTCAACAGCACGGCGTCGGGGATCGACACCTTGCCGACGTCGTGCAACATGCTGGCGAGGCCGATCTGCTCGACCAGCAGCTCGTCTAGCTCGGTAGGAAACTTGCCAGCGGCGTGCAGGTCCCGCGCCAACAGGTCGGTGGTGCGGGCCACGCGGAGCACGTGCTCGCCGGTGTCGGTGTCCCGGTATTCGGCGAGATCGGCGAGCGCGACGACCGTCGCTTGTTGGGCTTTGCGGAACAGCTCGATGAGCTGCACGTTGTCGAAGGCCACCGCGATCTTCGAGCAGAACACGTCCAAGAGCTGCTTTTCGATGGGGTCCAACGCGTAGACGTCATGCACCCAGATCGTCGCGCTTCGCACGTGCGGCGACTTGAGCACGAGCGCCGTCCCCAACGCGAGCGGGTCGGGGAGCTTGTCCTCTCCGGAGGCAGCCTGCAGGATCTCGGCGCGGATTCGGCCCTCGGGGTCGGCGGCGTCCAGCATTCGCGCCGCCCAGTCGGTGTACGGGCCGGTGCCGGCGAGCACCTCGACGGGGAGCGTGTCGGTCCCCGTCGCGCGGCCGCTCGGCGCGCAGAACACCGCGCCGCCGGAGCGGTTGGACAAGGCTTGCAGGTTCTGGAGGGCGCTCGCCGCAAACGCGCGGGCGCTCCGCAGCTGCGACATCTCGGCCGTCGCGTTCATGATCAGCTCAAGCCCGGCGCGATTGCGCTCGATGCTCCGGATCAGATCGAAGGAGCGCAGCGCGGCGATGACCACGGTGACGAGGTTTTGGGAGGTCTGCTCGGTCTTCAGCTCGTAGCCGTCGATCTCGTAGCGCACGACGACGTCCCGCTCCGGCGCCTTTCCAGGCTGGCCGGTGCGCAGCACGACGCGCACGTTCACGTTGTTCAGCTCTTCGCGGACCTGC
>CALENB010000323.1 GCA_937910235.1 uncultured Myxococcales bacterium | reverse complement strand
TAAAATCCATCATCTGCCGACGCTGCTCGGCGCTGGGCCACGTTTCGCCACGGGTTCGAGCGAGGTACTGGCCAAGCTGCTCGGCGAGCGCATCGGCGCCCGTATCCGCCGCAAGGTAGACGACTGCGCCTGCGCCCGCTGCTGCGATCTGGGCCATGGCCACCGCCAGATTCGGCCGTCCACGCGCCTCGGCCAGACCAAACGCGTCGCCGAGCAGGTTGGCGCGCTGCACGCGAACGAGCGTCGGCGTCTCCGGGTCCAGGTCGCCCATGCTGAGCGCGACGTGCAGGCTATCATCGAGGACGGAGCGGAACACCGTCAGCTCAAAAGTGCCCCACTGGGTCGGCAGCTCGCTGCGCGCCTGGATCTGCACCAGCGGCTCGCTATGGAGTCGATATTCGATGAGCGCCGCGACCGTGACGACGGGGATGTCGTAGCGCTCGCCAAACTCAAGCAGCGCACCGAGGCGACTCATCGTGCCGTCGGGCGCCATGACCTCACAGATCACGCCGGCCGCTCGGAGGCCAGCCAACCGGGCGAGATCGACGCTGCCCTCGGTCTGCCCACTGCGCACGATGACGCCGCCACGGCGGGCGCGCAGCGGGAAGATGTGGCCTGGCACCCGAAAATGCTCAGCGGCGGCGTCACCGGCGATCGCGCGCAAAATCGTGCGGGCGCGGTCGGCGGGAGAGACGCCGCTGCCGACGCAGTCCACAGCGTCGAGACTCTCGGTGAACGCGGTGCTCAGCGGCGCCTGATTGGACACCGACATGGGCGCGACACCTAGGCGGTCGATCAGAGGGCCGTCCATGGCCAGACAGATCAGCCCGCGGCCGTGCTCGACCATGAAGGCGATAGCCTCCGGCGTGACCTTGTCCGCGGCGATGACCAGATCACCCTCATTTTCACGATCTTCATCGTCGACCAGGATCACCATGCGACCGTTGCGGATGTCGTCGATGGCGCGTTCGATAGTTGCGATTTCAGCCACAATCAACCTCCAATTTGGGGAGCGTGTACGTTTGGGGCGGCAGGTGCAGTGTGGTGCGTCGATGCGTGTGCGTCACGGCGTGTGCGTCGCAGCCTTCGTCGCCGGGCGGGTCTGGCGCAGCCGTGCGAACACGGTCAGCGTATGCGCAGCGTCGTGGCGCCTGCCTCAAGCGTCAAGGGGTCGCAAACCTCGCTGACCCAGGGGACGTTGGGCAGCCGCGGAGAACGTCTCCACCGCAGCCCTTGGAATCAGCCGAGTCTCCACGGTCACGCCGGCGCCGGCGTCTTCACGCGCCGCATCCAGCGCGGCCTCGACATCGGACTGCTCGCCACACAACACGGCGTGTCCCTGCCCTGCCAGCTCCGTCGCACAGCGCAGGCGCAACAGCGCGACCTCGGCCACCTTGAGGGCACGGTCGGTCGCAGCGAGGGTCGCGATGACGGTGTGACATTGGAGCACCCCGATCGCGTGCTCAGCCTGCGCGGACGCCGCGGGCGGCGTGAGCTTGCCAGCCAACGCCGCTCGCAAGTCGGCGTGCGCGCGCGGCAGCAGCAGGCTCTCCAGGACGTCACCACCGGCCACAGCGATAGCGCGGCGCAAGCCGGCCTCCACGGACGCCAAATCGCCCTCGAAGACCAAAAGAAAATGGGACGGGTCGATGTCACTCGCGAAACGCAGCGACACCTCAGCTTCTTTCACGAGCGCATCCAGCGCCACGAGCCCAGCCGGCACCGAGCGCAGTTCGAGAGCGGCGAGGGTGTCGGCGGAGGCAAGCGTCATGGAGGCTCGGTGGGCGAATCGATGAAGGGTGCGACGCGACAGCCGCGCTGCGAGCGACAAGGCCGAGAATCCGGCCTTGCAGCGCTAGACGATATGGAAGAACCCCTGGAGCGTGCAGCGCCGCTGCTTGGTCCAGGTGAGCGCGTTGGTCAGCCCCTCACCCGTGGTTCCCGCGATGGTCCATGCGGTATAGCCCTCACCGCCGAGACCCAAACCCGCGTAGGAAGGGGCGTTCTTGACGAAGATGGAGCAGTTCACCGCGCGCGCCATGTAGTCGAGCCGATCGATCGCCATCGAGTGCATGGTCGCGGTGTGAAAGTTGCCATGCTCGGCGCGAACGGCCATCGCGACGGCCTGCTCCCAGTCGGGAACCCGCACCAAGCCCAGCACCGGGGAGAGCATCTCCAGTTGAATGAAGGGGTGGTCTTCGTGCACCTCCGCGAAGACAATTCGTGTGCTGTCGGGCACTTGCACACCGATATCACGCAGAATCACGCTGGCGTTTTTGCCGACGTACTTGCGGTTCATGTGGCCATCTACGATCAGCAACTTCTCGAGGTTGATGAGCTCTCGCCCCTTCACCTCGTAGGCGGCGGCGTCGCGCATCTCCTGTTTGAGGCGATCGGCGACGGACTCAACGACGATGATCTCTTTCTCGACGATGCACACGATGTTGTTGTCGAGGCTCGCGCCGGCGATGATGTTGCGGGCGGCGTTGCGCAGATTCGCGGTCTCGTCGACGACGGCTGGTGGGTTGCCTGGGCCCGCGCACACGGCGCGCTTGCCAGAGTTCAGGGCGGCGCGGACGACCGGACCACCGCCGGTCACGGCCAACAGGCGCACACCCTTGTGTGTCATCAGCGCTTGGGCCGAGTCGATGGTGGGCTCGGTGATCATCGTCATCATGTTGTCGGGCGCCCCCGCGGCAACACAGGCCTTGTTCAGCATCTCGACGTACCACGCCAACGTCCGTTTGGCCGATGGGTGCACGTTGAAAGCGACGGTGTTTGCGCCAGCGATCATGCTGATCGCGTTGTTGAGGATCGTCTCGGTCGCGTTCGTGCACGGCGTGATCGAGCCGATAACACCGAGCGATCCGCGCTCGTCGAGCGTCAGGCCGTTGTCGCCGGTGTGGCAAGACGGCTGCAAGATCTCCATCCCAGGCGTCTTGTTCGCGACGAGGCGATTCTTGTTCACCTTGTCGTCGATGCGACCCAAACCGGTCTCTTCCACGGCGCGTCTCGCGATCTCGTCGAGATTCTCAAGGGTCACGCGGCGCATGTTGTCGATCGCGCGCTGGCGGACATGCGTCGGCGTGGTGCTCAGCTGGATGTAGGCGTCACCCGCGGCGCCAACCGCGTCGTCGATCTGCTCAAAAAGGCCGTGGCGGCCGACGACGTGGCGAGGCGAGCGCACGAGCGGCCCAGGGCCTTGCGAACCTGCGGACGAGCCGAGGCGACGCACGACCTCGGAGACGATGGCCTCGATGCGAGCGTCATCCATGGGACCTCCTGTCATCCGCGCGGCGCGCGCGCGAAAGTTGGCGCTCAGGCGCCGTCGTCATGCCGCTTGTCGTAGCAGACCTCACCGTGGGCGGTGACCTGATCCACAACGGCCATGATCACGTGATCGACAGGCCGGTTGTTCGTGACGGCGGTCTGCCGCGCGCTGGAACCAGCGGCGAAGAGCACCACCTCGCCTTGGCCTGCGCCCACCGCGTCGACCGCGACGACGATCTTGCCGGTGGCCAGGAACGCGGCGTCGAGTTCACGCACGAGCATCATCCGCAGACCCTCAAGCTCGGGCTCTTTGCGGGTGGCGACGACCGTGCCGATGATCTTACCAAGCAGCATGATGTCCTCGTATGCGCCCAGGCAGCCCGCGACGCGCGTGGACGCACGGCGCGGGCTGGGCGCGATTCATTGCCCAGGAACTTGGCGGCCGGAGATCCAGCGGCCGGAGATCCGGCGGGAAGCGACTACTCGCCCTTGGACTGCCGGCCGAGCGGCAGCGCCAAGTCGACGTTCGCGTGCGGGCGCGGGATCACGTGGGTGCTGACGAGCTCCCCGACGCGCTCAGCCGAGCGGGCGCCGGCCTCCGTGGCCGCCTTCACCGCGGCGACGTCGCCACGCACGATCGCGGTGACGTAGCCGCCCCCGATCTTCTCGTAGCCGACGAGCTCGACCTTTGCGGCCTTCACCATCGCGTCAGAAGCCTCAACGAGTGCCACGAAGCTTCGTGTCTCGATCATACCCAGAGCGTCACCCATGCCGTCTCTCCTGCACGCAGCGATGTCCGCTGCACGATGCACTCCCGAGGAGCGCGAGGCGATGCGATCGCCTCATTGTGGTTCGCTACGATAACCGTGGCGATTATGACTTGTCTCTCAGCTGCTCGCTGTCGGCGGTCCGAAACCGCACCTGTCCGAAACCGCACCTGTCCGAAACCGCACCTGTCCGAAACCGCACCTGTCCGAGAGTACACCTGTCCGACAGCACACCTGTCCGACAGCGCAACCGTCTGTTCGTTCAACTACCCGTGCCACTGACGCTCTCGATGGCCGCGATCGCGGCCTGTGAGGCGGAGTCGATCTCGCTCTCGGAACCGGACATCCAGAGGCGGCCGAAGGCGCCGAACGGGCGCACCTCCACCAACTTGACGTTGGCGGCCTTCTCGGCCTCGTTCGCCGCGAGGACGGCGTAGCCAGCGGGCTGCGTCTCAAGGATGAAGAGGCTGTCCCCTGGCAGAATCAGCATGCCGCGCGAGTTGCGGTTGATGATCTGCGCTTGGTAGGGCTCGATCGATCGAATGATCTGGTTGGTCGCGATCGTGGGTTTGACGCGCTGTGATTCCGTCAGGTCCAGATCGTTGAGGATCGCCTCGCCAGCGCTCATCACGGCGCCCTTGTCGTGGGCGTGCACTTCCAGAAGGCCAAACGCGCGCTCGACGATCTGAATCGCGGGCGCCACGTCAGCGGCCTTCAGGGCGACGTCCGTGACACGGTTGACCGCGATTCCCGGTGCGATCTCGACGAAGAGGCTCGCCATACCAGGGAGAGGCAAGAAGCCTCGCGCGGTCTTGCCGATGAAGGAGGCTAGCTGCGGCTGCAGACTATCCAGAAACGTGAAGGTGCGCAGGGTGATCGACATGTCGCTCCGTGGCTCCGTGGCTCCGTGGCTCCGTGGCTGCGTGCGGTGAACGCGCGCGCGGCAACTCAAGGTGTGGCCGAAGGCTCGAGGGAAGTAGCACGCTCAGCGCCTCGGCGACAAGCGCTTGATCGATTCTCTCTCCCAGGTCCGTTGCGTCGGCGGGCGCGACCGCCTTACAATGGCGGCGCTCGGCTACGTGGGGCGTTTCGCTCCATGCTAGGCTGCGGCATCCGAGAGGTCGCTCAAGATGATCGTGTGCCAGCGCTGTGGGCGCGAGAACGACGGCCGATACCGTTTCTGCCTTGGTTGCGGTGCGGCGTTGCCACAAGCGAGTTCGTCCGCGCCGCCCCAGGCCGCGCCGCCCCAGGCCGCGCCACCTCAGTCCGCGCCGCCACGGTCTGCACCGCCACAGGCTGCGCCGACGCGTACAGCGCCGCCACAACCAGCATCGCCACGACCAGCGTCGCCACGACCAGCATCGCCACAGTCGGCGCCGCCAAGGGCGCCGCCGCCGCCGCCGGCACCAGCCCGATCCGCACCAGCCCGGTCCGCACCACCCCAATCCGCACCACCCCAATCCGCACCACCCCAATCCGCACCAC
>CALENB010000322.1 GCA_937910235.1 uncultured Myxococcales bacterium | reverse complement strand
ACCCCAGCGCCGCCGCGTCCCGTCGCCGAGCGGCCGAAGCGGCGCGTGCGCGGGCCGCGCCAGCGCGTCGACTCAACCCCTGGTGGGCAGGCGCCTCCGCCGTCGCGCTCGCCACGTCAGGCGTCGCGTATGCCGTCGCGCTGTCCACCGCCAACGAGATGAGCGCCGACGCCGTCACCGACGCGGCCAGCCGCAAGCGCTACCTCGCCAATCGCGACAGCGCCCAGGTTTGGCGGGGGTTCAGCGTGGGCGCGGGCGTCATCGGCCTGAGCATGGCCGGCTGGACCGCGTGGCAGTGGTGGCAGCGCGCAGACACGGGTCGCGGCGCGGCCCCTCGCGCTGGCCTGTGGCTGAGCCCGGCCGTCGGCCCCGATCATCGCGGTGTCCGCGCCGGCCTACGCTTCTAGCCCGCACGCGCAGGCGACCCTTCGGCTAGTTCTTCACGCAACCGCTGGAGGACGACGACTTTGGCGGGTTGCACTTCCAGCTCTTGCTGTCGTACTTCTCCTCGCAGTAGCTGTCTCGCAGCTCGATTTTGCAGGTGTACGGCGTCCCCGCCGTCTGGTCCGCGATCGCATAGCAGCTCTCCTTCGTGCAGCTGTAGCCGTCTGCGCAGGCGGACGTACCGTAGCAACCGAAGTTGTAGCTACACTTGTCATCCTTGGTGCAGACCGAGCCATCGCTGCAGGCCGCGCCGACGTTTGCCACGAGTTGGCAGTATCCGGTCTGCGAATTGCAGGTCGATTTTGCGCACTGAAGCGTGGTGGTACACACCTTCTCCGTTCCCACGCAGACCCCTTTGCCATTGCATTGATCGCTGTGCGTGCACTTCTTTCCGTCACTGCAGCTCGTGCCCTTGGCCTTTGGTGTGACCACACACTGCCCGGTCGACGATTTGCAGACAGAGCTCCGGCAGTCGTCGCCCGTGCACACCTTGCTGCTGCCCCCCTTGCACGCCCCCGCGCCGTCGCAGGTGTCGGCCAAGGTGCAGCCGTCCCCGTCGCTGCAGCTCGTCCCAGAGGCCTTGGGGGTCGTGCCGCAGTGGCCAGACGTCGTGTCGCACACACCCACCGCGCACTCCGTGCCTACACAGACCTTGGCCGACCCCGCCTTGCAGCTGCTGTCGCTGCCGCAGGTGTCCGCCAAGGTGCACGGGTCGCCGTCACTGCACGCTGCGCCCGTATTTGCGGCGTGTTTGCACGTCCCTGCCGCGCAGCTGTCCACCGTACAGCGGTTGCCGTCGTCGCAGTTCTTCTGCGTGCCCGCGCAGCCGCCCGCAGAGGTGCAGCGGTCGCTCAACGTGCAGGCGACCCCGTCATCGCACGTCGCGCCGGTCTGCACCGCATGGTTGCAGGCTCCCGATGTCGTCGTGCAGCTGTCGACGGTGCAGGTGTCGCTGTCGTCGCAGCTCTTCTCCGCGCCGGCGCACACCCCGTTCGCGCAGCTGTCGTTGACGGTGCAGGGCTTGCTGTCGTCGCAGGTCTTGTTGTTGGCGCCAAAGACACACTGACCGGTGGTCTTGCTGCAGCTGTCGTCCGTGCACACCTTGAAGTCGTCGCACACCTTCGTCGTGCCCGCGCAAGCGCCCGAGCCGTGGCACACGTCGTTCAGCGTGCAGAGCTCGCCGTCATCGCAGGCCTTCCCCGCGTCAGGCGTGCTCTTGCACGCGCCGCTGCCGGCATCACACGCGTCCACTGTGCACGGGTTGCCGTCGTCGCACACCTTCGCCAGCCCCGTGCAGCTGCCGACGCTTGAGCAGACATCGCTGGTCGTGCACGCCTTGCCGTCATCGCACGATTGTCCCGTTTTTGCGGTGTTTTGGCACGCCAGCTTGCCATCTGAGGCGACGCACATGTCCGACGTACACGCGTTGCTGTCATTGCAGTCCGTGTCCACCTTGCACTGGCAGGTCCAGGCCCCAGCCGCGCACGAACCCTTGTTGCACTTGTCGCCCGTCGTGCAGGCCTGATCATCGCTGCACGGCGTGGTGTCGCTCTTCGGCGTGAGCCCGCAGCTGCCGCTCTGGGTGTTGCAGGTGCCATCGTTGCAGGCGTCGCCCACGCAGGTCTTCGGGTTGCCGCCAAGGCAGGTGCCTGCGCCGTTGCAGGCGTCGGTCTGTGTGCAGGCGTTGCCGTCGTTGCAGGTGGTTCCGACCGGTCGCGACTTCTTGCCGCAAGCGCCGCTGCCCGGGCTGCAGGTCGCCTCGTTGCACGCATCTGCCGGGCACTGCTTCACGCCACCCGCCTTGCACGCCCCCTTGCCGTCGCACGCGTCACCGACGGTGCAGGCGTTGCTGTCCGAGCACGTGGTCCCGCTGGTCAGCGGCTGTTTGCCGCAGGTGCCATTGCCGATGCACACGCCCAGATTGCAGGCGTCACCGGCGCACGTCTTCTGCTTGCCGCCCTTGCACGCGCCCGCGCCGTCACACACATCATCGAGCGTGCAGCCGTCGCTGTCGTCGCAAGCTGTGCCGCCGATCTTCGGCGTCTTGCCGCACGATCCGGTCGCGGCGTCGCACACCCCCACGCTGCACGCGTCGCCTGCGCACGACTTCGGTTGGCTGCCCACACACACGCCCTTGCCATCGCAGCTGTCCACGGTCGTGCACGCGTTGCCATCGGTGCAGCCCGATCCCGCTAAAACCGTGGTTTTGCAGGCGCCGGTCAAGATGTCGCACGACTCCTTGGTGCACACGTTGTCGTCGTCGCAGTCCTTCGCCTTGCCGCCGCAGGCCCCCTTCGCCGTGCAGCTGTCCGCGCTGGTGCAGGGGTTCTCATCGTCACACGACGCGCCGGTCAGCGGCGTGCCGACACAGCCGCCAGTGGTCACATCGCAGGCGTCCGACGTGCACGGGTTCTTGTCGTCGCACGCCTTCTTCTTGCCGCTGCACACACCGAGCGCGCAGGCGTCGCTCGTCGTGCAGGTGTTGCCGTCATCGCAACCCAGGGTGTTCTGGCTGTTGATGCAAGCGCCGGTAGCGGTCGCGCAGCTGTCGTTGGTGCACGTGTTGCCGTCGTCACAGGTCTTGATGGTCCCCTTGCAGGTGCCGTCCTCTCCGCACGCATCGCTGGTTGTGCAGAGGTTCTTGTCATCGCACTTGGCGCCCGTCGTGGGCGGGGTGACGCACTTGCCGCTGCTCGCGTCACATTTGTCGGCGGTGCACGGGTTGCCGTCATCACACACCACGACCTTGCCGCTGCACTGCCCGGCCGCGCAGGTGTCGGTCGCCGTGCAAGCGTCGCCGTCGCTGCACTGGATGCCGTTGGTGTTGCTATAGCTGCACAGCGTCTGCCCGCCCGCGGACACACACGAGTCCTTCGTGCACCCGTTCTTGTCGTCGCAGTCGCCGTCGACCTTGCATTCGCACGTGAAGCTGCCGGCCTTGCAGACGCCGGCCGCGCACGCGTCGCCCGCGGTGCAGGCGTTGCTGTCGTCGCAGGTGGTGCCGTCTTTGAGCGCAGCGGTGCTGCAGCCGCCGGTCGTCGAGTCGCAACTGGCCTGCAAACATGGGCCAGCAGCGCAGGTCTTGGGCGTGCCGGGCGCGCAGGCGCCTTTGCCATCACACGCGTCATTGAGAGTGCAGCCGTCCGCGTCCGAGCAGGGCGTGCCGGCCGCCCGCGGCGCTTTTCCGCAGCCCCCCGTCTTGCTGTCGCAGACCCCGGCGTTGCAGGCGTCGCCCTCGCAGGTCTTAGCCGCGCCGCCAGCGCAGCTGCCTTTGCCATCACAGCCGTCCTTCGTGGAGCACGCGTCCCCGTCGCTGCAGGCTGTGCCGGGCGCCTGCGGCGTCGTTCCGCACTGGCCGCTGCCGCTGTTGCACGTCGCGTCGACACAGATCCCGCCGGCGCACGTCTTTGGCTTGCCTCCCGTGCAGGAGCCCTTGGCGTCGCACGCCTCGCCGAGGCTGCAGGCGTCCCCGTCGCTGCACACCAACCCAGCCTTCGCCGTCGCGAGGCACTTGCCCGTCTTTGCGTCGCACGCGTCGACCGTGCACGGGTTGCCGTCGTTGCAGGCCGTCACCTTGCCGCCGCAGCCGCCGGCGCCGTCGCAGCCATCGGAGGTGGTGCAAGGGTCACCGTCGTCGCACAAGCCACCCTTCTCCGCGTCGCTGAGCACACAGGTGTCCTTCGTGTCGTCGCAGGCGGCTACTTTGCAGGTCGCCGCCGCGCACACCATCGGCTTGCCGGCCTTGCACTTGCCATCAGCGGTGCAAGCGTCGTTGATCGTGCAGAAGAAGCCGTCGCTGCAGCTTGTGCCGGCCGTCTTGGGTGTCGCGGCGCAGACCTCGTTGGCGTCGCTGCAACCGCCGGTGTTGCACGCGTCCGCGAACGCGCTGCAGTCCCGCGCCGCCACGGCCGCGCAGCTGCCCTTGCCGTCACATGCGTCCCCCGTCGTACAGAACTTGCCATCGCTGCACTCGGTGCCTTTCGCTTGCGGCGACTTTGCGCACGCATACTGCGCCGCGCCGCCGGACTGACACACCGCGCTGTTGCACGCGTCTGCGGCCCCGCTGCAGTCCGCTGGCTTACCCACCACGCATTTTCCGGCGTTGCAGGCGTCCGCCACCGTGCAGCCGTCGCCATCCGCATCGCACGTGGTGCCGTCCGCGAAGGTCACCTTCACGCACTCGCCGGTGGTTGGCGCGCAGATCCCCTTGTGGCACGCATCCGCCACGGCGCTGCAGTTCTTTGGCTGATCGCCGCTGACACACGTCCCCGCCTTACACGTGCCGCTGCCAACCGTCTGGCACTTATCCGCCGTGCTGCAGGTGCCCCCGTCGCTCGCCGCCTTGGCGCTGCACTTGCCGGCTACGCAGCTGTTCACCGTGCAGGGGTTGCCGTCGTCGCACGCCTGCGCGTCTTTGCAGCCGCAGACGAACTCCGTCACCGCGCAGGTGCCGCCCTTGCACGCGTTGGCCGTGCACGCGTCGCCGTCGTCGCATTGCCCGGCGGCGTTTGGCCCGTATTCGCAGCCTTTGCTGCCACAGCTGTCCGTCGTGCAGGCGCTGCCATCGTCGCATTTAGCGTCGTCCGCCTTGTGGCTGCACACGCCCGTCTTCTCATCGCACGCGTCAAACGTGCAGTTGAGGTTGTCGTCGCACGTCTTCGCCTTCGCAGCACACGATCCGCCCTGGCACACGTCCCCCTCGGTACAGACCTGACCGTCATCGCAGGCGGCCGTGTTGGGCAAGCTCACGCACCCCTGGCCGGCTGCGCATACGTCGTTCGTGCAGGCGTTGCTGTCGTCGCAGTCCTTGGTCTTGGACCCGGCACACGCGCCCTTCGCGCAGCTGGACGTGACGGTGCACTGGTCGCCGTCGTCGCACTCCAGCCCATCCTTGGCCGCCGCCGGTTTGCAGACCCCGCTCGTCGGATCGCACGTGTTTTTCGCGCAAACCGTGTCGCCCGCGTCCGTACACGTCACCGCCTTAGCCGCCTCAACCTGGCAAAACCCCGCCAAGCACGCCGTGGGTCGGCAGAGGTCGCTGTTGGTGCAGTCCGCGTCGACCTTGCACCCACAGGTCGGCGTGCCGCCCGCGCATGCGCCTCCTGGCCCGCAAATCTCGTCTTTTGTGCAGGCGTTCCCATCGTCGCAGCTGGCGCCAATCACGTCCCCTGTCACCGTGCAGCCCACCGCCGGATCGCACGCGTCCTTGCTGCACGGGTCGCCGTCGTCGCAGACCCCAGGCTTCGGGCTGTGCACGCAACCTTTCGCTTTGTCGCACACGTCAAAGGTGCAACCGAAGCCGTCATCGCAGCTCTTGGGTGACCCCAAGCACTTCCCCCCAATGCACGCGTCGCCTTCCGTACACACGTCGCCGTCGTCGCAGCTCAGCGACAAATCGGCGATCGCCTTGTGCACGACCTCCTTGCCCTGGTCGCAGTAGTCCTGCGTGCACGGGTTGCCATCGTCGTAGTCAGCAGCAGCGGCAGCGACACACGAGCCGGATGCGCACTTGTTGCCACACTTGCCAAAGCCGCAGTGGACCCCGTCGGCGCCGTTCTGGATGACGCACGTGCCTTGGCCATCGCACACGCTCGCCTGGCAGGAGCTTAGGGTTTGCCCAAAGATCTGGCAGGCCTCCCCCTTCTTCGGCAGCTGGTGTTTGCACTGCTTGGACACGCCGTCGCAGGTGTAGAACGAGCACGGCGATTGGCCTTTGTAGAGCTGGGCGCAGTCGAAGTCCGAGACACACTCCGGGGCGGCATCGGCGACGTCCGGGTCATCGCCGTCGATCGTGACGCCGTCTGAGCCGCCGCTGTCCCACGTCCCGGTCGAATCGTCAGCGTCGGTCGGGTCGGTCGTATCGAGGTGAGCCGCGTCGAAGTAGATATCGAAGGTGGCCGTCGCGTCGTCCGCAGCGTCGATGGCGTCGGACGAGTCCGTCACCACATCGGCCAGACTGTCGGAGAGCGCGATGTCACCGCGTGCAGCGCCGCGTCGACGCGCGCGCTCAGCGCCTCGGGGCTCTCAAAGTCGGGCAGGCAGCCGGGTAGGGCGGCGAGTAGCCAGATCGCAGCGAACGCAAGACCAGTCCGTCCAACGGCTCGCGGGGCGGCGCTGCGCGATGGGGCCGGGCTCCAAAGAACCGGCGGTGGCGTGTCTGGCATGTCGGCAACTCCCCGAGGCGACTACGACGGTAGCAGATTCACCGCGCTTGCCACCACCGCCGAAGCCACAGCCGCCACCACACGAGGCCAAAAAACACGGCGAACCCGAAGTCAGCGATCCCGTAGGTCTGATAAAATGCGGCCACGTCGAACGGCTGTTGCTGCAGCGTGTCGCCGTACAGCATCAGCCCGCGCAGCCACGCGACCCCGTAAAATAGCTTCTCGAGGCAGAACACGGCGGCGATGTGCGGCGAGAGGTGCACCGTGCGCGCGACGCTGAGGTAGGCCAGACCCCAGACGACAATCAACGCGCAACCGGCCGGAGAAAACAGGCTGTCGACGACCCCGAGGTGCGGCGCGAAGCCACGGCTGACGACGATGATGCCGAAGTTGACCGCCGCCGCGGCGACAAACCCGAGGTTGATCCATCGCGGCAGTGACGCCGTGGTCGTGGCGTGGCTGGAGTTGGTCATGAGGCTCCGTGCGCGCTGGCTGGGGGGGGGCGGGGCGATGGCGTGCGCCCAGGCTTGCGGAGTGCGAGCTTGGGGCAACGTCCGCGTCGTGCCAACTGCCCGGCGGCGCCAACTCCGGCCCCACGCAGATGCTCGTCGCGCGCCAGGCCTCCGCACCACTGTGCGCGCCTCTTTGGGTCAGGCGCGGTGGCCTCGCTGACGGGGGTGATCGTGATGTGCGCGATCTGGCCGCGGTGCACAGTACACCACCGCGCTGCGCCACCTCTGACGCCGCCTTTGAACTGGTGGCTGGCACATTGGCGTCGCTGAAGCCGCGTGCCGCGCGCTGGCTGATCGACCGCCGAGCCTCAAACTCCGGGCGTTTGGGCGGCCGGCTGCGCGGAGAGCCCGATCAACTCGGGCTGTGCGGCTGGTGGTTACACGTGGTCCTCGATCCAGGCGGCTCGCTGAAGACCGTAACCTGCGTGCCCGCCACCGCCGATCGCGCCGTCTCGGGTACTTGCGGTCCATGGCCGAATCGCGCCTGGCTGACGGTAGAACGCCAGCTCCCGGGCGGCCGACGTTTGCTGCCGGGGCGGGACCGGCGACAATATCGGCCTCAAGGAGTCGCTCAAGGTTGGCGATGGCGAATTCGAAAAAATCGTCGAGGTCCATGGTGACACCTCCGGACACTGCGCGCTCGATCTGTGACTGCGCTCTTGATCATGACTAGCCGGTGGGCGTCGCGTTGCAAGGGGAGGGGCGGGCGGCTGGACACCCGTTAGGTGGCACGGACCATCGCGCCGCGTTACCTTGCAGGCACAGCAGAGGCCCCGCCGCCGGCCGGAGCCCTCGCTCGTTCGCCACCGTCGGAGCAGCCATGTCCGCGCAATCAGGCACTACCGAACGACCACGCAACGCCGCTGAGCGCAACGCCGCTGAGCGCGACGCCGCTGAACGCACCGCCACCCGACGCGCCGATTGGCGCGCAGAAGTTGTGACCAACCACACAACCAAAGGCCCGCTCTACCAAGACCTAACCCCGATTGAGCGCCTGCGCGCGTTCGCTCAACTCAACCGCCGGGTGTGGTGCTGGACGGAATCGCAGATGACGCAGCGCTCGCAGTGGACGTCTGCCGACTTCGAAGTGATCCCGGCGGGCGCGACCTGCACGACGCCAGCGCCATGACGCGGCTCGACCTACCACAGGATTATCGCGACCTGCTGGCGGCTTTCGCGGACGCAGACGTCGAGTTCGTCATCGTGGGCGGTTGGGCGGTGGCGGCGTGCGGTCATGGTCGCGTGACCGATGACCTCCACGTCTTTGTGGTCCAAAATCCAAGAGGGTCACACGCGCAACCCAGCCCGCGACGTCAATAGCCCCGTCGCACGACCCGCGCCACATCGCCGACCCGCAGCTCGCCGGGTTCGATCACACACAGAAACAACCCCCGCAGCCGCATAGGCACGAACTTCGGCTCCTGGGTCAGCTTGCGGGCGACCTTGCCGAAGCGCTGCGCGAAGTGCTTGCAGCCCGTGTGCGCCTTCGGTGTGACCTCGAGCAGGCTGCTGCCGAGCCGAAGCTGTGAACCGATCGGCAGGTTGGCCTCCGACAGGTCGAGGTCGAGCAGCAGGTTGTCGCCCGGCAGCGTCAGCGCTTGTCCGTTGCAGATGAGCTCGGCGACCCGCGTGTTCATCACCGACAGCTGAGAATGCACGCCCGCCTTGTTGTCGATGGACCACCGATCCCCCGGCAGCGCGAGGTCTACCGACACGGTTGTGTGCGCCGGCGTCATCCGCGCGTGGTTGGGCTGTCGCGCCACGAGCAGCTTCAGCGCGCCGCCATCGCTGGGGGACACCGCCGCGGAGAGGCCGGAAATCAAGGCCGCTCGCGCGAGATGGTGGCGCGCGTCGCCGGGTGGGGTCGTGGGTTTGGGATTGGGTGCGCGCTTGCGAGTCGACATCGAGGGCTCCGTCGTGGCGAGTCGCGGTGCTCGCGGAGGTCGGTGGTCCGGACTAACCGCAAATCGCGGCGAGGCATTCCCGAATCGCTAGGCAGCACGAATCGCCAAGCAGCACGAATCGCCAGGCACCTATGCGGGCGAGGGCTAAGGTAAGTCAACGCCTGCGGCAGCGCGAGGCGCGGAAGGTGTCAGCCACGCTGGTCCCCGCGAGCAGCGCCGCCCGATCGACGAGCCTGCCCCGCACAATCACAGACCGAATCCGCTGCGTATGGCTGATCGCCACCAGCGGTGACGCCGCCAAGACCACAAAACTCGCCTCATCGCCAACTTTCACGCCGAGTTTCCGGCCCAGAAAGCGCCCGGCCGCCGTCGTCCCAGCCTTGAGCGCGGCCCAAACCGGCAGGCCCGCTCGCACCATCAGCGCGAGCTCCCGGTGCAGGCTGTAGCCCTGAAACGTGCCGAAGTTGCCGGTGTCGCTCCCCGCCAACAGCACCACTCCGCCCTTGTGCAGCGTCAGCAGCTGGCGCTCGTAGCCCTTGGCATGCGCGCCCTGATAGCGCAGCCAGAACTTCGCCTTCTGCACAAAGCGCGCGGTCTGGCGGTAGGTCTCCTGCAGGTGTCGCGTCGTGAGTTGTCGCAGCAGCGGATCTCGCCAACCGGGCGCGTTGGGGCCAGAGAAATGGGGCAGATCGACCTGCACTGGCTGCGTCGGGATCAGCGGGATGCGTCGCTTCGCCAAGATCTGCACCAGCTCCGCGGGCACGTCGTCCTCGTCCCAAAGATGCGTCAGCGCGTCCGCGCCGGCCATCACACACGCGCGTGCGTCCTGCCACGTACCGATGTGACAGATCACCCGCAGTCCATGTCTGTGCGCCTCGTCGACGATGGCGTTCAGACTCGCCAAGCTCAGGTCCTGTTCCGGTCCGGTGTGATCCATCAGGACCTTCACGATGTCTGGCCGCGACGCCACGAGCGCCCGCACATGCGCCCGCCCCTCGGCTGGCGTCCTGGTCTGCCGCAGTCGCGCATCCGGTCCGCCCGGCCCCGGCTTCATACCGACGATGTGACCCAGCACCGGCCCCGCCGCGTACAGCGTCGCGCCCGGCACCAGCCCCGCGCGGACCTGGTCTCTCAGCGCGAAGATCGTGCGCGGCTTCGACCCCAAATCGAGATAGGCCACCACACCGGCGGCCAGCATCAGCCGGGCCGTCTCCGCGTGACCGCAGCGGTGATCGGGGCCCGGCAGCGGGCTCGGGTTGCCCCAGCTGTGCACGTGCAGGTCCACAAACGCGGGCAGCAGCCACGCGCCGTGCAGATCGACGGTGTTCGGGCCCGGATTCGCCGGCCGCTCGCGGTGCACGCTGGCGATGTGTCCGCCCTGAAGCTGGAGGTGGCCGAGTCGCTCGGTACGCGCTTCTGGGTCGAGAATCCGGGCGTTGAGCAGCCATCGAACTGCGCTTCCGGCCGCCTTGGGCCCCGCGGTCTGCACCCGCAGCGCGCCGGGAAGGGGGACGCCTGACGGCGCGCCGCAGCCTAGCACCACCACGGTGGTGAGCGCCGGCAGAAACCGACCGAGGCTGTGAGGAGCGCTGCGCATCATGCCGCCGTGGCGAGGGTCGAGTGTGTGCTGGCGAGGCGTGCGGACGTGGCGGAACGGGCACGCGCCGACCGACGCACAGAGCGTAGCGGCGCGCTAGGGATGCCGCCACCGTCCCAGCGTGAAGGGTTCGACGGCGCGCGAATCTACCCGAGGCGGTGGGGCGCTCCTGCCGTTGACACCCATCGCCACGACGGGCGATCCTGCCGCCCCAGCTCAACCGCCCCAGCCCTGTCGTCGCCTCCCGCCGGAGCAGCCATGCGCGCGCATCCCCTCTTCGACCTCATCACGCAGCGTCTACACGGCGGCCGCAACCTCGTCGTCCTCACCGGCGCCGGGATCTCCGCCGAGAGCGGCATCCCGACGTTCCGCGGCGACGACGGCTTCTGGACCCGCGGCTCGCGCAACTATCGCCCCGAAGAGCTCGCCACGTGGGCCACGTTTGTCGCCGAGCCGGAGGTCGTCTGGCCGTGGTACCTGTGGCGGCTCGCCTGCTGTCGCGGCTCGCAACCGAACGCCGGCCACCGGGCCCTAGTGGCGATGGACTCCCTGCTTCAGGACCAGTTCCTGCTCGTCACGCAGAACGTCGATGGTCTGCACAGCCGCGCTGGTAGCCCGGAAAATCGGACCTTTCACATCCACGGCAACCTCGAGCGCATGCGCTGCGCGGACGCCTGCAGCACGCGAACGTGGGCCGTTCCCGCCGCGCTGCGCACCTTCTCCAAAGGCGACTCGATCCAGCCTGACGACGCGCCACACCTGCGTTGTCCAACGTGTGGCGGTTGGGCGCGGCCTCACGTGCTGTGGTTCGACGAATGTTACGACGAGCGCTGGTTTCGTTTTGACAGCACCATGCGCGCAGCGGCCGCCGCCGAGGTCCTCGTCATTGTCGGTGGGTCGGGCTCCACCAACCTGCCGATTCAGATGGCCACCAACGCGCTCAACACAGGCGCGCTGGTCGTGGAGCTCAACGTCGCGGAGTCCGGTTTCACACCGTATGCAGAGGCGTCAGACGGCGGCCTCGTGACGGGTCCTTCTGGAACAACCTTGCCGCAGCTGTTGGCCGCGCTGCGCGAGTCGATGGCGTTGCACGGCGGCTGAGGCCCGCGGTCGCGCGCCATCTCAGGTCTGCACCCCAGGATTCAACCACGCACCGCTATCCGGCGCCTCCACTCGCGCCGCCTCCCAGCCCCCGCCGCACGCACCACGGATCGTCCCTATGCCCTCCGCCACCGCAGCAGCATCGCGCATCACATCCCCCGAGCTCCCCGGCGGCGTCGCGGTCTGGGTCTTCATGACGCTAGAGGTCATCACCTTCGCCATGTTCTTGATCGGCCATGCTTGGTCCTGGCACGCCGATTCGACGGGCTACCCAGAGGCGCAGGCCCTCGTCCACCAGGGCGCGGGCGCCATCAACACCGCCATTCTCCTCATCGCCAGCTGGGCCGCCGCGCGCGCCGTGCACGCCAATCGGTCCCCCTCGAGCGGCGCCGCCGTCAGTCGCTGGTGGCTCGCCGCGGGTGGTCTTGGCCTTGTATTTACGGCGTTAAAGTTCGTCGAATATGCCGATCTGTTCGGACGCGGGCTGACGCTGTCGAGCCACGACTTCTGGTTCACGTACTTCTTCCTCACCTTCCTCCACCTGATGCACGTACTCGGTGGCGTCGTCTTCGCCGGCTGGGCGGCGTGGCAGGCCAGACGCGACGCCTTCGGCCCCAACGCCGCCTTCGCCGTCGAGGCGGGCGCCACGTATTGGCACTTCGTGGACCTCATCTGGCTGCTACTTTTTCCCGCCCTCTACCTCGCCGGCGGTGCCGCATGAGCACGATTGCTCCGCCTCACCGCGGTCCGCGGCGACTCGACATCGCGCTCGCGCTGCTGCTAGCGCTCACTGGCCTGACATGGCTCCTCGTTGACGGTGCGCTCCCCGCCAGCTCCCTCACGGCGGCCGTATTCGCCGTCACCACAGCCAAGGCCTTGGTGGTCATGACGACGTTCATGGAGCTCTGGCGCGGCCCGCGCTGGGCCATGTTCAGCCTCGCTGCGCTGTTCGGTGGCATCACCGCGACCCTCGCTGGGCTGCTGGGCTAGGGCAGAATCGACAACAGCTCGATATCGAACACCGCCATGCCCTGCGGCGCCCCTGGGCGGCCCTTGTAGGCCAGCCGTTCGGGGATCCAGAAGCGTCGACGCTGAGCCACCACCATCTGCTGTGGCCCCTCCGTCCAGCCCGGGATCACCCGATTGAGCCCGGTGGACGGCGTGGCAAGGCGCTGGGGCTGCGAATCGGGCCGCGTCGCCGAAGGTCTCGGTCGGGACTCCGCGTGGGGATGCCCAGTCCGGAGAAAACACGCATACTCCCGCGCCGGAGCCTTGCGCTCTCTCACACACCGATGAACGATGGCGGCGTTGGAACGAAATGGACCGATCGGTCAGCAAATACCTATCCCAGCACGCGGACGCGCACAGCCACGTCGCGGATAGCATCGATGGCAGGTTTGAGCACGGCGTGATGATCCCAGCGTTCGCCGAAGGGGCTGCGCTCGTCGAGGCGCTGGCGTCCGTTCCGGACGCGGATGGCGGCGTGTTGGTCGTGGTCGTCGTTAATCGCCCGTCTGACGCGACGCCGGAGCAGGTCGCCCGGCACGATGAGAGCTTGGTCGCCATCACCGCATTGTGGCCGCGTCGCCCCGATACCACCGCCGACACGCTGCCGTCCTGGGCGTCGCTGCATGTGTGGCCAAAGGGTCGACTGGTTGTGTTGGATGTGCGGGTGCCCCGACGCCGCGGGGTCGGGCTGGCCCGTAAAATCGGCTGCGATGTGCTGCTGCGACTCTGGGCCAACGGCACGCTGCGTCAGCCATGGCTGCACATGAGCGACGCCGACTCGCGCTGGCCGGCTGATTTCTTCGGTCGCGCCGACTTCGTGACGCCCACAGCCCCCGCGCCGGCGGCGTTGATTCGCACGTACGTGCACGAAGCCGCCGCCCAGGTGCACGCGGAGGCCTGTTTGCGCTACGAGGCACGCCTGCGGCACCACGTCTTGGGCCTGCAGTGGGCGCGGTCGCCGTACGCCTACGAAGCGATCGGCAGCACGATCTCGTGTCACGCGCTGACCTATGCCCAAGTGCGGGGTGTGCCCAGTCGGCCGGCGGCGGAGGACTTCTATCTCCTCAACAAGCTCGCCAAAATTGGGGAGATCCGGACCGTGCGCGGCGCGCCGATGCGGGTCTCTGGTCGCGTGTCGGACCGCGTGCCCTTTGGCACGGGCGCTGCGTTAACGACGGCGGTGGCGAACGACCAGCTGCCCCGCTGCTACGAGCCTCAGCTCTTCGTGCTGCTGCGAATGACCCTGCAGGCGCTGAAGCACGCGCTCGTACACGAGACGGATCTGGCTGCGGGCTTGGCTGAGGTCACGCAGCGGAGCGAGGCGTCGCGCGTCGCCGTCACCGCGGTTCTACCGCTGAAAGACCGAATTCCTGGGCTCTGGGACCCGCCAACGTTGACGCCGGACCTGTGGGCCATCTGGCAGGCCGGTGTGGCCGAGCGCGGCTTGGCGGCGGTCGTCGACGAGGTGCAGACCGCGGGACTGACTCTGCCGAAGCGTCAACGGCGATTGGCTGATCAGGTCGACGCGTTTGCGACCTTGAAGCTGATGCATGCCTGGCGGAGCCGCGGGCTGCCTGATGTGCCGGTGGAGGATGCGGTGGCGCGCTCGCCGTTCTGCGTGGAGGCCGGTATTGTCGTGCCGCAGCGCGGGTCGGTGCGCGCGATGGCCGCGTTGTTGGCGGCGTTAGCAGCGCTGGAGCTGGTTTTTGAATTTGGCGGCGAGCGCTGACATTCGGCTGACACTACGGGGCGCAGGTGGACGTACCGCTGCCTTGGCGCGTCGAGCGGTCTGACAGGAACCCCGGCGACGCAGCGATTCCTTGGTGCGCAGCGCTACTTCTGCTTCACAAAGGACGTGTCGATGACCCGGATGCAGTCCATGCCAGCCATCTCCACGGACGGCTCGAAATCGACGGCGCCCTCCTTGAGCTTGAAGACGTCACCCCTCGTATTTGTGGCCTTGTCCGACCCCGCAAAGGCGACAGTGTCGCCGTAGTTCACAGTGTCACAGTCGTCCTTGCTCTTGATCCGGAGGTGGAAGGTGAACCCCTTGGTCGCGTCGAATCCGCTGATCACCAGCACGGCGCCGCCTCCGTTTGTGTACGTCCCGGCGTAGTCCTGCAGCTTCATAGGCGACTTGGCGGGCGCCTTCTCGGCCGGCTGGGCGGTCGCTTTTGCTTCGGCCGCCGGTTTGGCCGCGCTCGCTGGGGTCTTCTCGGTCGCCACGGCGGATGGCGCCGCTGGCATGGGAGACTTGGCGTGGCGCAGGGCCTTTGGGCCACAGCCGCTGGCGGCGACGACAAATGCGAACAGGACGAGTTGAAGACTGGCGTTCGTTCTCATGTGGACCGTTGGCGTGAGGTGGATGCAGCTGCGCGCAGGTGCCCATCGCCAGCCCGCGACGGCCACGGGTCTACGCAGAGGCTGCGTCGTGCCCGCCCTGGGTCGTGCCCGCCCTGGGTCGTACTGCACTGGGTCGTACTGCACTGGGTCGTACTGCACTGGGTCGTACGGCGCTGGGTCGCGAAGGCCGGCGCCCGCAGCTAGTCGTCATCCTTGGCGTTGATGACGGTCTGCACGGCGGTGCGATAGTCGGTCAGGTTGAGCGCGCCGGTCCCGTTGGGCGCAAAGTACATGATGGCCGCGCCGTTCTTCGCGAAGCCATAACCGCTGTTACGAATCGCCGATCCGTTGAACTTGCCAGCGTGGCTCTCGTTCATCTTGACCCAAGCGTCAACTCCAGCCACATCTTGGAAGATCGGGATATCCTTCGCCAGCTTGGTCAACTGGCTGGGGTCGCTCTTCTGCTTGTCATTGATCATCACCATGACGGTGTCGCTGTGTCCGCTGGCGTTGGCCTCATCCTGCATCTTCTGCATCAGCTGGGTCTGTGAGCGGCAGGAATTGCACCAATCAGACACCAGCGCGACCACGACCTTCTTGCCCTTGAACGCGTCGAGGCCGTACGTCGTGTTGTACCCAGCGCTGCCTGGGTTGATGTCCTTGAGCTCCCACTTCGGGAACTCGTGGAACGTCTTCACGCACTGCACTGTGTCGCTACCTTCGCTGACGATGTCGCCCTCAAAGCTGATCTTCGAGAGGTCCATCGTGAACTTTCGACCCTTGAACACCATGGTCGTGGGGCCGTTAAACGCCGGCGCCAGCTTCATGCTGCGCAATGTCGCCTTGGTCATACCGGCTTCCGGCTGGGCGAGCGGGTTCAACGTCATGGAACCCTCAACGGCGGTCGAGGTGTAGACCACGGCGCCCTTCGCCGGCTCTGAAGCCCAGCCTTCGCACGGAATCGAGTGGATCACCACGCCGTCCTGGTAGATGCCAGCCTTCGCGTGGAACTTGACCTCTTTGAGCAGCAGCCCCTCGCCAGCAAATCCGGCCTCGTAGTTGAGCTCTAGCTTGCAGCTGCCGTCGGGCTTGGCGAGCTCAATCGCCAGGGACGGCACACAGGCGAGGCCGCCGGGATCTTTGTTGATCCGGTGCGCCATGGTCACGGTTGCCTTGATGCCCTCATAGCTCACGGTCCAATCGGCGTTGTCGATCGTCCCGCTGAACCCGCCCTTGGCCGTCATCGGCGTGCTTGTCACCGTCGGAGCCACCGCGCTCTCACAGGCGCTCAACGCCATGACAGTCAGGACCAAGCCCAAGGTGGCGACCTGCGCCCGAGTCGAAAACTGCTTCATTCTGAACCTCCCAAACGATCAATCCGGCGGGCGCCGAGGCGGTATGTCCGACCTGCCAAGCGGCCTGCTGCGGGAGATTAGCATGCCAGTCTGGGGAGCAAAAGCGCTAGATCGCGGTCTCAACGGTCTGAAATACGAAGGATTGTTCGAACCACGACCTCGCCAGCCCACCCACGCGCGGCCACACCGGCGCAGGCCGATCGCCGTGACGCCGCCCAACGCGCGGCGCTCCGCCGGCGCGCCGCTCAAGGTTGCGGAGGCCCAATACGTCTGTCACGCTTTCGAGCGAACGTCGTCTGCCCCTAGGTTGGCGGCGTTCTCCCTGCCGAATACCCGCCTTGGAGGCCCCATGCACCCCGCCATCAGCCGCATTGTCCACTTCGCTATGACCATCGCTGCGGTGGCGTTTGTCGGTGCCTCCACGTTCACGCCAGCGTCCGCGCCGGCGCAATGTGCCGTCTGAGGTAATCCTGCTCTCCCGGCGGGAGACACAGACCTATCAGGCGCCTTCGCCAAAGGTGGCCCGCCGACGTTGCGATTGAGCGGCGGGCTGCTCTACGGCTACTCGGCCTGGACCGACTTCTACGAAGGCACCAAGAAGATCGCAACCGACACCAAGGGGGCCTACGTTGGGTCTCCCGATTGGCAGCTGCGCATGCATCTGGTCTCGCTGCAGGCCGGCGTCGACCTCTCGCAAGGCCTCGGTCTGCAGCTGACCGCGCCCTTCGTCCGCGCCGAGAGCACGCGGCCCTTGTCCGCCGACTCGGTTCAGTCGGGGGTTGACGCAGACGGCAACCCGCTGACCGAGACCGCAGATCAGGGCGTTGGTGACGTCGAGGCACGCCTCCGATTCAACCTAGGCACGCTGACCGGGCTGCGCGGGGGCATGATCCCGCGCGTCGTGGTCCACGCAGGCGCTGTGGCGCCGACCGGTAACTTCATCATCAAAGGCCAGAGCGATACGTCACGCTACGTCTCGGTCGGCCGCGGCGTTTGGTGGGTGTTGGGCGGCGTCGATGTCTCCGGCCAGATCCTCGACAGGCTCGGCTACATGGCCCAGGTCGCGGCGCGCGTGCCGGTTGGCACGGTCAATGGCGCCGAAGGCTACCTCTTCCGCTGGGGACCCGAGGTCCGGGTCAACGCAGGGCCAACCGTAGCGATTCTCCCGGGCCTGCTGGCCGCGGCGTTGGGCGTCGAGCTGTTGTGGCGCGACCCGGGTGAAGAGCGCATCTTCGCCGAGTCGGACCTGGGGCCCTTCCCCAACGGAGGCGGCACGTTCGTGACCGGCACGGCGACAGTTCAGGTCCAGCTGCCTGCGAACCTGTCGCTCATCGCCAGCGCGCGGCTGCCGCTGGCCTACGACGTCAACGGCATCCAGCCCGTCGTTGGCCCAGGGATTTTCGCGGGGTTGAGCTGGAATTGGGCGGTTTCGGACCCCGCGTCCGCCAAGTCGACCCCCGCCCGTCGGCCAGCGTGGCAGGTCGGCGAGCCACCGAAGAGTCAGCTGATCAAGTCGCTGCTGGTGCCCGGCAAAATCACCATCGTCGACTATTGGGCCACGTGGTGCGGGCCGTGCAAGAAGCTC
>CALENB010000321.1 GCA_937910235.1 uncultured Myxococcales bacterium | reverse complement strand
GGCCTGCAAGAACATCATCAATCGCGGCACGCAGCTGCCCCTGGAATACGCCCTGGAAGCGGAGTCGCGGTCGTTCGCGAGCTGCTTTCAAACCGAGGACCAGACCGAGGGCATGCGCGCGTTCATCGACAAGCGAAAGCCCAACTTCACGGGCCACTGAGCGCCCGTTCGCCACCGTTTCGAGCACCTGACCACCGGAACCCTGCACGGAGAGAACCATGAAGTTTGAAGCCGAAGGACGCGTCAAGAGCGCGGATTTGACGACCGTCTACGAGATCATCCGCGACCGACTTCCCGAGCTGGTGCCGTTCATGGACAACGTCTCGGCCATCGAGACCGTCGAGCGGCGTGACGGCCCCAGCGGCCCGCACCTCCTCAATCGTTGGCGCGCCGACGCCGGGCAAGTCCCGGCCGCCGCGCGCAAGATCATCAAGCCTGAGATGCTGGAGTGGCTCGACAGCGCCGACTGGAATGACGCGGAGCACCACGTCGACTGGAAGATCGAGTCGGCCGTGTTCAAGGGCATGTACACCTGCACGGGACGCAATCGTGTGGTGGTTGACGGTGATGACGTGCGCATCGTCATCTCCGGCGACATGGCCGTCGATCCGAAGCGCATCCCCGGCTTGCCCGGATTTCTCGCGAAGAAGGTCGTCCCAGTCGTCGAGGGTTACCTGATCGAGCGGATGAAGCCCAACATGGCCTCACTCGGCCTCGGCGTGCAGCGCTTCCTGGCCGCCGGCAAGAGCTAGACGACGCGAGCGCGGCCCTGCCTGGCTGAGCTGCCAGACCGAGCTGCCAGACCGAGCTGCCAGGCCGAGCTGCCAGGCCGAGCTGCCAGGCCGAGCTGCCGGGCCGCTCAGTCCGCGAGCGGGAGGACCACGAGCGGTGGTTCGCCGAGCGCGACGTGAACGCGCTGCCGCTGCTGGAACGCGGGCCCCCTCAGGCGCACGAGGTGCTTACCAGGCGCGAGCCCGGGCACCCGCAGCGTGGCGCGTGACGCGACCACAACCGGAGCGCGCCCGTCTATATGCACTTCGATGGCCGTGGCCGTCGGATTGCGCACGATCAACAGCGCGCCCCCCTGCTGCGGCGTCGGCATCGTCAGGTGCTGGCCAGGCGCGATCACGCCGGACCAATCGGCGCTCTGGTCCAGCTTGATGGCGTGAATCCGCACCGTGAGCCGCCCGCTCTCCGTCGAGAAGACCCGCGACTTGCCGGGCTTGACGACCCCGGCGCCGAGCCCGCGAATGACGACATCGAAGGGCTCTTGCGACGTGTTGGTGACGCGCAAGGTCGCCAGCGGCGGGGTCAGCACAAAGCGAGTGCGGTCGCCGTCGTGAACCAGCACGGTGGCGGTCTCGGTGCGTTTGCTCCACGTCGTTCGCGCGATGAGCGTGTGCGGACCCGGTTTGATGCCGTCGAGTCGAAAGATCGACCCAGCGCGAACCTCGCCGCGAGGCGCACCGTCGACCACGAGCGTGATCTGCTCCCGATAGCGATTGTCGACGATCAGCGAGGTGCGTCCTGCGCTGACCCGCCAGGCGACGTGCCCATTTGCGGGCAGATCGATGCCTTTCTCGAAGGTCCGTTGGGTGCCCCGCGTCGTCACCTTGAGCTGCAGGCTCCCCGCCGGGACTTTGCGAACCGTCAGCTGCTGGTCCGGCTTCAGCGTGAGTTTGGCGATGCCGTCGACGTCCAGGTCGGCGATCTCGCCGGTGGCGTTGGTCAAGTGCAGCTCACCTTGCGGCCGCTCAAGCCGCCAATGCTGCGTATCGCCGCCACCCGGGTGCACATCGAAGATGTACTTCAGGCCGCTGCGCGCGCCCGTCACCTGGAGACGAAAGGTCCGGCGCTCGACGACGAGGACCGGCGTGGCGGCGACCGCGATGGGGCCGTCATGCAGCCCCGACAGGGCATCGGGTAGCTGCAGCGGCTCGCCTGTGTCGTTGTGCACATGTATCCGCAGCACAGCGCTCTCTGGCGCGCTCGCACCCCGAGTTTGCACGCGATTTCGGTAGTTCCAGGCCTTGCCCGTGCGGCGTCCAACCAACTCGACGCGATGGTCACCGGGGGCGAGGCCAAGCACCGTCACCCGAGCACCCGGACCGATGTCGCCGTAGTCGTGAAAGTCGACCATGAGGTGGGCGACCTCCGTCATCGGGTTGGGCACGACCAGCCCCGCGGGGACGGGCGGCAACACCAGCGTCACACGCGCGCCGTGGGCCAGGGCGATCCGCTTGGCGAACACGTCAAGGCTCCGCCGACCGGTGGCGTGCAGGGCCACCACGCCGGTCGAGAGCGGGCCGAGGAGCTGCGATTCACCACGCTTGAGGATGCCGAGGACGCTGCCGCCCCAGCTGATCGTGCGGTCTTCGCCGCTGCGATTGATGAGGCGGAGGTGTCCCCCCGGCGGCACGAGCTCCACGGTGCGGTGCGTGACGTTACGCAAGTCGAGGGCGGCGCTGTACTGCCACTCGTTGCCACGGGCGACGGTATAGGTCAGCGAATCGCCTTGGGCCTTGACCTCGACCTGCTGGCCGCGCCGCAACGGAATCCACTTGCCGTGGTTCACGCGCACCGTGACGCCGGGCCCCACGTTCACAAATCGCACCGAGACCGCGGCCGGGCTGGATGGCGCGGCGCTCGCCGGGATCGATGGCGCGCCTGGGCTCGCACCAGCAACGGACGACGCGGCTGGGATCACGGCGATCGAGCAGACGAGGCTGAGCAAGAGTCGGGCTGCTTTCACGATGCGAACTCCGGGGCGGAACGACCAAATCGGCTGGCCGCCACCCTACAATGCCCTCGCCATGCAGGCCATTCCTTGGTGTCCGCGGCAGGGTGTCCGCGGCAGGGTGCCCGCGCCGGCAGCCCTAGGCGGCGTCGCGCTCAAACAGCATCTCGACGAAGATCTTCGGGTCAAAGTCCCGCAGGTCACTCATCTGCTCGCCGACGCCGATGAGCTTCACCGGGATCCCCAGCGTCTCCGCGATCGCGAGGATGACGCCGCCCTTCGCCGTTCCGTCGAGCTTGGTGAGCGCGATCGAGGTGACATCAATGCTCTCACCGAACTGCCGAGCCTGCGCCACGGCGTTTTGGCCCATGGTCGCGTCGAGCACGAGCAGCACCTCATGCGGCGCGCCGCCGTGGGCTTTCGCGATCACACGTTTCACCTTCTGCAGCTCGGCCATCAGGTTGGCGTTGGTGTGGAGCCGACCCGCTGTGTCGCAGATCACCAAGTCGTAGCCCTCGGCTTTGCCCTTCTCGATCGCGCCAAAACACACGCTCGCCGGATCCTGCTGGGGCTTGCCGCGGAAGATGTCGACACCGGCGCGCTCGCACCAGACCTCGAGCTGATCGACGGCTGCGGCACGGAAGGTGTCGCCGGCGGCGATCAAGATCTTTCGATTCTCACCGGCGTAGCGGTGCGCGAGCTTGCCGATCGTCGTGGTTTTGCCGCTGCCGTTGACGCCGACGACCATCAGAACCGCGGGATTGTGGCTCGCGGGCAGGGTCAACTCGCCGGAGGACACCTTGGCGAGCATCGCCAAGCTCTGACCTTGCAGCGTGCGCCAGACCATCGACTCATCCGTCAGCTCTTGCTTCGACAGCGCCTTCTTCAGCGCGCCCAGCAACGCCTCGGTCGCGTTCACGCCCAGATCGGCGCGATAGAGCACCTCCTCGATCTGATCGAGCAGGTCTTCGTCGATCTGCTTGCCGGCGAAGAGCTTACCGATCCGCGCGACAAAGCCCTCTTTGCGGGTGCGGCTGAGGCCACCGCGGACCTTCTCGCGGGCTTCGGCGTCCTGCGCGCCGATTTGAGCCGCCTCGCGCAGGGTCTCCAGCGCGGCCTCTTGCGCGGCGGAACGCACGGCCTCATCCGCTGCGGCGGCTTTCTCTGCGGCCGCCTGCTGGGCCTCAAGATCAACCGCATCCACACGCTCGGCCTTGCCGTCTGCGCCGACCTTGTAGCCACCCTTGGCGGCTAGGCGCAGCGCCTTCGCGGCGCGACGCGCGTCCTGCTGCTTGTCCGACAGCTGCTCGGGCGCCTCGGTAGCGCGATCCTCGATGCGCGACACGCCTTTCGGGGCCGGCCCGCGGGACTTTCGCGTGAGCGCGTACGCCGCGATCGCCATGACCGCCAGGAAGCCGATCACCACGAGCGCGCCCGTCAGGTCGGCGCTCGGTTCACCGGTGACTTGCGCGAGGATAAAGGAGTTGGGGAGCGACAGCAGCGGGCCGAACATTGCGAGATCCTGGGCTGCGACACGCGGCGCCAGCGGCCCGGGTCGAGAAGGGCGCGGAAGGTAGGGATGAAGCGGCTGGTTTTCAAGGCGGCGCGTGGCAAGAGCCGTGGACCGGCGCTACGAGTGCCCCCCCTCAGGACTGCCCAGGCGGATCCGCAGGTTGTGCGTCGACACAGGTGCGGGCGCCGGTCGCGGGATCAAACACATGGTACGAGGCCACCCGATCGCCGTAGAGATGCAGGCTCAGGGCGTCCGTGCGAGCGGTGACGCGGTGCACATACGTGGGTGCGTTCGAGAAGCTCGCGACTTGCCCCCGCGTCAGCGAAACCGGAGGTCGGCTGGTGAGCGGGGGCGCGGCGCCGAGCGTCCAGCTCTCTTCAAACAGGGTGCCCGCGACGACCGTGACAACGCCCCAAGTGCCATGGTCGTGCACCGCCGAGATTTGGCCGCGACGCCACACAACCGCGAAGAGTGACACCTGCGTCGTCGGGCATCGGGCGAGCAGGTGCCGGGCATAGGTCTCCGCGCCAGCGGGCCAGCGCAGCTGCTGCGCGTCCACGTACCCGGCCAACTCACGCAGGGCAGCGCGCGCGGACACGAGGCAGGCGTCCAGGCTGACGCCAGCTGCCAAGTCGGCCACCTGTTGCTGCACCACCGCGTCGTACCGTCGCTGATTCAACGTCCGCTCCTGGTCCGATGTCAGCGCTGCGGCCCCGGATCTCTGGGCTTTGAGCGGCCGGTGGCCACGGCTTGCGTGTGTGGCTACTTGCACACCGCGTTGTCAGCGCCGGGCGTGCCCTTCATCCCGGCCGCGCCGTAGCTGGCGGTCGCAGGGCACCAGGCCTTCGCGTCATCGTTACTCTTGGGATCCAGTTTGTTCTGCGAGAGCTGCAAGGCGACGCCGAGCGCCACTTGCGCCTTGGCGTAGCTGAAGGCGTCGAGCGTCAGGCTGCCCGCTTTCAGGGAGAGGTCGCCGCCGCTGTTGCCGAGCTGGATCTTGGTCTGCACGAAATCGACCGTCACGCCGTTGTTTTTGCCCGCGTTGCTGCTGCGACCGATGACGAAGTGGCCACCGGGCTTGAGCTTGAGCGACGCGCTGCCCCCGGTCAGCTTGACGGCCGGCGTTCCCTTCTCCACCAGCGACAAGCCCTCCAGATCAAGCGTGACCTTCGAGACGTTGGTCAGCTCGATCCACTCAGCATCGTCGGTCGTGCCGGAGATCGCGCGCACCATCACCTCGCTGAACACGAGGTCGCCCACTTTGGGCGCCGTCGCCTTGTCGCCGACGCAGACGCCGGTCTGGCACTTGCCGACCGCGCCGCAGACCTGGCCGTCGGCGACCGCCGCGCCAGCGGTGCAGGCGCCGGCCTTGCAGACCCCAGCGCCGGTGCAGACGTTGCCGTCTTCGCAGGCCGCGCTGGCGGCCGCGGCCGAGTGGGTGCATTTACCGGTCTTGGCGTCACACGCGTCCATCGTGCAGGCCTGGCCATCGTCACACGGCACCGTCTCCGCGCCGCAGGCCGCGCTAGATTTGTCGCTGCACGGTCCATCGCCGTTGCCGTCCACCCGCACCAGCCAGACGCCGGTCGGCTTTGACGCTGGGCCCAGGCGCGCCGCGAGCAGCACGCCTTCGGGGTCGGGCATCGCGACGCCAGTCGCCGCTGCGTTCAGGGCCGGGAGGCCGTAGGAGTTCTGCGCTTGGACGATGCCCTTCACGTCGGTGGCCACGAGCCACGCACGCCACACGCCGGCCTTGTCCGCCGTCGCGCCAGCGAGCACCGCGCCCTGCTGCACCGTGATCACGCGG
The DNA here is from genome assembly GCA_937910235.1 of uncultured Myxococcales bacterium. Taxonomy (GTDB): domain Bacteria; phylum Myxococcota_A; class UBA9042; order UBA9042; family UBA9042; genus UBA9042. Next base: position 8,039 of record CALENB010000321.1, on the reverse strand, counting down.
TCAAAGCGATCTTGCGCGCCGCCGCCGAGCTTGCTGACCCAGAGCTGCTTGCCGGCGCTGTCGTAGCGTCCCAACCACGAATCGACGCCTGCCGCGACGGTCGTGTGGCCGACGACGTAACAATCGCCCTTCTCGGTCAGCGCGACGTCCGCCGCGAGCGAGACACCGGCCAGCGCGACCTGCCACGACGCGCCCTTGGTCACGCCGCCCAGCCAGCCACCACCGGCGGCCAGCCCCGCGGCCCGCAAGCCATCGGTCGCAGACCACGCCAAACCATGCACTTCAGCGATGCCAGCGGGCAGCTTCCAGGTGGTCTCGGTCGCGAGACCGGCGGCGTCCACGGCCCAGACCCGCGCTACGTCACCCCCGCCTTCTTTCAGCGCAGCGGCCACGAGCGTCTTGCCCGCGTTCCCGGCCGCGACGGCGCCGAACACACCCAGCCCCGCCGTCTTGGCGACGCCCGCGGCGAGCACCGTGTGGCTCCACACCTGCTTGCCGCTCGCGTCAAAGCGCGCCACCACACCTTGGTTCCAGGTCGCCGCCGTCACCTCGGCGTAGAGCCCTGCGGCCACGACGCCGCCGGCCGGATCGACGACGACGCCCTCGGCGTGCACGGGCTGATCCACACAGGCCGCGCCGATGCACGCCTTCGCGGTCCACGGGATCGTCGCCAGCTTCGCGCCGGGCTCTGCCGCGCGCATCAGCGCCCCAGCGGCCAGCCACACCGCCTTGCCGTCAGCGACCACCCGGGGACGCGCCGCGGTCGCGCTCACCTGCTGATGCCACGGCGTCGCGAGGCAGGAGGTCGAGGGCGTCGTGACGTCGCCACAGACCGCCTTGATGTCGCTGCAGCAATCCTTGGCCCCGACACAGTCCGAATCGCACTGACAGCTCGCGTTGGCGTCGTAGTCACCGCACTTGCCCTTGCAGGAGCCGGTCGGTTTCACGTCACAGTCCTTGGCGCAGTTGGTCTTGGTCTCGCCCGTCTCGCACTTGCCGTCGCCGCAGACCGGTTTTGTGGGCTTGCAGACGGTCGCGTAGTCCTTGCAGCAGTCGCCGAAATCCGTGCACTCCGCGTCGCACTGGCAGCTGGCCGAGGCGCTGGACTCACCACACTTGCCGATGCACGACGTGGCGCTGGGCTTGGCGCAGTCCTTGGCGCAGCTCGTCGCGGTCTCGCCGCCGTCGCACTTGCCGTCGCCGCACTTCGCCGCGGCGCCACACACCGTCACCTTCGCGTTCTTGCTGCAGCCGAAGTCGTTGCAGTCGGTGTAGCCGTTGTTGTCGTTGTCTTTGCCGTCTTGGCAGGCGACGTCGTTGTCTTCCTTACCCGTGGTCGTCACGTCGCAGACCGTCACCAGCGTCGAGTCCTTGCAGTCGGGGTCGTCGCAGTCGGTTTTGCCGTCGTTGTCGTTGTCCTTGCCGTCTTTGCAGGTCGCGTCTGTCGTCTCGGTGTTGGTGCGCACCGGCTCGCAGACGGTGACGCCGATGCCCAACGAGCAGCTCAAGTCGTCGCAGTCAGTCTTGCCATCGTTGTCGTTGTCGACGCCGTCGTCGCAGAGCGTGTTGGTGTTCTCGGAGACCACGCCGCCGCTGTCGACCCAGCCATCTGTGGAGGCGCCAGCGTCGGTGGTCGCTGCGTCCGCGGCCGCGCTGTCCGCTGCGAGTGTGTCGGACCCGCCCGCGTCCGAGACGACGCCCGCGTCGAGTGCGCCTGTGTCTGTCGTGGTGGCCTTCTCAGCGGAGCAGCCGGCCGTGATCGTGATCGCCGCGAGCAGCGTCAGCAGCCGCGCTGCGACCGCCGCGCGCCCCGAGATTTGAGGGCGGTTCAGCGTCTGGGTAGTGAAATTGTGGCGCATGTCGGGCTCCTCAGCGGGTTCGGCGGCGGAGTGTTCCGATCTCGCTCCTTTGACGCAAGGAAGATCTGCGGGGCGCCCATCCGCACCGGCACCTTGACGCCCCGGGGCGCGACTCCGACGATGCGCCGCGGCCGCGCCCAGGGGATCACCCCGATCTAGCTGTGCTGCGCCGCACGGAGGACGACCATGACCGCCATTCGCGCTGACGGGACGCCGCACAAGGTGCTCATCGCCAATCGCGGCGAGATCGCGTGCCGTGTGATTCGCGCTTGCCGGGAGATGGGCCTGCCCACCGTCGCGGTCTACAGCGAGGCAGACGCCGACGCCGTCCACACGTGGATGGCCGACGAGCGGGTGCTGCTCGGCGCCGCCGACTCCGCTGAGAGCTACCTGCGCGCCGATCGTGTGTTGGCCGCATGCTTGGCGTTGGACGTGACCCTGGTTCACCCGGGCTACGGCTTCTTGAGCGAAAACGCCGATTTTCGGGAGGCGTGTGACGCCGCCGGGGTCGGTTTCGTCGGTCCCAGCGCGTACGCCATGCGGCAAATGGGCGTCAAAACCCTGGCGCGGGAGACGATGATCGCCGCTGGTGTGCCCGTAGTGCCCGGCACCGAGACCGGGCTCGCCGATGGCGCGGCCGCCAAGCTGCAGGCCGAGAAGATGGGTTACCCCGTCATGCTCAAAGCGGCCAATGGCGGCGGCGGCAAGGGCATGCGGCTGGTCCACGCCGGCGAAGACATCGTCGCCGCGTTTGACGGCGCTCGGCGTGAGGCGCTGGCGTATTTCAGCGACGACACGGTCTATCTGGAGAAGGCCATCGTGCGGCCGCGCCACGTCGAGGTGCAGATCCTGGCGGATACCCACGGCAACACGGTGCATGTGCTCGACCGCGAGTGCTCCGTGCAGCGGCGCAATCAAAAGGTGATCGAGGAGTCCCCCGCCCCGCATCTCAGCGACGCGACACGCGCGGCGATGGGCGAGGTGGCGGTGCAAGCGGCGCGCGCGGTCGGCTACGTCGGCGCCGGCACCATCGAGTTCCTCGTCGATCCGAACCAGAACTTCTACTTCTTGGAGATGAACACCCGCCTGCAGGTCGAGCACCCGGTCACCGAGCTGGTGACGGGCATCGACTTGGTCGTGGAGATGTTGCGCGTCGCCATGGGTGAACCGCTGAGCGTGTCGCAGGCCGAGATCTGCGCGCGCGGCCACGCGATTGAAGCGCGCATCTACGCTGAAGATCCGGCCCAGAACTTCCAGCCGTCGCCCGGCACGCTGCACGTGTACCGCCCGCCTCATGGGCCGGGAATCCGGGTCGATGACGGCTGCTGCGAAGGCGGCGAGATCCCGCGCTACTACGATCCGATGATCGCCAAGATCAGCGTGTGGGCACCGGACCGGGACCGCGCCGTCGCCCGGATGGACGCCGCGCTGGCCGACTTCGAGATCGCCGGCATTCAGCACAACGTGCCCTACCTGCGCTGGGTGCTCGACAGCGCGCTGTTTCGAAGCGGCGACTATGACACCGGGATCGTCGGCCATTTGGGCGATTTTGCACCACCACCGCCCGCGGAGGGCAGCGACGCGGACGCCGCCGTGGTGCTCGCCGCCCTGCTGAGCCACCGCGCGGCCGGACAGCGTCGCCCGGCGTCGACGAACGCCGCGACAGGCTCGACCTGGGCGCGGGCAGCGCGAACGGCCCATCTGCTCGGCCGCTGAGGCGCGCCAACCACAGCCGAACCCCTCGGGAGACCATCATGGCAAGCAACTGGATTCTGACAGAAGACGACGTCGATCGCAGCGTGGTCATCCTCTCCGACGACGGCACCGATGCGGTCGTCGAGGTCGATGGCGCCACCTACACGGTGAGCACCCACGACTTGCCGGACGGCAGCATCGCCGTGAGCGGCGTCGGCGCGCCACGCAAGCTGCGCACGTTCACCGACCGGCGTGGTCTCTGGATCAATGAGGGCGCCAAGGCGCGCTGCTTTGAGGTGATGGACGAACGCACGCGCTGGCTGGGCGCGTTCGGCGGCGGCGACACCGCGGCGGGCGGCGAGATCACGGCCGGTATGCCCGGTCGCGTGCTGAAGGTGCTCGTCGCGGTCGGCGATGAGGTGCCGCCCGGCGGGATCGTCGCCGTGCTGGAGGCGATGAAGATGGAAAACGACGTCAAGGCGCGGGGTGGCGGCACGGTGATCGAGGTCGCCATCAGCGTCGGCGCGACGGTTGAGGCCGGCGAGCTGCTGGTGCGATTGGAGGTGGCGCAATGAGCGATCCGACTTCACAGAACGGCGCGGCGTCAACGGGCGGCGAGAGCGAGTGGGCGACGCTCACCTTCACGGTACCCAGCGCGCGCCTCGACGCCTTGGACCACGCCCTCACCTCGCTGGCGCCTGACGGTATGCAGATCGACGACGGCGCCACCCTGACGGGCAAAGACCTGCCGGCGGGCATGAGCCGCGTGGTGCTCTACGTGCCGGAGACGGAGCGCAGCCGCGCGCAGATCACGTTGCAGCTGGTGGCGGCGAGCCACGATCTCAGCTTCGAGGTGCACGCCCAGAACCTGGTGGAACAGGACTGGAACGCGCAGTGGAAGGCGCACTATCGGCCGCTGCGCATCGGTCGGCGGCTGCGGGTCGAGCCGGTGTTCGATCGCTGTGAGCCGGACCCAGCGCTGGTGACGATTATCATCGACCCAGGCCTCGCCTTCGGTACGGGCACCCATGAGACCACGCAGCTCGCCGCCAGCGCGCTAGAAGCCTGGATTGACGGGCAGATCGCCGCGGGCGTCGACCTCGGATCGAAGACGCTGCTCGACGTGGGCACAGGCAGCGGCATCCTCTCCATCGCCGCGCTGAAGCTGGGGTTTGGCTTCGCGATCGGCACCGAGATCGACGAACCAGGCTTGGAAAACACCTACGACAACGCGGTGTTGAACGGCGTGAGCGAGCGGCTCGATGTGCGGCTCACGGACGATCCGGCCTCGATCGGGGACGCACGGTATCCGCTGGTGCTGGCGAACATCATCAGCGGCATCTTGCGGCGGCTGAAAGAGACGCTGATCCAGCGCGTCGAAGCCGGCGGCACGCTGATCGTCTCGGGGATCCTGGCCGAGGAGCGGGACGCCTTTGTGGCTGACTTCTCGGACCCACGGCTGACGCTGCTGAGCGAGCTGGTTCAGGGCGACTGGCTGGTCCTCACGTGGAAGCGGGCCTGACCAGCAGCGGAAGGAGACGTAGATGAGGCAGCTTTGGCTGGAGTCCGATCTGCACAAGCCCGTGCTGCATCCGTCCGCGGACCAGTGGCGCAGGCTTCGGCGGGTGCTGCGACTACGAGATGGCGACAGCTTGACGGTGGCCGATGGCCGCGGCGCGCGGCGTCTGTACGTGCTGAACGAAGACGGCCTGCACGCCGCCGCGCCGCGGACTGAGGCACCTGGACCCACGCGCCAAGTGCACATCGGCGTGGGCGTGCTCAAAGGCGAGCGGCAGAGCTGGTTGCTGCAGAAGCTGGTCGAGGTGGGGGCCGACAGCATCGCGCCGTTAGCGCTGAAACACTGTGTGGTCAAGCTCGAAGCGACCCGCGCGGACAAGCGCATCGACCGCTGGCAGGCGGTGGCGGTGGAAGCCTTCGAGCAGTGCGGCCGGGCGCGGTTGCCGGAGGTCACGAACGTGCAGCGCCTCTCGGAGTGGCTCGGATCGCTACCCGAGGGCTGCGCGCTGGCCTGGTGCGACGAGCGCGGCGGGGCGCGCGCCATCGCGACGTGGGCGGCAGGGACGGACGCGACTGACGTCGCGTTGGTGGTTGGACCCGAGGGCGGGCTGAGCGACGAGGAGCGGGCGCTCCTTGTGCATCATGGGGCGACGCCGGTGCACCTCGGCGACGCCGTTTTGCGGGCAGAGACAGCCGCGATCGTAGCGGCCTGGGCGGCGCACATAGCCCCGCCTCATCACGAAATCGCTATGGATCCCACGCTGCAATAGTTGACAGAGCCCCGGTGGTCGCGTGCTTTGCCTTCTGGTAGGGTGTTGTGCGCGATTGTACACGACCGCTAGTAGGACACTCCCATGCGTCACTCCGACACACCTCTGTTGCGCCAGCCGAACCCGCAGGCCGGCACCCGATGGCTCCGCGTTGGCGCCCAGACCGCCGCGGTGATCGTCCTCGCGGCCACGGCGATGGGCTGCAACGAATACCCCGTGCACAGCCTGCTCGAGACTTTTGAGGTGCGCGTCACCGACAAGCTCTCGGGCGACAAGCCTGTGAAACTCGACTTTTTGTGGGTCATCGACCACTCGCCGTCCATGTGTCAGGAGCAGCGCGACCTCGCCGCGGCGTTCAGCACGTTCACCTCGACGCTGCAATCCGTCGGCGCGATCGACGCTCAGATGGCCGTCGTCAGCGTTCAGCAAGTCCCCGACAAGGTGGACATCAAGGTCGTTGGCCGGTTCATGCACAACGCGGCGACCATCTTTCCGCCGAACTGCTTTGAGCGTGTGGTCAAACCCTGCTTGAACAATGACGAGTGCACCAAAGAGCTGCCGTTTGATTATCCGGTCAAGACCGATACGTCGATGTGCACCGAGAACAAGACGTGGACCAACCCCTACGTCGGCGGCTCATGGGAGTGCGATCGGCCCGACTCGGCGAAGCTGGTGAGCAACTTGAACTGCTCGGTTAACAGCGTCTGCATCGCCAAGTGCACCACCGACAGCGACTGCCGCGCGATCTTCGAGCCCAAGGTTCCGGCCGCGCAGCAGCGATCGATCTGCAAGAACATCGCCGGCCAGCAGGGCTGCATGTTTCCGCCCGACACCGCGACTTGCCCGGCGTCCGACAAGCTGCCGAGCGTGTTGAACAACAGCAACCTCGACCTGTTCCGCTGCAACGCGACGCTCGGCGCGGCGAGCACCCAGGAGGCCAGCTTTGAGGGTGGCTTCCGCTCCGCATGGACGGCGCTCGATCCGAAGGGTCCGAACTGCGACTACGACGCCTGCGTGGCCTCGCTGCGATCGTGCTGCAACGCCACCGACAAGAAGAAGTGGTGCAGCACAACGAAGGATCCAGCGTGCGTGGCCGATTGGTGCGAGAAGGACTTCCACCAGGGCAAGTGCGACAGCGACACAGCCGAGTGGTGTGCGCCGCTCAAGGACAAGAAGAACTGCCAGTCGACCCAGCTGCTGCGCGACGACGCGTACCTGGTCATCGTCTTCATCTCGGACGACGATGACTGCTCGATGCACTTGGACCTCAACCCGCTGAACAAGGACGTCATCCTTCGTGAGGTGTGGCAGCGCTGCCAAACCTACGGCGACAGTCATGGAGGCAACCTGGAGCTGTCCGCTGGCAACTGCGAATACCGCCGCAACAAGAACGCCGACGTGTACTGCGACAGCGACTGCGTGCCAGGCGCCAAGATCACGGACGTCAGCGGCAAGTTGAAGTGCCCCAACGACTGCAAAGCGGGCAGCGCCGAGCAAACCGACTGCCAAGCGAAAGCCGACGTCTTCACCGCTCAGTACAAGAAGACCGCGTTCCAGTTCGCGCCTGTCAGCGAGTTCGTGAACCGCTTCAAGAGCCTCAAGTCGGACCCATCGCGGGTCATCGTCGCGTCCATCTCCGGTGACACGGCGGCCACGGGCGACCAGGCGCTTCGAGATCGCGTCAACTACTACGACTCCATGCTCCGCGACCAAGGTCCCAAACAGGTGCCCTACGTGTGCCGGTCGGATAAGCGCGGCGAAGCGGGCTACGGCTCGCGCTATGTGCAGCTCGCCAGCGCGTTCCGCGAGAACGGCGTGGTGCAGAACATCTGCCAGGGGGCTGACTTTGGCCCGGCGTTGAACTCGATCGCGACGACGATTCTGAAGCGTGTCATCAAGGTCTGCCTGCCGCAGCCGCCCTATAACGACGTGACCGGCGCGCCCAAGCTCACGGTCAAGCGCACACGTGGCGGCAAGACGGAGACCCTGGAGTACACAGACGGTCCGGTGCCAGGCAACACGAAGAGCTTCTACATCGCGCCATCGACCGACTGCCGCGCCGGCAAGACCGGCATCGTCGGCGAGCAGTCGCCGTGCAAAGTCACCCGCGACTGCACCGCCGGCCTGACGTGCACGCAGGGCTTCTGTCAGGTCTACAACAGCGCCATCTTCTTCAGCGAAGTGCCTGACCCGAAAG
>CALENB010000320.1 GCA_937910235.1 uncultured Myxococcales bacterium | reverse complement strand
CTCGGCGATGTTGGGGTTGGGTTTGCCGGCTCCGCGGAGCGGGTATGTTCAACAGACACAGTGCACCTCCAGCAAGCAGTGCGCCGCCGTGTGCGACACCGCGCAGGGCCATTGCGTGGCCTGTCTGACGACCACGGACTGCGCAGCCGGGACGTGGTGCAACGGCGCGCACGTGTGCGTTGCGCCGCTGTGTACCGGAGCGGCCTGTATTGGCGCCGACCGTTTCGCTTGCAAGGCGGATGGCAGCGGCTACGAGAAGGCCGTGACCTGTCAGCCAAAGGGGCCATGCACCGCCGCGACATGCACCGCTGGCACCTGCGGAACGACCGCAAAAGCGGGGCCCTGTTCCGATGGCGATCCGTGCACGGTGGATGACGCATGCAGCAACAGCGCCTGCAAAGCGGGCAAAGCCAAGGTCTGCGATGACGGCAACCTGTGCACCAACGACGCCTGCAAGAAGGGGTCCGGCTGCATCTTCCTCGCCAACAGCGTGGCGTGCCCGGACGACTCGAAGTGCACCGAGAGCGAGCTCTGCAAGAGTGGCCTCTGCCACAAGAGCCCGACAGCTTGTGATGACAACAACGTGTGCACCAATGATGCATGCGACGCGAAGAAGGGTTGTGTGTTCACGCCCAACACCAAACCGTGCGATGACGGGGAGGTGTGTACGGTGAACGAAGCCTGCGCCAACGGAAAATGCCTCGGCGGCACCGTGAACCCTTGCGACGATGGCTCCAAGTGCACGACGGATTCGTGCAGCGGGGGTAAATGTGTCCACGTCACCCAAGACAATTGTTGTGAGAAGACCCTTCTTGACGAGCACTTCGAAGGCGGCCAAACGCCGTCGGGCTGGTACATGTATGCAACCAGCAGCAGCAGTAGCGGGACCACCGTCCGCTGGCGCGTCGTCAACAACGCCCAGCACAAGCAGTCGGGCTCCGGCGCGCTCTACATGGGCAAGAGCGACCAATCGAACTACGACAGCGGCACGCCGGTCACGTGGGCGCGGACAAAGGCGGTCGTGCTGCCGTCTAACGGCAAGGTGACGCTCACGTTCTGGCTGTGGTTCGATATCGAATCTGACGCCAAATACGATCGCCTGTGGCTGGATGCGCGCAGCCCATGGTCGGACAAGTACAGCACGCTTGTGGCGAGCCTGAAGGACCAGAAGGCCAAACAGACCTGGCATTTCGTGACCGTGCCGCTGACGAGCTGGTTGGGGAAGTCCGTGGAGGTCCGTGCGTATTTCGACGCGGAAGACAGCAAAAACAACACGACCAAGGGCGTCTACATCGACGACATGCGCATCGTCGTCGACAACTGCCCCTAGATCCCCGCAGCTACGGGGCGCTGTGCTTGGCGTGCCGCTTGGTCGGCGTGCCCGATGTGGGGTGAAAAACAGGCAGCTCCGCGGCGTACTGAAGCTGCGCCCGACACAGCCGCTTGAGGAGGTGCAGCATCGCCGCTTCGTGCACCCGACCTGCATCAGTGCCAGCGAGGTTGTGTCGCTCTTTGGCGTCTGCTTCGAGGTCGAACAACCAGCGCTCGTCACTGTTTGGGATCCAAATGAGCTTCCACCGGTCGATGATCAGGCTGGCCATGGTGCCGACGTTGTTGCTCCAGGCGAAGTGCAATCGCGGCCGATAGCGCGGGTCGAGCAGCGAATGGCCCTGATAATGGGCGTCTCGGGGCAGCCCAAGCGCTGCGAGCAGGGTCGGGGCGACGTCGATGGTCGAGACGCGTCGCTTGTCCACACCAGCGTGGCCGCCCGGCAGCCGCAACAACAAAGGCACCTCGATGATCTCGTCGAAGTGCTGTGTCGAGTGGCCAAAAATGCCGTGCGCACCCCAGCCCTCGCCGTGGTCGGTGAGCAAAACGACGACCGTGTCCTTCAGCGCGCCGGTGCGCTCCAGCCCCGCGAGCAGCTTACCCAGCGCGTGGTCGGCGTAGTGAATGGCGTTGTCGTAGCGGTTGCGCAAGGACGGCACGCGGCTGGCTGGCGGTCGGAAGTCGAAGACGTTGTAGCCGTCCGCCGCGGGATGAAATGGTGGGTGCCAGTCGTCGGTGTCCGCTGGCGTGTAGTAGGGCGCGTGGGGTCGCAGGAATTTGACGTAGGAGAACGTCCGCTTGCCGGCCTTGCGTGCCGCGTCGTGCCAGCGCAGGAACCGAGACACCACCTCACTCTCGCGCCGACCCGCCCACTGAACCACCTCGGCGGCTTCGGCCTCGTTCCGACTGATCCGAGCGTCAAGGAACGCGCCGCATTGCTTGGGATGCAGCGCCGCGTGACCGACGTCGTGGACCTCCCAATCCGCTGAGAACAACCCGACTGCGAATCCGGCGCGTTCGGCGTGCAGATGCACCGGGACACCACCGTGGCCGTGGGCGTACGTGTGACCCTTGTCGAGGTGGGTCACGGGCAGCAAGGAGTAAAACAGCGCGATCGTGGCGAGGTCTGTCTGGCCGGCGTTGCTGCGGGCCTGATCGAAGCGAATCGACTCAGCGGCGAGTTTGGCCATGTGCGGGTCGACCGGGCGGGGGTAGCCCCAGGGCTCCAGGTGACGCCGTGAGATCGAGTCGATGAAGACGATGAGCGCGTTGCGAGCTTGTGGTGCGGCGTGCTCGACGATGGGCGCGGCGTCCGCGGGGCCTGTCAGCTGTGGTGACGGCAGCCCCGCCTCCGTCAAGATCTGGGGAAACAGACGCCTCGCCGCTGCGGCCGCGTCGGTCTCGACTCGCTGCAGCTGTTCGCTGAGGGACGGGGTCAGGGCGCCCGCCAGCGTGTGTACGCTCGGGTGGCTGTGGTGTGCGATGAGCCGCGCCATGCGAGGCTGGCTCGCCGCCAGCGCGGCGCCGCCTGCAGCGACGATCACGAGCCACACCGCCAGCAGTCGCGTCGAGCGCGCGTGGCGCGGCGCACGGCGCTTGTGCAGGCGCCAAGAGATGGCCCAGACGGTGGCGAGCGTCGCGAAGCCGAAGATGAGGCTGCCGAGTCGCACCGCCTCCGGGCCCAGCAACATCGCCTCCGCTTCGTCCGACATGTGACGGAGCAGCGCCGACACTTCGAGCATAGGCACCCAGGTGCCCGCGCCGTGATGGAAGATGGCTTCAACGACGACGATGAAGCTCCACGTCGGCGGAGCGGCCTCAATGAGCGCGCCCGCGGTCGGCAGCAGCCGCCCCTCCTGCACCAGCGCCGCGCGCACGTCGGGACGCCGTCGCCCGACGAAGTAGGCGACGAGCAGTCGACCGGCGCCGCAGCTCAGGGCTGCCAAAAACCACAGGCCGGTGAAGATGCCGGCGACGACGTCGCCGCTGTCCATCAACCAAAGCTGAAGGCGCATCGCAGCGAGCAAGCCAAGCGCGAGCGCGACGTGTTTGACAACCAGCGGCGTGAAGCTGCCAACGCCCCGGACGTCGGGCTCGAGCGGCTCCGGATTCCCCACCCGTGACCGCAGCCCGCGCAATCGCCGCTCGAGCGCCAGACTCGAGACGGAAAACAGTTGCCACGCGATGCTTGCCGCGCCGACGACCCCGACCAACAGCCCAACCACCGCGACCGCCGCGAGCACCTGCGCACCTAGCGTGGCGGCTTCAAGCTGTAGGTCGTAGTTTGTCTGGAGCAGAAACCATGCGCCAAAAAGCCCGTGAATCAGACCGAAAAGCAACGCTGCCGGGCTCAGCGCAGTCAGCAATCCATTGACGAGGGCGGGGGGCTGTGTCGGCCTGGGTGGAGCGCCAGATCTGTCCATGTAAGCAGGCTAACTGACCGGTGGTCGCGTCGCAAAGGGCATCTCGGCTGCAAGGGAGGGTCGATCGCGCCGCAGCTGCGACCAAGCCCAAGCCCAAGCCGAGGCGGGGCGCGACTTGCGCCGCCGAAAACGCTAGTCTCGCGGAGTATCCAGGCTTCGAATCACGGATGGGGACGCGATGATGTTTGTACGAATGCTCAGGGTCCTGATGATCGCCGCGGTCGCACTTGGATGTTTCGCTGGCGGTCTCGCTGGGTGCAGCGGCGGTGGCTCCGACAGCGGCGTCACAGTCGGCACGACGGGTGGTGGCGCCACATCGGGCGACGCGGGCACAATTGGCGACGCCGTCAGCGACACGACCGCCGGCGCGACCGATGTGAACGGATCGAGTGGCGGAGGCGGGGACAGCAGCGCGAGCGGCGGCGGCACAGACAGCGCGTCCGCTGGGAGTGATGGCGGCGGCAGCAAAGACGGCGGCGGCTCTAGTGGCGGCAGCGTGGACGGCGGCGGCAGCTCCGGTGGCGCCGACACCGCGAATACCCCGGATTCATCGACCGCGGGCGCGGATTCGTCCTCGTCCAGCAGCTCCGGCGGCGGCTGGCCGGCTGGTCCAGAAGACAAGCTCACGGGCGTCGACGCGGCAAAGGCGAAGTACACCACCTGCAGCAAGGCCTGGAGCTGCGCCGTCACGGCCTGCCAATTCGCCCCGACCAAGGGGTGCATGGACGTCTGTCTCAACGCGGCGAGCAAGCCGGTGGTCAGCGAAATGCTCGATTACGTAAAGTGTTTTAACCATATTTGTCACGACAAGGCGTGCAAGAGCGGCGACAAGAAGTGCATCTCGGACTGCCTGTGGAGCCGCTGCTCGGGTTTTGCGATGAAGTGCAACGCGGACAATAAGAGCGGTGGTCTGTCATGCGGGACGGCCTTCGGGTGCTTTGACACGTGCAAGGGCGCCGACACGATCGCTTGTCTTACGAAGTGCTACGTAGACCTCGGAAAACCGGCGCAATCCGACTTCGTTGACCTGTGGTTCTGCATCGCGAAGAGCGACGCCAAGGAGCCCTTCGCTGACTGCATGATGCAAGCCCTGACCTGCAGCTCGGGTGGCACGACCGGCAAGAACACCTGCCTGGAGATCAGCCAGTGCGACTCGGCCTGCGAGAAAGATGCGAAGGGCGATAAGTTTCCCTGCACGTCAACGTGTTTTGGCGCAGGAACCGCCACGGCGCAGGCGCAGTTCGGCGGTCTGATGACCTGTGTGGTCCAAGCCCAGAGCAGCGGCGTCGATCCCGGCCCAGCCTGCGGCAAATCGGTGGCGGCATGCGCCGGTTCAAAGCCGGACGGCACCAAGGGCGCGCTTGGATGTCAGGACATCGCGGGGTGCGAGGACACCTGCAAAAAGGCCAGCGGCAAAGACGACAGCTGCGCGATGCAGTGCCTCGGCAAAGCGACCGTCACCGAGGCGGTAAAGTGGTGGGAGCAGGCGATGTGCTGGGGGGCGTGCGGCAAGA
>CALENB010000319.1 GCA_937910235.1 uncultured Myxococcales bacterium | reverse complement strand
CAATCGAATCGGCTGCCGTGGCGGGCGTGCTGTCCTCGTCGCTGTCGCCAACTGGCCGCATGTCGACGGCTTCGACACGCGTCGTGTCCGGCGCAGTCGTGTCCGGCGCAGTCGTGTCCGGCGCAGTCTGAGTTGTCACGGGCTCGTAAATCGGCTGACCAGCGGGTTGCAGCGTCAGGCTCGAGCCGCGTTGTACGAGCTGAATTAACCCATCGTCATGCATGGAATCGAAGAACCGTCGCACGCGACCAAACCCCAGAAACCAGGGCTCAACACCTGCGCCTTGCATCAGCTCGTGCCGCATGCGCCCGGCGTCGAGCGGCCCGTCTGCGTCCACATCCCATTGCACGACCAGCGACACGACCGTCGCCCGGGCTTCAGGCAGATCGGCGAATCCAAGCACGGTGCGCAGTGGCTCTCGCAGCTCAAACGCCCGCTTGTCCTGTCGCAGGCGACGCACGAGGCGGGCGTCCACTTCTCGGTCCAGGCCCGCCACATCGAGCGCGCGGGGCAGCTCAACCACACCGCGCCGCACCCGCACGGGGCCTCGCCCGGACGCCACCGCCAACCAGCGGGAGACCTCGGCCGGGTCGCACGTGGTCGCCGTAGCTAGCGCGGCGACCACATCGGCTTCGCGGCCGGCGCCCATGCCCGCCAGCGCCTGCCCGAGCGCGTGACGGAGCGCCCGTGTCAACGCCGGCATCCCGGCTCGCAGCAGCAGCGCGCGGGCGGCGTCCAGCTGCGGATCGCCGCGCTCGTCGCGGGCGCGACGAACCACGCGGAGCCGCGAGAGCGGCACCATCACGTCGTACCAACGCTCCAATCCGCTGGTGCTGCCGTCCCCACGCAGGACACCAACGACCGGGAAGCGCTGGCCACGCAGGGCGCGCGCGAGCAAGTAGAAGTCGGAGTCGCCTGAGACGATGACGAACGTTGAGCGCATGCCAATCGTGACGTCATGCACGGCTTCAGCGAAGGCGTGGCTCGCCAGCGCCATGTCCGTGACGTTCTTGTCGGCTTTGAGGCGTGGCTCAGAGACGGCCTGCACGCCCATCCGCGTCAGCCGCGCCGCGGCCCCGCCGAAGTCCGACGCGAACGCTTTGGCGACCCGAACGCGCTCGCCCAGCAGATCCAGCAAGGCTTGCGTGACGGAGAGTCGCTCGTCCTTCGACAGGCTGAGGTTCTCCCAGTCGATCAGCACAACGAAGCGTGCGGACCCTGGCAGCCCATCGTCGGGCCGCGGCGCGCGCGCCCGGCTCTGACTTCGCTTGGGTGGTGACATGGCCATCTGACTCCTTTGCATTCGCCGCGCGCAGTGGCGGTTTCATCGTTCGCTTGTTGTCGTGTCGCCGGAGCGACCCGCCGCTGGTCGCGCTTTACGTCGCGTCGCGCTTAGACTGTGAGGACGTGACGGCCGCGACGGCCGCCTCGGTCGAAACCCACCCGGTGCAGCGTGTCTCGCCGCGTTTACCACGAGCCAGATTGAGGGCGCGCTTCGCTAGCCCATACCCTCGGAACCAATTGAGCACCATCGCGCGTTGCAGGGCCGACAAGGGCAATGCGCTGCACACCAGCTTGAGATCGGGGGCGCCTGCGTCCACAAAGGCGACCGCCCCTTGGACCCGAACGGCGACCAACTCGCCCCGCGGAATCCGCGGACCGAGCACCACGGCGTCAACCGGGTCCCCGTCACCGCCCAGAGTGCCGGGTAACTCACCATAATTGAACGGGCACGGCAAGGGCGCCACGAAGTCGATCTCGCCGTCGCCCGTACGTTTGACGAAGCCGCCCGCGGAGACCTGCACTCGCACGCTCACTTGTGCGTCACTGTCCTGATTCATGTGGCTCCTCACCATCTGACGCCGGGCGCGCTACGCGACGGCGCGACCGATTCCACGCCAGCTGCCCCGCAAGAAACGCCAGGCCAGCAACACGGCCGCCATCCCCAAACTGAACACGAGTCCCCACCAGACGCCGCGTACGCCCAGGTCGAGCTCTATCGCAAGCAGCCAGCCGAGCGGCAGGCCGAGAAACCAGTGGGCCAGCACGTTGGCCGCAAACGCCGCGCGTGTGTCGCCAGCGCCGCGCAGACACCCGCTCGCGACGCACTGTACGCCATCGAAGATCTGAAAAGCCGCCGCGATCCGCAGCAGATCAACGGCGAGGGCCACGACGGCAAGATCCGGAGAGAACAGGCTCGCCAGCTGCCGTGGCAGGATTAAAAAGACCACACCAAGCGCCGCCATCGCGCCGCCGCCGAGCAACAGGGCGACACGGCCAGCGCGCTCTGCCGCGGCGATGTCGCGCGCGCCGATGGCTTGACCAACCCGAATGCTCGCCGCGATGGAGAGCCCAAGCGGCACCATGTAGTTGAAAGACGCCAGCCCCAACGCGATCTGGTGGGCCGCGAGCGACAGCGCCGAGACTTGCCCGGCGATCGTCGCCGCCGCCGCGAAGACCCCGAACTCGGTGACGA
Source organism: uncultured Myxococcales bacterium (assembly GCA_937910235.1). Taxonomy (GTDB): domain Bacteria; phylum Myxococcota_A; class UBA9042; order UBA9042; family UBA9042; genus UBA9042. Next base: position 3,038 of record CALENB010000319.1, on the reverse strand, counting down.
GCTGCCCTCCGATCGGCAACCCGAGGCGCACGATTCCGAGCATGCGGCGGAGGTTTGGTCGCTGCATGCGGAGGTCGATTTCGGCGAAACGCGGGGCCTTCAGCACGGCCCACAGCGCGAGCACCATCGCCACTTGCGTCGCGGTCGTGGCGAGACCGGCGCCATCAACGCCGAGCGCCGGTGCGCCATATCGGCCCTGAATCAGCGCGCTGTCGGCGAAATAGTTGAAGACGTTGGCCACCACGGCGATGAACATGACCGGCCGCGTCACCCCGGCGCCATTGAGCAGGGACCGGCCTACCGCGAAGAAGAGAAAGGGGAGGACCGACCAGGCGCGGGCGTGGACATAGCGCCCGGCCAACTCGGACACCGCGTCGGTCTGACCGAGCAAGCGAAACGCCTCACTCGTGTCGAGAAAAGCCAGACTGAGCACGCTCCCTGCGGCCACGGCGACCCAGTTGCCTTGCCAGAAGATGGCGCCGACCTCGCCGCGTTCGCCAGCGCCCCAGGCCTGAGAGATCAGCGGGTCCAGCGCCATGACCACGCCCAGCAGCAACGACACAGCGGTGAACCAAAGCGATCCCCCGATGGACACCGCGGCGAGCGCGTCGGGCCCGAGCGGCCCGACCATGGCGCAATCCACCAGCCCCATGCACATCACGCCGAGCTGAGTGACCACCACGGGCCAAGCGAGCCCCCAGGTGGCGCTGACTTCGGTCTTCATTTCGGCAAGACGCCACGACACAGGTCAACTCCTCAACGCCAGCGATGGGCGCCCTTCCTGCCTGATTCTTCGGGATGTGGCCAGCGCGGCAGTGTGCCAGGATTGTCGCAGCCAGGATTGTCGCAGCGAGCCTTGAGCCAGCCCGGGCACCGGCTGCTATATTACCGACTCTGCATGCCATCCCACATGCCGACTGGGAGCGCCATGACACAGCGACCGAGCCCGATCGTCGGCATCGACCTCGGCACGACCTATTCGGCCATCGCCTTGTACGAAGGCGGGCGCGTCCGGTTTTTTCCGAACCCGCTTGGGCAGGATCTCACGCCCTCGGTGGTGGCGTGGGATCGGCGCAGCCAGGGCATGGTTGTCGGCCGGCAAGCGCGTGACATCCTCGCGACGCGCCCTGGCGACGCGGCGGCCTTGTTCAAGCGCGAGATGGGGCGTGACATCTCGCTCCGGATCGGAGATCGCTCGTTCACGCCGGTGGAGCTGAGCGCCTGGGTGCTCGATTCGCTGCGCGCCGACGCGGAGCGGGCGCTTGGGTGCGCGGTGACGAGATGCGTCGTGACGGTGCCAGCCTACTTCAACGAAGCGCAGCGGTTCGCGACGAAACGCGCCGCCGAGACGGCTGGGTTCTCCGTCGAGCGTGTACTGAACGAGCCCACAGCCGCGGCGATCGCCTACGGGTTGCACGGCGGCGTCACCGATGGCGCAGCGGCGACGTCAGCGGTCGTCGAAGACGCCGAAGAGCGCCGTTTTCTGGTGTTTGACCTCGGTGGAGGCACGTTTGACGTGTGTGTGATGGAGCGCTTCGAAGGCATGCTGGAGGTGCGCAGCGTCGCCGGAGAGAGTCGCTTGGGCGGTGAAGATTTCACCGAAGCGTTGGTTCAGTTCGCGCTCGAGCAGGCCGGTTTGGACGCCGACAAGGTCGCCCGTGAGCAGCCCGACGAGCTCGCGCTCGTGCGGAAACGCGCCGAGGTGGTCAAGCGCACCCTGTCACGCTGGCCCAAGGCCGAGCTGCTCCTGCCCGAGGCGTTGGGCTCGCAGGTGGTCGGCATCAGCCAAGCGGCCTTCGAGCGCGCCACCGCTGCGCTGCGTGAGCGCATGGTTGGCCCGTGCCGGACCGCGCTCCGCAGCGCTGGCCTGAATCTGGCGGACTTGCAGGAGATCCTCCTAGTGGGCGGGGCGACGCGGATGCCGGGCGTGCACGCGTTCATCACGGAGGTGTTCAACCGGCCGCCGCTGCTCGGCCCGGACCCTGACCGTGTGGTCGCCCACGGCGCGGCGATTCAGGCAGCGCTCTGTGCCGACGATCAGGCGGTGAGCGACCTCGTGGTGACGGACGTCGCCTCCCATAGCCTGGGCGTCGAGGTGACGCGCGAGATCGCGGGCAAGCGACTGGCCGGATTCTTCAGCCCTATCATTCATCGGAACACGGTGATTCCCGCCTCCAAGGTGGAGGTCTATCAGACGGTGCAGGACGGACAGCGGGCGATCGATCTTGAGATCTATGAGGGCGAGGCCAGACGTGTGCAGGACAACCATCGCCTCGGCGTTTTGGCGATCAAGAACCTGCCTAAACGCGACGCCGGCACCGATTTTGCCGTGCGCTTCACGTTCGATCTGAACGGAATCCTCGAAGTCGAAGCGAGCGTGGAGGGCGTCGAACAGCGCTTCTCGCAGATCTTTCAACGCGAGGGCAAGGTGCTGGATGCGGCTGAGTTGATGCGCGCAAAAGAGCGAATTCGTGGGCTGAAAGCGGATCCACATGAACGGCCGCGCTACCGAGACGTGCTGACTCGGGCCGACCTGCTGTGGCGCGAGCTGCCGGCGGGGCAGAAGCCGATGCTGGACCACGCGATCGACAGCTTTGAGGCCGCGCTGCGTGGCAAGGACACCAAGGCCATCGAGACGGCCTTCGGGGACCTGAACCAGCTCTGCGAACGCCTGGGCGGTTCCGAGCGGTGGTGAGGTCGTTTGGGGTGACGTGGTTGGTGACGATTTGCGGCGGGTGACCCATGCTTGGCGACACATGACCGCGCTCCCTCCCCTACCAGAGACCGACGATCCGCTGATTCTGCTCGGCGTCCCGCTCACGGACGCATCGAAGCTCACGTTGCGCCGGGCGTACGTGCGGCTGATCAAGATCTATCGTCCAGAGCGCGCGCCAGCGGAGTTCCAGCGCATTCGCGCGGCGTACGACGCCGCCACGGAGCAGCTGGCGTGGCGGAGCTGGGTCGGATTCGACGAGGACGAGGGCGCGGCGGCAGCAGCAGCAGCAGCAGCAGCAGCAGCAGCAGCAGCAGCAGCAGCA
>CALENB010000318.1 GCA_937910235.1 uncultured Myxococcales bacterium | reverse complement strand
GCCGCCGCCGTGGGCGTGGCAACGGCGGCCAGCAGGGTCGCCAGACTCATCGCCGCGAGGCGCCGCCCGCGTCGCCCGCACCGCATAGCCGGCTTCGACGTCGCGGTGTGCGTGCGCGCGCCGTGCGTGTCTGCTCGTCCCATACGGCGCCGCCACGGGTGCAAAGGTTGCCAACAGCGGCTGGGCTCCGAGTGAACCGAAGCCCCTCCTTAGTGCCGACGCCGAATGACCAGGCTCGACGTCTTGTCGTTCATCGCCGGGCCAACGAAGGTCTCTGAACGGCGGACGAGGCGCGAGCGGCCGGCGAAGTTGTGCTCATACAAGACCGCCTCCCAGCCCGGAGCCAAGCGGATGGAGCTCAGCTGGTCGTTGCCGATGCTCGTGCGCAACACGCCGATCCCATGGCGGCCGGGGAGCAAGGCCTTGCTGCGGCCCTTGTAGTCGCCGTGCTCGTAGATCCAAGCCACCGGCTGGTTGCCCGGCTGCACATACCCGCTGTGACCGCCGCTACCGCCGCCACCGCCGGGTGCCGGGTGGGCGCCGACGCGCACGCAGCGACGAATCCTCGGATCGCAGCGCAGCCCGCCTGAGCACTGGTACATCCCACCGCAGGCCGCCCCTTGGCCGACGATGATGGTGCGCTGTGGAGCGCCGGGGTGACGACAGACGCCGCCTGCGCATTGGAGGCCAGCCGCACATGGCGTCTTGAGGCACGACTGACCGGTCTGGGCGAAAGGTCGGCAGCGGCGCGAGTGGCTGTCGCAGAACAGGCCGCCAACGCAGCGTCGCGCCCCGCCACACAGGCCGCCAGCGCCGATGCCGCCCATCGGCGGCTGGTTCAGACGCACGCACCGACGATGGGCTGGGTGGCACTGCAATCCGCTGGTGCAACGCCGCGCGCCGCCACACGGACTGCCGAGACCAACGATGACGGTCGGCTGCGGCTTGTTGGGCCGACGGCATCGGCTGCCAGCGCAAACCAGCCCGTTCGCGCACCTTCGCGAGCCACCGCAGCTGCCGTTTTCACCAACGATCACGTTCGTCGGGGGCGTGTAGGGCTTGCGGCAGCGCCCGTTTGCGCACTGCATGCCAGCGTAACACTGCACCGATCCGCCGCAGCTTTGGCCGAGCGCCGCGCGCCGGGGCGGCTTGTGGCGCGGCGGCGAATGATGAACCACTTTGGACTTCTTGCGCTTGCATTTGAAGTTGAAGCCGCACTTGTACCCTGACGGGCAGGGTTTGAACGCGCTGCAGCCGCGGCCAGTGTGATCTTTCTCGACAGGACCAGCGCGGCGCGCAAACGCGGGGAGGGCGAAGAGCAGCGCCACCGTGAAGACGGCCAGGACCAACAGGCTGCGGCGAGCGCGGATGGCGGCGCCGGGAAGGCCTCTGCCAAGTACGTGGTGTAACTCCTCGCGTGTCCTCATGCCAAACTCCAGAATCGAACGGGGGGGTGCTCTTGTCGCGGAGATTGTTGTCGGTCGTCCTGGCGATGTCCACCCGCATGAACGGGGACGTGCGACGGCGCGGTTCGATCTATCGGCCGGTCCGACGCGTCTCCGGCGCCGATCGTGACCGCCACGAGGACGCTCAGCGCCTGATGCGAGGCGCACCGAAGGCGCACAGTTGACCAGCCTCGCGGCGCCCGAACTTCGTGAGCCGTGAGGCAGCGCAATGGAACAAAAACCCCGGATAACCAAGGTCGCGGCGCTGTTGAACGAGGCCCGGACCAAGCGCGACTACGCGGGGCGACGCGACATGCTGCTGTTCTGGAGCGTCGCCAACGAGCAGATGAACACCCTGCACGACCCAGCCGGCGCCCGACACACGCTGCGGGAGGCGGAGAGTTTGTGTGAATCCGTGGCGGACGTGCTGATGGTGGCCAGCGCGCGGCGGTGCCATTTTGGAGTTGACCAGGGCTTTGGCGCGCTGTTGAGCGCCGCCAAGGCACGCGCCACGGTCGCGCTGGGGTGGGTGGAGAGTGGGTGGAGATCGCCGAGAATACGTACGACGGGCTGTGTTCGCTGGAGAGACGCGCGCGAAAAACGCGGACCCATGGCGCCAGCGCATTCTGAGACAGCTGGAGGTGGCCCTCGCATGCTGCGAGACGGACGCTGACAAAGCCGCGGTAGCGACGGGGTCTCGCTCGTATCTCGACGACCGAGCTAGGTCCCGGATGATCTCGCGCTGATGGCGCGCCACGGTTGCCTGTTGGGCAGGCCGTCGCCACACTACGCCCCGCCCACCAGCTCGCGCGCCGCGACCTGAACCGGCACCCCTCAGAGCTCAGCTTCTGCGCGCATACGCCAACGTGAGGTCCCATGCAGCATTTTACCCTGGACGGCTTCGGCGGACACCGCTCCCGCTACGACGACATTCGGCTCGTTCAGGAGCTCTGTGACGAGATCCCCACAGCGCTGGGTCTAGAGCCCGTCATGCCGCCGATGCTGCTGCCCTACTACAACGGCGTTGAGCCGGACGACTGCGGCATCAGCGCGTTCGTGCTGCTCGCCGGTGGCCACTTCACGCTGCACACGTTCAGCTTCCGCGAGTGCTACTTCGCCGACCTCGTCTCGCCTACCGCCTTTGAGCCCGACCAGGCGGCGCTGCTGCTCAAACGCGGCCTGCCCGCTGACACGACGCACCAGCAGATGACCGGTCGCGCGCGGCGAAAGGACACGCAGGTGCACCCCGACGACGACTTTGGACCGCACCTGATGATCGATATCGCCGGTTATCAGGGCCCAACGGACATGGACGGCCTGTTTCGCCTGTTCGACAACCTGCCAGAACGCATCCAAATGACGCCGATCATGCGCCCGTACGTGTTGCCGTCGCTGTTGCCTGACGGTTCGCGCGTGCTCTCTGCCATGACCATGATCGCCGAGAGCCACATCGCGCTGCATTGGTTCGAGGCCACCGGTCGCGCTTGGTTCGACATCTTTTCGTGCAAGTTCTTCGACGTCGAGCCGGTCTTGGACGCCTTGCGTGCCGCGTTTCCGGGCGAGAGCCACGAGACGCGCTTGATCCCTCGGTGCGTCGGCTAC
>CALENB010000317.1 GCA_937910235.1 uncultured Myxococcales bacterium | reverse complement strand
CGTGTAGATGATGGTGGGGGTGGACGTGGACATGGGCACCTCGGCTAGCAGGGTCGGCACGGCTGATCGTGCGCGCGCTTCTAGCATGAGGTCTGCGTCCGGGCTAGCCCGCGAGCCTGGATTTCTGGGCTAATCGGACGGGACTACTTCGCGTACTTGGCTGGATCCGCAGCGAACTTCTTCACGCAGCCGTCGCAGCACAGGTAGTACGTCTTGCCGTTGTGCGTCGCCTTCGCGGTCTCAGCGGTCGGCTTGAAGGTCTTGCCGCTCACCGGGCACACGGCGGTGGCGGGCATCGCGGCGCCGGTCGTCGTCGCGGCCGGGGTGCCAGCGGCGGCGGGTTTGGTCCCCTTCTCGCAGTCGGCGCAGGGCTTGGCGGCGGCGCCGTCTTTCTTATCGCAGCCACCGTCGCAGGGCTTCGCAGGTGCAGCGGCGCTTGACAGGTACTTGTCGGGGTTGGCCTTCAACTTGGCGGCGCAGCCAGCGCAGCACATGTAGTAGGTCTTGCCCTTGACGACGACCGTCTCGGTCGCCGCGGTCGGCTTGAACGTCTTCTTCATCACCGGGCAGACCGCTGTGGCCGGGAGAGGGTTGACCGTCGCCGTCGCCGTGGCCGTCGTCTGGGCTTTCTGGGCGCCACCGCAGGCGCTGAGGCTGAGCGCAAACGCGACAGCCATAGCCAGCGGCAGGGCGCGGCGGAGGGTGAGCAGGGCGGTACGGTGGGCGAGGGGCTGACAGTTCATGGCGGAGCATCCGGTCGTAAGAGGTACAGGTAGCGCGTCACGGCACACCAGGTGGGCGCGCCGTTGGGCCACGCCGCGGCGGCGTGGTGGCTCCTATGTATGAACTTGCGTCGCTGGGTTCAAGCACCCGCGCGCGAATTCTTCGACTGGACACCCCGATTGACGACTCGGTCTAGGGTCAGCTAGTCGGGTGGTGGTATCCTGGTTCTGCATCATCAGCGGGGGGACACCATGGCCAACAATCACACCTCGCGGCCTCGCCGCGTCGCCGTCGCGGTTGTCGTCGGCCTCTTCGTGTTGGCGGCGTCCGCCAGCGGTCCATCCGCTGCGCGCGCCGCGCCGTCGGCCGCGCGCTGCTCGTCGATCGTGCCGGCCCGGGTCAGCCGCGTGGGCGATCACTGGCTGCTGCTCGGTACGCAGCGCAACGGCCGATCCCCGACCGACGCGCGTGTGGGCAGCCTGGGCCTGACGCTGCTGGACGAACGCGATGGCAAGGTCGTCGCGGTCGAGATCCCCGTCGCCCCGCTCCGCAGCTCGCTGCGTCCCGCTACGGCCGGCGGCCCCCTCGCCCACACGAGCCGCAAGGGCGTCCCGCGTGACGCTTTTACCCTGCGACTGGTGCACGTCGACACGACCGGCCAGCGCTTCACGCTGAGCGTTGATTATCGCGGTCGCGTGCAGGACAAGGTGGCGGGCACACGGTATACGCTCGCGCGCTGGCGGCGAGGCGCCAACGCCTTTCGGCTTAGCGCGCCGATCCAGATCCTAGCGCCAAAAGCCCGAGGATTCGCGGTCCACGTCGGTCTGGACGGCCGTGGCGACGATCTGGTGCTGCTCAGCGAATCCACCAAAGTCGGCCTCGATCGCGTCAGTCGCGCTGTCGCGGTGGTGCGGGTGAGCGCCGCCGACGGCGTGGTCAGCCGCGTCATCTCGTTCACGACACCAGCGCGCAAGCGAGGCGCTGTCGGCGGGCGCACCCGTCTGTCGAAGGACCGCACGCTGCTCGCGATCCCAGAGTACATCGAGGCCACGACGAGCGTCGGCGCTGTGCATATCGTCGACGTCACGAAGGGCACCCGAGTCACCGTGCCGGCCATGGCGACCGTCTACGGACTCGACTTTTCGCCCGACAACACCCGCCTTGCCCTCGGCAGCAATCGGCTCGCACGGCTGGAGGTGTGGGACATCGCCACGCAGAAGCGCCTCCGCAGCGGCCAGGGCGTCAAGCGGCTCCATCGCCTCGTCTACGGCGCCGCCGGCAAGACCCTTTGGGCGGCGGGCAAGGGTGGCGAGGTCGCGAGTTTCGACGCTCAGAGCCTGCGTCGCCGCGGCAAAGCTTGGCGTCCAACTGCCAAGGTGGCGGGCGGTCTCTATGCCCAACTGAAACCGCGGCCAGCCGGCGCGCCGCAGACGTTTGGCTTCACCGCGGACCCGCACGGACTTGGCCTGATCTCCAGCCTGTGCGTCGGCGTATCGCTGCCCTAGCTGCGGGTCTGGTGCACCAGCCGCGCCGCGCCGCAGCTACTTCTTATCGTTGGTCGAGCAGAGGTACTTGCTCGTGGTGTACGTGCAGCCGCCGTCATTGAACTTCAGGTCGCCCGGCGAGTAACTGGACATCGACGTCCCTATTCACCCACTCCCTACCGCCGCCACCAGCAGCCCCGGCGGCGACGTGTAGGACTCCGCAGCCTCCGTCGCCTGGCACAGCCACGCGAACAGCCCGATCTCCTGACGGCTCGCTGTCGCCGAGGCGGTCAGCATGCCCTCGGTGAAGTTGGCACCAGCGGCGCTGCGGGTCCCGCCGTTGCACTTGCGCAGCAACACCGCGGGACGCAGCGTGCGCTCAGCGACGTTGTTGATTGGATCGACGTCATCGTTCGCGACGAACACCCACAACGATGGCCACAGCCGCACCAGATCCTTGGAGAGCACCTTCACTTTGTGGTCGGTGTGCGTCAGACCGTTTTCGAGCAGGGCACGGGTGCGCTGCTGCACCGGGATCATCGCGTCGATTAATGCGGGCCGGCCAAGCTCTCCGCGCCCAAACGCGTGCCACAGCGAGAACATCGCGTCGTTCTGCGTGAGCAGCGCTTTGCCGACGACTTCTGCCGCGCCGCCTCGATCGATCAACGCTTGGATATCGCGGCGCAGGTGGGCATGGCACAGCTGACGCCGCTCGGGTGTTGACCGCACCGCATCGAGCACCTGCGCCACCGGCGTGGCGATCGCGTCGCTGACTCGCTCGCAGGTGTTCTGCACCGTGCCCACGCTCACGCGCACGCCGAAAAGATCCTGGACGATCTGATGAACCGCGGTGCGACTGAGCCGGTAACGCCCTGCGAGCAGCGCGACCGTCGCCTGCAAGCGTGGCCCGATACAACCTTTCGGCACACCCAGCGGTATGGATGCCTGGGTTCTGCCACGGCACGCAGGGCATTGGTGGACGAGCAGGTGAAAGTCCTTCACCACTGGGCGGATCTCAATGTCGACCACTTGGTGGACGTGCGGGGCTTCGCCAATGACGGTTTCGTTGCCAAGCGAGCCTCCGCAATGGAAACACTCGGGGGCATGGACGTCGAACTCCTCCGTCGGTTCGAGACGCTCACGCCGATGTGGCTTGTGGCCAGGTTGCCCGCCAGGCTTGCGCCCCGATGGTCGCTTGGGAGGTTTCCGCTTGACGTGCCACGGCGGGTCGGAGGAAGGCGGGCGCGAGGAGTTGGATGACGACTGGTTAATCTGCGCGCGCAACTTCGCGACCTCCGCTCGTAGGGCGACGTTCTCGGCATTTACCGCCGTGAGCTGGGTCTTGGTCGCCGCGAGTTCGGCGCGCAACGCGATGACTTCGGCGAGTAAGGCTTCGAGGGTGACGGCTGGCACCATGACGCGCTCCGACCGCGGCTGGCAGCGCGGCTGAGGAGGACGGTCACACGGGATAATCAGGTGTCAACTTCTTGGACGATGGGGGTGGGTGAATGGGTGCCTGCTCTCTACTGACGGCACTGCTGTCGGCGAGGGGCGTCGGAGAACTGCCGAGGCGTCAAACCCGTCCAGCCCTTGAACGCGCGGAAGAAGGCGCTCGGCTCAGCGTATCCGAGCGCGAAGGCGGTCTCAGCCGTCGACAAGCCTCGCGCGAGGCAGGCCTGCGTGAGCTCAAGCGCGACGCTACTGCGAAGCTGCGCGAATGTGGTGCCATTGTCAGCGAGCCGGCGCCGCAGCGTTCGCGGGCTTACCGCGAGCTGTCGGGCTACGAGCGCTGCCGTCGGGATGGCGCCAGCGTGAGCCCGGGCGAGCGCCTCGGTCGTCTGCGCGAGCCAGTCGCTCGCGGCAGGCCGTCGCGCAACGAGAGCCTCGCATTCACGGACGAAGAAGTCATGGAGGCGATCATCGAATCGCAGCGCCTTGCGCGTGCCGACACCGACATTGAGCGTCAGGCTGTAGGCGCCGCTCCCGTGGTCCATCGAGAGCGCGAGCGGCTCCAAATCAGCGCCGGCGATCTGACGGATGCTGCGCAACATCTCTACGACGGCGTAGGCCGAAGCTGCGTCGTTGCCCGAATGCACCACCGCCCAAGGATGATACCGCAGCGTCACGCTTTGCGTGCCCCGCGTCGCCGACCAACCAGCGCCGGAGGCCCACAGCACCCGGACCGCGGCGATGCGCGCGAAAGCGGCATCGAGATCAGCGGCCGTCATGGCGAGAAAGCCAAAAATCTCGAGGTCTGCGAGATCGGATCGCGACGCGACGGCGTCCACCGCGACCTCGCGTCCGAGGGCGGCTTCGAGGGCCGACCAGCAGTCGAGGTAGCGCTCAACCGGAACGTGCTCCTGCAGGGACGCGCAGTCCGGCAGCGTGCCTGCCGCGTCAGCGACGCTGCGCTCGAGGTCGCCTCCCAGGGCTCGCGCGACGCGCAGCAGCGGAGTGAACGCGAGGCTCGTGACGGTCGCGGCGCTCATGACCTGGCCTGAACTGTCATCTCGTTGTCCTCCTTGGTCACTGCGTGCACCGCGCGCCGCCACCACCATAGAACCACGACCAGCAGGAGGCGTCATGATCCACAAGTCCCCACGTAGAGCCGCAGCGACCATCGCGCTGTTGACCCTCGCCACGAGCGCATGCTCCCATCCGAAGACCTTGGACTTACACATGGCCACCCAGATCGACCAGCTCACCCAGCGCCCACCGGACGGCGTCGTCGTCGTGGAGGGCAGGCGCGTGACTTACGCGCAATACGGCGACCCCGAAGGCGACGTCGTCTTCTACTTCTCGGGCGGCGATAGCTCGCGACTCGAGGGGGCTGCGCTCGAAGGGCACGCCCGAGCGCTCCGAGTCCGCGTCATCGCCCCCGACCGGCCCGGCTTCGGCGGCTCGGACCCAGCGCCGACGCGGCGTCTGCTCGATTGGCCTCGGGACGTCGCCGCCATCGCCTCGCAGCTCAAGATCCGCCGATTTGGCGTGATCGCGCTCTCGGGTGGCGCGCCGCATGGCCTCGCGACGGCTTGGGCGATGCCAGAGCGGATCACGACGCTGGTCCTGGTCGGGGCAGCACCGGCGCCGCCCTTCGCCGCATTGGCGACCGACATCGCCCTGCCATTCCGACTCGTCGCCAAGCTCGCGGATTGGTCGCCGTGGGCCCTGCGCAAGCTGCTTGAGCAACAGCGCAGCCTCGCCCATGTGGACCCTGCCAAGCTGCTCCGTCAGACCCGGGGAGGCGTCGGTGCGGCCGATGCTGCGTACCTCGCGGTTCACGGCGGCGCATATGTCGCCAGCAAGCGGCTTGGTTACGCTCAGGGGGTGTCAGGATCGGTCACGGAACATTTGCTCTATCGACGCGATTGGGGGTTTCGAGTCGAAGAGATTCGAGTCCAGACAAAGGTCTTCGTCGGGGACAATGACGTGATGGCCTCAATGGCTGCGAACCGCGCCCTAGCCGCGGCCATCCCAGATGCCAGCTTCCATGTCGTCGCCGGTGAGGGCCACCTATCGCTCGTCCCCAATCAGGCCGATCGCCTCCTGCGCGCCGCGGCACCTTCAGGCCCGACCGATGCCCCCAGCTCAGTCTCACGATTGGCTCCGTTTTCGGGGCGTTGAGTCGATCGGTAGAGATTCGCTTGTTCGGAACATGGAGCACGGGATGACGACGGCCGCCCATACATCTTCTCCCCTTCAGAGCTGCACTTGGCGCCGTCCTCTCGCCGTGCAGGCCCCATCCCGAGCGCCAGCCCCTGCGCCGGCCGGTGTCCCCTGCCCCGGGACCTCGCCGCGCCAGTCCGGGCGATGGCTCATCGCTGGAGTCTGCGCGCTCGCCTGCGCCCTGGTCCCGGCGGTGGCGTTCAGCGCGCCGGCCGTCCACGCCACCTCGGAGACGTCGCGCTGGGGGTTCAGCGCGGCGTACTTCGGCGAGACATTCACCCACCCCGGGGTGCGGCTCGGCGCCGAGCGCACCCTGGTCGAGCGCGGCGGCTACCAACTCCTCGCCACCGCGGACGTCACCCACTATGTGCACCGCCGCAACCATATCGCCCTCGGCGCCGGTCTCGGTCTTGGCAACCGCTATACCGGCATGAGCGGCTGGTACGTCGACGGGATCTTGAGCGTGGCCTACCTGCATGCCTGGCCGCAGGGCGACGTCTACGCCCGGGGCGACGATGGGCAGGTCGCGCAGGTGTTCGACCCTGGACGTCCCTACGTGGCGCCCGAGTTCAGCGTTGGCTTCGGCCTCGATCTCGCCCGGCGCGCAGTGGCGCCGCTGCGGGTGTTCGTGCGTCTCGGCGCCTTCGGTCAGTACCCCTTCAACGGCTACATGCTCCCTCACCTCACGGGTCAAGTCGGCGTGATCTGGCGACCCAACTTGAGTCCCCGCTGACGCCGGCCCCGTCTCTCGCGGCGGCCGCAGCGCCGCCCAGGAGTGCTTCCATGCAGCCTTATTTCGCCCGCGTCGTCGCCTTTGGCGTCATCGTGGCCTTGGTGTGCTGCGCCGCCTGCCAGGGCTACTACGACGACGGCGACTACTTCTTCGTCCGCAATGGCGGCGCCGACATGCCGGTCTGGGTCAAGGGCAACGTCGCGTCGGGTCGGTTCGTGGTCTACCTGCACGGTGGGCCGGGCGGCAGCGCCATCGCGCCCGCGCTCGTGGGTCAGCCCTGGCTCGAGAGCGAGGTGGCGGTGGCCTACTACGACCAGCGGCACGCAGGCATCGCAGGTGGGCAGGCCGACCCGAGCTCATCGTCGGTGGCCAGCTTCGCCGACGATCTCGACGTCGTCGTGGGGGCTCTACGCGCTCGCTATCGCGTCGATTCGCTGATGTTGATGGGCACGAGCTGGGGCGCCACCGTCGGCACCGCCTACCTGACCTTGGGGCCGGAGGCCTCGCGTCGCCGCGGGGGGGTCGATGGGTGGATCTCAACCTTCGGCAACCACGACATGCACCTCGCCTTCTCCCACCTGCGCGGGCGGCTGCGCGACAAGGCCGCTGCGCGGGCTGCGACGGCGGCCGAACCGGCGGCCTGGCGAGACTGCGTCACCTGGCTCGACGCCCACGACACCCTGAGCTCCGCGGCCGACTGGCCCGACCTATTCGGCTGCCTGACCCTCGCCGGCAACGCGAGCGCTGAGTTCGACGCCTACCCCACGCCCCCGGCCCCTGAGCTCGACATGATGGGCTTCATCTTCCGCTCGCCGGCCGCGCTCTTCCCGCTGGCCATGAACGTCGGAGCTTCCCACGCCGCGACCGCGCTGATGAACGAGCTGGCGACCGACTCGACCCTGTCGCAGACCCTGACCGACCTGGACGTACCCACGCTCATCATCCACGGTCGCCACGATTTGGTGGCGCCCTGGCAGGTCGGCGTGTTCGTCGTTGACACCATCGCCACGCCGCAGGCCAATCGTCGCCGAGTCGTGCTCGAGCACACGGCCCACGGCAGCTTCCGTGAGCAGGACGAAGCCGACTATCAGGCCGAAGTGCTCACGTTCGTGCGCGACCACACCGAGTAGCACCACCGCACAGACCCCCTCGTCCCGGGGATAAGACGCATGAACGCACTTTAGCTCCGAGCCACCCTTTCGAGTTGACATAATCCTCATTATCGGACGTTAAAACCATCTCA
>CALENB010000316.1 GCA_937910235.1 uncultured Myxococcales bacterium | reverse complement strand
CGCTCGTCGCACGCAGCGTCGCCGTCGTCGCGTCAGCATCTCAGGTCCCCGCCTTGCAGCTGCCGAGCTTGCAGACCTTGTCCGTCCCGCAGACATAGCCTTCGGGCGCCAAGGGGTTCTCGCACTTGGCCGTCACCGGATCGCACTTGTCGAGCGTGCAGGCGTCGCCATCCGCGCAGTCCTTCAGCTTTCCCGCGCATTTTCCGGCCTTGCAGGTGTCCTCCGTCGTGCACCCGCTGCCGTCATTGCAGGGGCCGAGCTGGTCGAGGTAGAGGCAGCCGCCTGCCTTGTCGAGACACGAGTCCTTGGTGCACGGGTTGCCGTCGTCGCACACCTTCGGCTTGCTGACCTTGCAGGCGCCGTCCACGCACGTGGCCTCCTCTGCGCACGGCTCGGAGTCCGCGCAGTCGCCCTTGTTGAGCTTGACGTAGCTGCACTCCGGATCGGTCCCGTTCGCGGCAGCTTTGCAGGCGTCCTGGGTGCACGGCTTGAAATCGTCGCAGTCCACCTTGGTGGAGACACATTTGCCAGCGTTGCACGCGTCGTCGGTACACGGGTCGCCGTCGCAGCTCTGCGGTCCGGCGACGGCGATGTGATCGCAGCCACCCGGCTTGGCCGGATCACAGATGTCCTGGGTGCAGGGATTCTTGTCGTCGCAGTCCTTCGCAGGGTTGAGCGCGGTGCCCACGCAGTTGCCCTTGCCATCGCAGCCGTCGGACGCCGTGCAGACGTTGTTGTCGTCACACGAGGTCCCCGCGGTGGCGTCGCCCAGGCCGCAATCGCCGGTCGCGGTGTTGCAGAAGCCGGCCAGACAAGGGTTCAGCGCGGTGCAGTCCCGCACGATCCCCACGCATGTGCTCTGCGTGCAAGCGTCCGCGAGTGTGCACGGGTCGCCGTCATTGCAGATCTTCATCGCCGCCTTGTGCACACATCCTTCGAACGCAAAACAGAGATCGGTTGTGCAGCTGTTGCCGTCGTCGCAGTTGGTGTCGGCGCCAGTGCACGCCCCGCCATCGCACGTGGTTTGGGTCACGCATACGTCAGGAAGGGAGCAGGGCGTGCCCTTGGCGACATCGGACAGCTCACACAGCCCGGAGCCGAGATCGCAGGTCGCCACTGCGCATTGACCCACCCCTGGGACGTCGCAGTCGGCGTCGCGCGTGCAGCCTTTGGGCAGCTGCACGGGGCCAGCGTCGATGGTCTGGGTGTCGGTTGCGGCGTCGTCCGCGCTGGTGTCGAGCGACGCATCACCAACGACGCCATCGTGGCTAGCGGCGTCCTGTCCGGCGCCGTCTACGCCGCCATCACCGGCCACAGCGTCTGGATTGACACCATCACCCGCCACACCATCGGCTGCGTTGGCCGGCGGCGCATTGTCGCGTTTGCCCGGTAGACATGCCGCCGCCCCCAGGCACACCAGAAACAACAGCACGACATGCGCAGGCGCGGAGGGCCATCGCTCCGGCGGCGTCGGTTTCGGCAGCGTACTGGCCAGAATGAGCTCCGAGGTGGGCGGGGGAAGCACCAGGGACAAGCACCGCAAAAAAGCATCCCGGGCAAACGGCGGGCGGGAGGTTCTGTCGGCACCGCAGGCATGTCCACGCTGTTCGACCAAGTCGGGCCAGTGTAGCGCTGATCCAGAGTGGGGCAAGTCTAGTGCATCGGAACGGCCCAATTTTCTCGGCGATCAGCGCTGACCGACCACGCGCAGCACCTCGATCGCTGGGCCTGGCGTGACCGATAACGCTTTGAGTCCGTAGAAAAGTTCGCCGTCAATGACTGGGTCAATGCTGCCCTGACCCCGCACGGCCAGGGACATCTCCGTCGCCGGGCATTCGATGAGCCCTTCGAAGTTCATGGCTTTTCCTGCCATCAGCCGCGGCAACTGGCGCACGACATCGAGCAGATCGGGGTCGCCGACCTGTACATGGATCACGCCGGGCGCTGCCGCCATCGGGAACAGCCGGAAGAGGTCGGCGAGGTTGATGTCGATCGAGCCGGCGTTTACCACCCGAAAATGTTTCAGGGGCACGGGTTTGCCGTCGATCTCGATGTGGAGATGCGCTTGTTCAAAAACGCTGTCGGCATAGCAGCGCAGGCTCGTCGGCAGCGGCAGGAAGGCCACTGGTCGCGCGCGCGTCGAGGCGGAGGCGAGAATCCGTCCCACCGTCTCCAGCACGCCGACGCCGTTGAGGCGGCCATTTGCGTAGAACTTGTCGAAGAAACCCTGCCCAATCCCCGCTAGGGCCGTCGCGAAACCGACGCGCTCGAAGGGAGCGCCTGGGCGCTCGGACCAGTCGCCGTGTACGCCACGCAGTCGCAGGCTATCGATGGGCACGCGCTCGGGCGCCTCCCCCCGCCGCGTCAGTCGGACCAGCTCGGTCAGCAGCGACTCGGCGTCGCCCACAACCCCAGCTTTTCGGCCCATGAAGTCGATCGTTCCGCTGTTTGTCGGCATGATCGCCGGGATGGATTCGCCTTTGCCGCGCTCTCGCACCACCTGATCTGCGACGTTGACGAGCCAGTGAAACGCGCCGTCGCCACCATCGGCGACCCAGTAGGGCACCTCGTTGTCGAGCATGTCGTGGACCACGGCCGCGATGTCGTCGACGTGTCGGGTCCGCCACACCACGCCGTCATCGCCAAGCAGCTGCTGCAGGCGATCGAACCGCGCGGGATCTCGGAGGTTCTTCTTGGAGTTGGGGTTAAACACAACGCCAATCGGGGCGGTCATTGCACACTCCTTCGCAGCGCGGCCAACCCGCTCTGGGTCCGTCAGGGTAGAGCACTGACGACGATTGCTCCACGGCCGGCAACTTAGCGTTTCTTGACGACGCAGACGCGGTGCTCAGCGTCGTGGAACAGCGGGCGACACAGCTTCGGATCGGTCGCCAGTCGCGTCAGCGCCTCGGGGTAGAGCCGCGCGGCGCCCGGCCATCGCGGTGGAGCGGAGAGGATGTGACTCACCCCGGCCGCCTTGAGCTTGGCGTGCACCTCCGCCTCAGTCGCGTCGGTCCCGATCCAATCGGCGATTTGGGAGGCTTCGAACGTACTGTCGGCGATCACGGCGCGCCCGATCCAAAAGGCTTGATTGGTGTGCAGCATCAAAATACGGCTGTCTTGCGGCAACGAACGCGCGATGAAGCGGGCCTCGTTCGGCATCGCCATCCACATCAACTTGCGACCGTACTGAGATTTCAGCGCAGCTAGTTGTCGCGCCTCGTCCCAGTGTCGTCGATGCGGACCCATGGCGATCGCGACGCCGATCGTCGCGACGAGCGCGGCGCCTGCCCATCGCTGGCGCCGCGCGTCGCCGAGCCTGGCGATGAGCGTCGCGGCGCCGAGTCCGCCCGCGAGCGCGAAGGGTCCGAGGGCCGGGAGCAGCAGCCTGGCCTGCTGCGACGTCATCGCCCACAGCAGCGCGAGCCCCGCCCCTAGCCCGACGCAGCGCCGTGCCCATGCCCGATGTTCACTCTGAAGCGTGATCGCGGCCGCGGCGAGCCCGCCAACGACGAGCCAGTGCGCACCAATGTCGCCGGCGAAGTGGTCGTACCCGGCTCCCCCTTGTGTTGTGACGCGCCACGGCAGCAGCAGCCAGTCGATCGCGCCGCGCCCCATCCCGATGCGATGGTGCCACGCCGCGAGGTTGGCGCTCAGCTCGGGGCTCCAATGCGGCCCGCCAAACCAGGCCGTGAGGAGCGGAAACACTGGATTTCCGGTCTCAATCGCGCTGCGAACCGGCCACGGTAGCCACAGCGCGATGGCGACCGCGCCGTAGCGGAGCAGCACGTCCCGCGGCCCGACGTGGTCGGTCGGCGCCCGCCAACCGCGCGCCAGCAGCAGCACGCCGACCAGCCCGGCTTGCGCGACGCCGATGAGCTTGGTGCCCGCCAGCAAGCCGGCCGCGATGCCCGCGACCCACAGCGCAGCCTGCGCCGCGCCGCGGGATTCGGCGCGGAAAGCCCGCTCGCCGAAACCGAACGCGAGCAGCAGCAGCGCGGCCTGCGCGAGGTCGACGTAGGCGAGCGGCAGCTCGTAGGCGACGATCGGGGAGGCGATCACGGCCAACGCAGCGAGCACGCCCGCGGTTCGCGCGCCGCGATTCGCCGCAAACGTCATCATCGCGATGAGCCACAGGGCGCCCGCGGCCGCGTGTAGGCCCTTGGCTAGGACGTGATCGCGGACTGCCATCGCCGCGCCATAGAGCAGCTCCATGAGCTGTGGCCATGCGCCGTAGAAGAGCCAGTCGACGGGCGGAAAGGCGCCCGTCTCCAGCAGCCGGCGCGGCAACGTCAAGTGGTAGGTGGCTGCGTCCCACGCCACGACCGGGCTGGTGGCGCGAATGAAGTGCGGCAGCATCAGCGCGGCGATCACCACGAAATGCCACGCCCGTGGGCGCTGCTCGTCGCATCGACGCACAGCCTCAGGGCTATCGTTTGGCTGGCGGTCGCCTGGGTCCGGTCCGACCGTCGCGTCGCGACGTCGCCGCAACAGGACACTCAACAGCGCGCTGGCCACTGCGACGCCAGCGAACGCCTCGACCAGCGGCCGCCCAAACCAGCCGGACATCGCCGCCACAAAGGTGACGACGTACCAGCACAGCAGGCCGAGGACGGCGTGGGCGAGGCCGCGCGACTCGCCGAACCGCGCAGCCCACCAGCGCCGCTCAAGCGCCACGCCCGGTGACACCAAGGCGCCACACGCGAGTACGACTGCCGCCAAATCGATCCACATCCACGCCATGCGGTCACAGTGGCACGCCGCTCCCACGGCAGGCAACGGTCCACTGGGTGTCGGCCACGACCGATCGGCAAGCGACGGCCGTTGAAAGGCGACTCACGCCTGTGTTGTGATGCGGACCACTTCGCAGGCGGCCCAGCGCTGCTGTACGTCTGCCGAGGTGATACGAGTCGCGCGTCGGATCGGGCACGCACGGAGGACGCCATGGCTGACGCATCGGGGAACATCAAGCTGCTGATCGGCGCGGCAATAGGCGCCGCGGTGGCGGTCGGCATCGTGATGTGGATGAGCCCCCGCGCTGAGACCGTTCGTCCCGCCGCGCCGCCGAAGGCGCCGGCCGCCGCCGAGCTCCCTGCCGTCGCACCGCAGGCGCCGCCGGCCGTGCCTGGGCCGGCCGCCGCCAGCGAAACCGGCGACTGGCGCGGCACCGTCGAGGTCGGCAGCACCGCCGTCGCGCAGCCGAAGCCAGCGCTGGCGCCAAGCTCTCGCAGCGAGATAGCCGGATTTCTGGACGCGATCGCCGCGGCAAGCG
Organism: uncultured Myxococcales bacterium; assembly: GCA_937910235.1. Lineage (GTDB taxonomy): Bacteria > Myxococcota_A > UBA9042 > UBA9042 > UBA9042 > UBA9042. The sequence goes on along the minus strand of CALENB010000316.1, from coordinate 4,030 downwards.
GCGGCGAGGCGAGCCTCCGGTCACTGGTCAACGCGACCTACACCGTGGACATCGAGGGTCGCAACATCACGGTGCAGGTCTTCGGCACCGACGGCGTCATCGTGAGCGATCCAACGTACCTGTTGCAGGCGATTTGGCGGCCAAAGAGCTGCGTTGAGCGGCGCGGTGGCATCGAGCGACCGTGCGGTTTCGCCGCGCGAGACATCGGCCGCGCTGCGTTCATCGCCCACGCGTTGACGGTGCTCGCGCCGGCGCAGGCCAAGTCGACCAAACCCGTACGCGTCGCCTCGGGCGTGAACGGCGCGGCCCCGTGGACGTCATTGGTGTTCACGTTGCAAGGGACGCCGGCGCGGGTCGTGGCGTTCTTCGACACCGCTCGCATGCAGCTGCACTACGGCGTGTTGGCTTGGTTACCGAAGGATGTGAAGGCGACGCCCGGCGAGGCGACCGACGACAAGTCGGTGCTACCGGGGCTCCTGTATGGGGGGCACCTGACCGTCGACGGGTGGCGCACGTTTGAAGGTGGCGGCCGGCTACCAGCGACGTGGTGTGTCCTGAGAGACTCAGCGAAGCCGAACACGACCGGGACCAAGTTCGACCCCCACGCGTGTACCAGCGTGCTGCATGTGCGCGGCGTGGCCCCGACCGCTCCTGGCGACAAGCTGGCCATGCCGAAGGTGACCGACGACGTTCGAGTCGCGTCCGGGGCCTCGTATCGACTCGCTGTCGCCGCACCTGCGACCGGCGCCCAGATTTTGCCTTCCATCGACGCGCTCAGCGCCGCCGTCACCGAGAAACATGTGGCCGTCGCTTCGAGCGGCATGTTCACCGTCGTCGACGGGCGCGTGTCCTTTGCGGTCGCGGTCAAGCCCACGTATCCGGGCAAGATCACGGTGTTGCCGGTGCGGCCGCGGGTGGCGACGGGACAGGCGCAGATGAAGATCAACGAGCTCGTCGCAGGCGTCGCAGCGTTTGAGAAGCGGGTCGTCGCCGCGGGGTTCACGCCGTTGGCAGGGATTCGGCTCGTGTTCCCGGACACCCGTGAACCGCCAAGCGCGGAGATGCTCCCCATTCGGGTCGTCGTCGAGGTGCCGATCGCGGATTGACTGGTCCGCGGGTCGCGCTTAACCGCCCTGAATTCGGGTCCGCAGCTGCGAGAGCGTGTAGGCGGCGGGGGCGTCGAGGTGGCTCAGCAGGGCCGCGCGGCGCACCCACAGCGGTGGTTCAAGTTGTCCCTGCTCGCTGCCCCGCCAGGCGAGGTCCAACCACACACGCCAGCGCAGCTCGCGAATCGACGGCTGCGACCGCGGCGTCCGCCACGCAGCGGGCAGCGTGGCAGCGTCCCAACGCTGGGTGGCCGTGATGGCGGCGTGAAAGCACCGCCGCCCCCCCCAGCGAGTCAGGCGGGCAGCCACGGTCGCCGGATCGGGCGCGACGACCGTCAGCCACCGGCCGAGGTCTGCAAGGTGACGTAGGTCGGTGAACACGCCGGCGTGCAGGTGACCCAGGAGCAGCGCCGTCTGTGCGATCTCATCGAGGGTCCAAGTGCCATCGTCGAGTCGGATCGCCTGCGCGAACAGGCCCGCCACCTCATTCGGGCTCAGGCCTCGGAAGCGCGACGGGCTCAGCGGCGCCTCATGCAGATCGATCGCGCCGCGTCGTTGTGGACCGTGCCAGAGTTGGGCGTGTCCATCGCCGACCGTCAGCACCGGACGCCAGCCAGCGGCGCGCAGCCACGCCGCCACCGAGTCGCGCTTGCCCGGCCGCACCAAGAGATCGAGATCGTTGCTCGGCCGCAGGACCTCGGCGGGGTACGCGCGGGCCTCCACCGCGCGCCCTTTCATCACCAGCACGTCCGCTTTGGGCCCGCGAATCAGGGGCGCCAGCGCGTCGAGCACCTCGGTCGTCAGCATCGCGCGCGCCACCTCTCGCTGCATGCCGCGACGCAGCGCGGTCCGATGCTCCGGGGGCAGCGGCACGCCGAGCTGCTGCGTGTGTGCCCACGCCCAGTTCAGGCCCCCGTAGTGGTGCAGCTTGCGCAGCAGGGTCGACCAGTCGATGGGGCCAAGGATCGCGGCGAGGCGGTGCGGCGCGTCGTCGGGCAGGCACGGGCGACAGAGCAGGTGCAACAACGCGAAGGTGTCGGGGCGGGTCATGTGACGACGCGCGCTCAGCGGACGATACGACGGGCGGAGCGCGCCAGTTCAGCCGCTAATGCACGACGTTGCAGGACCGCGTCGACGATGCCCCAGGCTGCGACTGCCCAGAACACCCCGCCAGTTGAGAGCTGCCAGGCGCGGGTGGAGGCTTGGCTGCGGCCCTGCACGCCCAGATCTCGATTGAACACGTACAGCGCGGCCGAAGCGGTCGCCAAGCCCAGCTCGGTGCCGAGGAACAGGGCGCCCTTGAGCGGCTGCTGATTGGCGAACTGGCCGACGCCGAAAGGAAACAACGCCAGCACGAGGGCCGGCGGCTGTGGTCGGCCCGGCTCATCTGGGATCTGCGCTTTTTGATTGCGTTTGATGACGCCCAATCGAATGAGGTTCTCGCGTAGCTGCGCGAAGTCCTTGATCATCTGCGGCGGATAGTAGGCTGGATCGAGGAGCGCCGGTGGGTTGCGCACCAGCAGGGCCGTGAACTCGTCGAGCGCGGGCTGTTTTTTTCCGGACCACCACAGCGCCGCGGCCAAGTACTCACGCGCCAGCCATTCGCGCTTGCGCTCCAGTCGGGGCGCTGGGTAGATGAGCTTGCGCAGGCGCGGGATCGCTGTGTCGAAGTCCTGATACTTGAACGCGTTGACGGCCTCTTCCCACTCGCTGACCGGCGCCGCCGCCGTAGCCGTGGTCGCCAACGCAGCGCCGCTCGCCGTCGCGGCAGCTGCCTTGGCGTCGGCCTCAGGTCGAGCGACAGCGACGCGGGCTGGTGTCCAGCAGCTCACAACCGTCACGACGACGAGGAGCCGCGCGCTAGGGCGCAGCAGTGACGGTGAGGCGGAGAGTTGGGTGGCGCGACGCAGCATAGGTCGCCGAGGGTAGCCCATGGTCGTCGAGGTGCAAACGCAGGCGTTCGTCAGTCGTCAGGAGCGAATGTGGCAGTGAACCGCTGCACGGACGCGCCACCCACCCGGGTTGCCTACGGGGCAGCGCTGATGGATCGTTGTCCGCAATCATGCGTCCCAAGAGCGTCAGGATTTGCCGAAGGGACGGGAAGAGATGTCCGTATGGGATAGCCGTGGACGCGCAGCCCGCGCACATTCAGCTCGGCCCCACGTGGCGAAGGCGCGTCGCGCCATGCTGCTCAGCGCGCTCATCGTAGCCGGCGGACTGACGCCCTCGCTCGCTGTGGCAAAGCCCGGTTTTTCGAGCGCCGGCGCGAATCGGTTGTGGGTCGGTGCCGCCGAGTTGGCCGCGACCAAAGGCGCGCCGACCGACGCGGCCGTCCGCGCTGGCGTGTGGCTGGACGTGGACGGCGGCGCTCGCTCCAGTCAGTCCGGAAGCATTTGGGGGCTCCGGCTCGGCTGGGTCGGTTCAGGCACCACTGCGACGGACGCGATGGCCGCCGCCGCCGTGGGCGCAGCGGGTCGCGTTGGCGTCGCGACGAGCGCATGGGCCTGGAACGCCTGGTTGCCGGGCGAGTTGCTGCTGACGACGGATCTCTGGGTGGCCTACGACAAGGCGACTTGGTACGGGTCGGGTGTGCGCGCCGCGCCTCGAATCGGCGTGCGGGTGCTGCTGGGCTATGGCGCCGCCGTGCGGGCGCGCCTGCGGGTCGATGTCGCGCCGGCCCTGTTCGTCGCCGCCAAACCCGGGACCAGCGTGAGCCTGAGCGCGGTGTGGCTGCGATTCGGCGTGGACGTTGGACCCGTCACCGTCGCGGCATGGACGCACGTCGCCCTCGGCGATCAAGACGGCCCCAGCGGGTGGCGTCGCGTCCAGGATCGCGCGCTCGGCGTCGCTGTTGGCCTGCGTTCTGGCCGTGGGAGGGCACGCTGATGCTGTGCTCGCCGCGCGAACGCGCGCTCTTGCTGATC
>CALENB010000315.1 GCA_937910235.1 uncultured Myxococcales bacterium | reverse complement strand
CGTCGATGGAGTCGAGCCCCAAACCGTCGCCGAATAGCGGCGCGTCCGTCTCGATCTCGTCCGCGGTGACGTCTTCGAGCATGAGCGCCTCGACAATCAGCGTCTTTAGTTGTGCCTCTATCATGGCTTGCGCCCTCCAGTCTGGCTTGTGTCATCCCGTCTCGCCGGCTGCGTCGGCTGCCATTGGCCCAGCTCCTCTCCAGCGAGCAGCCTGAGATACCCCGCGCGGGCGTCTTTGGCCATGGCGCGGCTGTCGCCTTGCCAGCTCGTCGGATCCATACGAGGCAGCACGATCACCTGCAATCGCGGCACCGTCGGTGGCACGCGATACCAGGGCGCCTCCTTGGCCAGCACCGCCGGTGAGCAGGTGATGAAGAGGGGGACGACGGTGGCCTCGGCGCGGCAGGCTATCTCAAACGCACCCCGCTTGAAACTGCGCAGGCCGCCCTCTGGCGACCGAGATCCCTCCGGAAAGATCAGCACCGGCACCCCCGCCGCGAGCCGTTGTACCCCCGCGGGGACGACCCCGTCGCCGCCCGCCAGCCGACTGCCGCCGCCGTCGATATGCCAGCAATACCGCAACAGCCGGCCGAGGGCTGCGCTGCGAAATAACCTGCCTTTCACCACGCACGTCGTGTCGACCTGGGCGGCGATCAACGCTGTGACATCGACGAGCGTTGGGTGGTTTGCTACGAACACGAACTTACCCGGCGGCAGGCGTGGTGCCAGCTCGCGCGGATCGAATCGGACGAGCTGCATGACACGCAGATAGTCGTGAAAGAGGCGGAATCCTGCGCCGACCAGACGGCGACTCAGCGCCGAGCGTTCCGCCGGCGTCCCGCCGCGTCGCCGCAGCAACGGCAGCAGCAGCCACGAGAGCAACACGGCCCCGACGTAGAAGAACAGAAAACCACCGGTGGTCAGCAACAAGCGCGCGAGCTGGGTGAGGCGAGTGATCATCGGGGCGTCGGCCGGCTTCAGAGTGACGTGGGGAGGATCGCGAGCGTGGCGCTGTAGTCGTCCGGCACCACGAGATCCCACAGCTGCAGCGCCGCCCAGGGCGTGTCGTTGCGATCGGGTAAGCTCACCGCGACCAGCCTGCTCGAACCGGCCGCCGGGCTAGCTATCACAAAGCGCTGCAGTCCTAAACTCACACCGCGTCCATCCGCCTTGACGCAGGCCTCCTTGGCGCACCAAAGCCGATAAAACCGGCCCAAACGCGCGCCACCGGTCGCCGCCGACACGCTCGCGGCCTCGACCGGTGAGAACGCTGCCTGCGCCAGAGCGACCACGTCACGCCGCGCCTTGTGGCGTTCGATGTCGACGCCGACCGCGCCCGCTCGGCTCAGCACGAGGAGGGCCTGGGTGGCGCTGTGGCTCACGTTGAAGTGGAGGTCGGGCTGACCAGCGGACGCGTCCAGGCTGGGTTTTCCATTCGCGCCAAGCACCAGCGGTACATCTTGGCCGGCGAGACCGCAGGCCTCCCCCAACAGCGCCCGCAGCGCCGCTCGCACCAAGGCTCGCCGCGCGCGCCAGGGCGTCGGACGATCGGCGGCGAGCTGCGCGCGTTCTTGCGCTGAGAGGTAGTCGCTCACAACCGCGCGCGCCGCCTCGGCGTCAGACAGATCGAGCCGCCACACCGTCACGCCGGTTGGCAGCGCGCCGGCGTGCGCTATCACGGCGTCAAGCCGCCAAGGTCGGCCTACAGCTTCGTCGCTCACGGCGCCTCGGTCGCGGTCGTGGTGCGCAGAGGTGCCTCGCCCCGCAGGGTCGTGCCCGGCAGCACCCGCCAGTGGCCATGGAGGTGGCGGCGTGTGCCGCCCGCGACCGGTTCGACGGTACAGACCGACGCCACCAGCGGGCTCGCCTTGCGGCCGCACAGCAGGCCGCTTGCGCTGATCAGGCGCACGCCCGCCAAATCGAGGTGGCTGCCGCTGGTGACCAGCGCGGCGTCGCCCATGAGCAGCCCACCGGTCATCCTGAGTCGTGATTCGGTGGCGATCAGCGCCGGTTGGCCC
>CALENB010000314.1 GCA_937910235.1 uncultured Myxococcales bacterium | reverse complement strand
ACCCTCCGATGACGCCACCCACCTTCGCCTGCGTCAAAGCCGGGTGTTCGCGAGATTGCCTGGTCTACCGTCATGGACGAAACGATGATCGAGGCCCGATGACACACCTCGCGACGCCTGCTCGGGTCTAAGTCGCGTCAGACTGCACTGTGGCCGGATCCGACCTTCCTGGCTTAGCCCCGGCCGGCCCCCGCGCGCCCAGCGGGCGCTTCCTCGGACGCCGCCGCCTCAAGCTTCGCCGCCTTCTCGGCCAGGATCGCCGCCCGCAGCGACAACCGCTTGGCCTTGGCCAGCAGCCACCCGATCTTCGTCCGAGACGCACGCCGCTTGCTCATCAGCAGCTTGGCTTTCGCCACGGCGGCCTTGGCCTTCGCCTGCAGCCTCGCCGCGCTGTGCTTGAGTCGCGCGATCTTCGCGGCCAGACTTGCGTCCACAGTGGGGCCGTCGCCAGAGCCAGCGTCGCCAGAGCCCGCGTCGCCAGAGCCAGCGCCACCAGCGCCAGCGTCACCAGAGCCAGTCTCGGCGACCCGCTTGTCAGCCGTCTTGCACGTGCTCAGGCAGCCGTCGGTGTCATCCTTGTTGCCGTCATCGCACTGCTCGACCCCGCTCTGCACCACACCGTCGCCGCACGTCGCCACCTGACAATTGGCCAAGCAGCCATCGCCGCTGTCGTTGTTGCCATCGTCGCACTGCTCCACACCCTTCTGCACCTTGCCGTCCCCGCAGGTCGCCTGTTCGCAGGTGTTGAGACACGCGTCGCTGTTGCTGCCGTTGCCGTCATCACACTGCTCGGAGCCCTGCACGATGCCGTCGCCACACTTAGCCCCGACGCCGCTGCAGTCGGTCTTGCACATGCCCGTGTTGCCGTTGCTGCCGCCGTCATCACACGCCTCGCCCGGGTCGACCTTGCCGTCGCCGCAGATGGCCGTGATGCAGCTGCTCAAGCAGCCGTCGGTGTTGATTTCGTTGCCGTCATCGCACTGCTCCGCGCCTTTTTGCACCTTGCCGTCCCCGCACGTCGCCGCCTTGCACGTGTTCAGGCACGCGTCCGTGTTGCTGGCGTTGCCGTCGTCGCATTGCTCCACGCTCTGCACGACGCCGTCGCCGCACTTGGGGCCGGCGCCGCTGCAGTCTGTCTTGCAGGCGCCATAGCTGCCGTTGCTGCCGCCGTCATCACAGGCCTCGCCGGCGTCGACCTTGCCATTGCCACACAGGTTCGCCGGCGGGGTCGGGGTCGGGACCGGAGTCGGGGTCGGGGTCGGGGTCGGGGCCTGGCCACCGAGCGCGGCGACAGTCGACGGAAACGCCGTATTCTTGGCCCAATAGTCCTTAATCGTCTTCGCCACTCCGGCCGGGGCGTTGTAGATCGTGAACTCACCCTGGTAGCTGTGCTGCTTGCTCTCCCACAACCACAGCGCGTTGCCGGCGCCTATCGCTTCGAGCAAGTTGAACTCGTCCTGCAAAAAGGCCGCCGCTGTCTTGTTGTCGTAGCGAATACCGAACTCGTTAACGATGACCTGGGCGCCGCTGGATTTCTCAAACTTGGTGATCGCGTCGAAGATCTGCTGCATCGCACTGAACGTCGGCTGGGCGGTGCTCAGGGAGTGGGTGTACTCGTACGGGGAGTACTGATGCACGGCGTAGACGGTCTTTGAGTCGCCCGTCGGCGTGATGTCCGGCAGGGAGAGATAGGTGTCCCAGTCCGCGCCGGGCACGACGATCGGCGTCTCGGTGTCGACGGCGCGAATCGCGACGGTGATGTCTTTGGCCATCTGGCTCCACATCGCGTGCACAGGTTTCTCGGGCTCGACCATCAGATCGTAGGCCACGACGTTGTCGTAGCCCTTGAGCAGCTGCGCGGTCTGCTTCCACATCGCGACCCAGGCGTCGCGGGCGGTCTGCGAGCTCCACACCGCGTTGAGCTTCGGGGCCGACTCGCCACCAAACACCGACTCGTTGCGCCCCGGTCCGGTTCGGAAGGAGACGATGACAAAGAGGTTGGCCTTCTCGGCTTTCTTGATCAGATCGACCATCGAGGCCGCGATCCCGGCGTCCCATTGATACGGCGCCTTCTCGGTGAAGGGGCCCGGGATGCTCAGGTTGAGGTAGTTGGCGCCCCAGCTGGCCAGCTCGTCCAAGTTGGCCTGCGTGTACGGCGGCGAGGTCGTGCTGCCGCCGCGCTTCTGCCACAGGTTGGCGCCCCGCAGACACGCGCCTTTGTCGAGCAGATCCATTTTGCTCTTGATTTGGCCGGGGGCGGGACAGGCCGCATGCATGATGGCCGGGCAGAGCAGGCCGAAGGTCACTAGGGCACTGAGTACCCGACGCGTAGATTTCATGATGGTGGTCTCGTTGAGGCTTAGGTTGGGAGGGGGACTGCGGCGTCGCACCGATGTGGGGCCGCGTCTGACTGACGCGCCGCCCCGTCGACTCTGACAGGAGGTCGGTGGCTTGCCGTCCGGCACCACCGCGCGCACCCTCCTCACGGCATCCCCGACACCACGCGCCCACAGGAGGCGACTGCATCGGTCCGACTCCCCGTTCCCCGACGCCGCTCACGTGTGAGGAGGCCGTCGGCTCCGATGCGCAGCGACGTGTCTGGCGGCTCTCGGGACCGCTCGATGCCGACACCGTGCGTGACTTCGACCGTCAGGTGCAGCGCAGGCTACCCGCGAAATCTGGCCAGCTCGTGCTCGATCTTGCCTCGGTGCCCACCATCGACTCAGCCGGAACGGCGGCGCTCGTCGACCTCTGGCGCGTCAGCCAACAGCGCGGCTTCGAGGTCGAACTACGCGAGGCGCAGCCCGACGTCGAGGCGTGGCTGTCGCTCTACCGGGTGCCACTGGCGCCGCCGCCGGCCGCCGCCGCCACAGCTGGCGGGTTTGAGCAGCTCGGCGCCTCGGTGGCCAACGGCGTCAGCGCGATGGTCGACTTCACCGTCCTCGCCGCCGACGTCACCGTCAGCGCCGTCTACGCCCTCATGCGTCCTCGCAAGCTGCGCTGGTCCGCGCTGCTCCAGCAGGCCAGCCTCATGGGCTCTCAGGCGTTTGGGATCGTCGGCCTGATCACCTTTCTGGTCGGGCTGACGCTCGCGTTCCAATCCGCCTACCAGCTGCGCCAATTCGGCGCGGCCATCTACGTCGCGACGCTGACGGCGATCTCCATGGTCCGCGAGATGGGGCCACTGATCACCGCCATCATCGTCGCTGGTCGCTCCGGGGCGTCCATCACCTCCGAGGTCGCGACGATGAAGGTCGGCGAGGAGATTGACGCCATGACGGTCATGGGCATCTCCTTCACCGACTACGTCGCCGTACCCAAGCTCATCGCGATCATGCTCACGGTGCCGCTGCTGACGCTCCTAGCCGATGTTCTCGGCATTTTGGGTGGTTGGATCGTTGGCACCATCTATCTTGACATCGCCCCGCAGCCCTACCTGAAGGCGACGGTCGACGCCTTGGTGTTGAAGGATCTCGGCACCGGTCTGTTCAAGAGCGCCGTCTTCGCCTGGGGTATCGCGCTCATCGGGCTCTACCATGGCATCGGCGTACGTGGCGGCGCGCAAGAGGTCGGCCGCGCCACCACGCAATCGGTCGTATCGGCTATCTTCTTCATCATCATCGCTGACAGCGCGTTCAGCATCTTGTTCTACGTCGTACTGGGGTGACGCACCACGTGGCTGACAACACACCGACAGGCAGCACATCACGAGCGAGCGCCGCAGCTCCTGGCGGCGTCGCGCCAGCGTCTCCGGCCGTGCGTGTGCGTGGTCTGGTCGTTCGCTACGGTACAAACACGGTGCTGGATGGGATTGACGCGACGGTGGAGCGTGGTGAGATCCGCGTCATCCTCGGCGGCAGCGGGTCCGGAAAATCAACCTTGTTGCGCGGCATGCTCGGCTTGGCGCCTGTGGTCGCGGGGTCGGTTGAGATGCTGGGCGAGAACGTCAACGAGCTCGACGACGACGGTCGCCAAGCGGTCATGCGGCGGACCGGGGTGCTGTTTCAAAACGGCGCCTTGTTCGGCTCGCTCACCGTCGCTGAGAACATCGCCCTGCCGCTCCGCGAGCATCGCGACTTGCCGGAGGGCACCATCCGGGAGCTGGTCCGTATGAAGCTGGCACAAGTGAGCCTCAGCCACGCCGAACACCGCTATCCGGCCGAGTTGTCGGGCGGCATGCGCAAGCGGGCCGCCCTGGCGCGGGCCCTGGCGTTGGACCCACCGCTGCTGTTTTGCGATGAACCCTCAGCTGGCCTCGATCCCGTGACGTCGACGGAGCTTGACCAGCTGATCTTGCTGCTGCGGGACCGGCTGCACATGACCGTCGTGGTGGTCACGCACGAGCTGGCCAGCATCGAGGCCATCGCGGACTCGTTGATTATGGTCGGCGGTGGCAAGGTGATCGCCGAGGGGCCCATGGCGCAGGTGCGCGGCGCCGGCATCAAGGCGGTCGACGACTTCTTTGCGCGGCGCAGCCACACGGCCACCGCCGATGACCGCACGGTGTCCGCCCTCTTCACGGCCGGCGTGACTGAGGCGGCGCGATCCACGAACCAGGGAGGCGGGTAGATGGCGGATCTCTCACGCGGTCAAAAGGTTCGTCTCGGCGTCTTCGTCGGCACCGGGGTGGCTGTGCTGGCCGTCGCCGTGTTTGTGCTCGCCGGCCGCGCGTTGACCGAGGAGCGCGACAGCTACCTGATCCGATTCAGCGGCAAAAACGCCTCTTTTTCGGGCTTGTCGGTAGGTTCCGACGTCACGTACAGCGGCATTCGCATCGGTCGCGTCGAGCGGCTGGCGGTCGCGTCGGACGACGTCTCCGTCATCGAGGTGGGCATCACCGTCAAGAAGGGCACCCCCATCGCCAGTGACAGCAAAGCGAGCCTAGGCTCCAAGGGCATCACCGGCATGAAGTACATCGACGTCTCGCGCGGCTCGGCCGACGTGGCGCTGCGCAAACCCGGCGACACGATCCCGGCGGGCGAATCGCTGATCGACGAGCTGAGCGTCAAGGCCATGTCGATTGGCGACAAGCTCGACAGCCTGCTCGTGAACCTCAAGGCCATGACCGGCGCAGACTCACAGGCGACGGTGCAGAAGATCCTCGACGAGACGTCCGGCCTGCTGACCGACAACCGCAAGAACATCGCCGCGATCATCAGCAACGCCAAGACGGTGACGGATGACGCGGTCGTGATCACGGCCAACTTGGCGAAGGCATCGGAGGGCACGGCCGTCTTGGTCAAGCGCGCCGACCGGATCATGGCAGACCTCGAGTCGGCCAGCGAAAACGTGCGCCGCAGCACCGGGCCGAAGGGCAACGTGGCCGCTGCGCTCACGCAGGTCGGCACCCTGATGCACGGTCTGAACATGGTGGTCATGCGTGGTCAGGGCGACATCGACGTGACCCTGCGCCAGCTGCGCGACGCCTCCGCCGACCTGCGAGACTTCGCGCAGGCGATCAAAGACAACCCGATGCTGCTCATGTTCAGCGGTGACGAAAAAAGCGACAAACGGATCGGCAAATGAAACGAGCGATCTTCCAGCTCCATCTCGATGCAGTTCGTCGCGGGCACACTTGGTGTCGACGCTACCGGACCGGTCTCCTGGCGACGCTAATGGCCGTCCTGCTCACCGGTTGCTTCGGCACCAACACGCCGCAGCGGCGGTATTACACGCTCAGCCTACCGCGCGGCATCCAGCCGTCCGCATCGAAGCGCGTAGGCGAGCTCTGGGTCAAGGAAGTGCAGGTCTCGCCGGTCTACAATCGGCCGCAGATCGTCTACCGGTATTCGCCACAGGAGCTGCAGCTTTTTCACCAGAGCATCTGGGCGGACCGCCCATCGCGCATGCTTGGCCAGCTGGTCCGCGATACGCTCCGTAGCGGCTCGCTTTTTGCGTCCGTTGTGGAGCACATCGGCGCGAATCCACCGAGTCATGTGTTCGAGAGCAGCGTCATCGCCATTGAGGAGCTGCAGGGCGACCAACTTTGGTACGCCCATCTCGCCATGACGTTTCGACTGATGCGTTTCAGCGACAAGAAGGTGATGTGGCAATACAGCTTCGACGAGCGCCGCTCGCTCAATCGCGCCGATCTCGCCCTGGTGGTCCGTGCGTTGTCGGAGATCCTCGAAGAGCAGATGCGGATTGTGCTGCGCGAGGTCGACGCCGTGCTGAGCGACCGGACGCAGCCGGGTGCGAGCAAGCGTCAAGCCCGCCAACAGACCACCGGCGCGATCGCGGCGAAGGCGACGGCGCCAGCGATTGCGGCGTCAGCCGGCCCTGTGAGGCCGATCCAGCCCACGCACACCAGGCCAGCGAACGCCCCGCCAGCGAACCCCCCGCCAACGTACGCCCCGCCAACGGACGCCCCGCCAACCAACCCCAGACCGACCTCGACCAAGCAGGCCGCGCTGACGAAGGCGCCGACGACGGCTGAGGTGTATGACACCACCAACGGCATGCGGGTCGATTGGACACGATCGGCACAATACCAGTCCGATCGGACCGTGGTCCCCATCGGCAAGGGCGCCATCTTCCTGCCGGCGTTGAGCACCAAACCGCACCGCGAGCCCGGTATCCGAGTCCTGCGGGCCGGAAGACTCGTGGCTAGCGGCGCGATGGGGCAACGGATCGCGCTGCCGCCTGGAGACTACGAGGTGGTGTTCGGCTCGGGCTCGGTGTCGCAGGGCTTGGTGCGACAAGTCACGGTCACGGAAGACAAAACCAGCGTCGTCAAGCCGAACTGGGCGACGTTGGATATCTCAGTCATGAACAGCAAGTTCATCCCCTTTCCGGGCAGCTACGAGATCATTCGCATGGGCAGCCAGGACTACCTCGGCGCAGGCTTTGGTGTCGATGAGCAGATCGGCCAGACCACGCAAGTGTGGCTGTTGACCCCAGGACTGTACAAGATCGTTCGCCCGGGCTCGACGTACCGCGCGCGCACAGACTTCTCCACTGTCTTGCTGCTGCCTGGCATGGCGGTGAACTACAACCTGATCCTCGACGAGATCACGGCCAACTTCCTCGGCGCGGGCGTCGCGATGGCCGCACCGAAGGCCAGCAGTACGAGTCCGTGGCAGCTGCGATCATCTATCGGCGGCAGCGTGCTGCTCACACGGCGCAGCGAGGGCTATTCGAGCGCGGTGACGGGCAGCGGCCTCAACGTCGACCTGTTCAGCGATCACCGGCTTCGCTTCACCAAACGTGCTCACCTCTGGACGACCCGGCTTGAGGTGGAGGAGGGCCAGACGCTGCAACCGACGATTGGGCCCGACAACAAGCCGGGGGATCTCTTGGACGGGCGCCTGCAGTCGGTGAAGGACCGGCTGTATTTCAACACGATGTACATCTACCAAGCGTTGCCCTGGGTCGGGCCGTACCTGCGTGTCGGCGCAGAGACGGCGCTGTTTTACCGGGAGACTTGGTTCGCCAAGCCGACCGAAGTGGTGGTGCAAGACGTAGATGGCAAGGAGATTGATCGCCTTAGAGGCCCGGAAAACAAGGGTGAAAGCAGCATCACGCTGGCAGGTCCGTTCTCGCCGGTGCAGCTGAAAGAGGGGGTTGGTGTCAACTTCAGCATCCAGCGCGGCTCGTCGCTCGACTTGAACCTGCGCACGGGGCTCGGCTCGCGACAGTACTTCGCCAGAGACCAGCTGGTCCCGCACGACAACAGCGCGACGACGCCATTTGAGGTGCGCGAGGTTGCGACCACCACGATCACCGGAGTCGAGATGTCGGCGATTGGGATTCTGCGCCTCACACGCTACCTGCAAGGCTCGACGGAGATGGACATGTTGATACCGTTTGAGGGGTTCCGCAGCACACAGCTGACCTGGCGCAACGCGCTCTCGCTGCGACTGGGTACGTTCGCGACGCTCACCTACACGCTCAACGTCGTCCGCCAGCCGAACGTGCGGCCCGATCTGCCTTGGGCGACCGAGCAGGGACTGCAGCTGCGGTTTTACTACAGCCCGTTTTAGTGCCGCAGACGGCAGCGCGCGACGACGCCACCGCGACCGTCAATCCGCCGAGCTGGTGACGTGATAGCCCGTGACGCCCGCGACCTTCACGGCCTCGGTGTCGCTGCCCGTGGCCCACACATCCCACGCGTCTTTGACGTGGGCGGCGACGTCCGAATCCTGCCAGCGAAATCCCTGAAACACGTGCCAGTGAAACCGTGACCAGTGCTCGCCGGGGAAGTCCTTGACGACGGGCAGCGGCTTCGACCAGACAAAGGTCATGAGATACTCGCCT
>CALENB010000313.1 GCA_937910235.1 uncultured Myxococcales bacterium | reverse complement strand
GCAGAAAGGCGAACTCAAACGCCTTGCCCTGCCGCTCACACAGCTCCCGCACCGCCTGAACTTTGGCGGGTGCGATCGTCTGCGTGTCGACCATGAGCCGGCCGACGAGCGTGGATTTGCCGTGGTCGACGTGGCCAACCGTGACCACTTGCAGGACCTCGCGCTCGGCGACTTGGAACACCGCGCTGTTGGTGTCGACTAGGCGCGGCGGCAGGACCGGGGTGGACATCGGCGCGGACGTGGCCATCGCCGTTGAGGTGGATGCGGCATCGGCCGCGCGCTTGAATGCTGGTGAAAACGGGGTCATAGCTTCGTCCTCCTACATGTAGCCATCACGACGGAGTTTCTCCATCGCGTGGGGATCTTCAGCGTCCTGCGCACGGCCGGCTCGCTCGGGTGTGTTGGTCACGCGCAGCTCGGCGACGACCTGCTCTGAGTTCGTCGCGGTGCTCTGGATGAAGCCAGTGCAGGGCTCGCAGCCGAGAGAGCGGTAGCGGGTGCCCGCGCCTTGGTCGTAGTAGAGATCGATGATCGGGATCTGCTCTTGGGCGATGTAGACCCACAGATCGATCTCGGTCCAATCGAGCAGCGGGTGCACACGAACGTGGGTCCCAGGGGCGAAGCGCGTCTTGAACTGGTTCCAGAACTCAGGCGGCTGCTCGGCGACGTCCCAGTCGTTGGTCTCGTTGCGCGGGCTGAACGTGCGCTCTTTGCTGCGGCTGCCCTCCTCATCTGCGCGCGCACCGACGATCACGCCGTTGTACGGGCGCGGGTTCCAGTCCGGCACGTACACCCCGTCGCTGTTCATGCGCATCCGCGGGCCGGTGCCATCGAGCGTGCGGCGCAGGGCCTCGGTCTTCAGCGCCGCGCAGCAGTTCAGGCGGCCCTTCGACGGGTGCATCCCGGCCGCGAGCGCCTCCTGGTTGGCGCCGACGATCATCGTCAGGCCCCAGTCACGCGCCAAGCGATCGCGGTATTCGATCATCGCGGGGATTTTGTAGCTCGTGTCGACGTGAACCAGCGGGATCGGCACCTCGCCAGCGAAGGCCTTGCGGGCGAGCCAGAGCATCACGGTCGAGTCCTTGCCGATCGACCAGAGCATCGCCAAGGAGTCGAAGTGCCGGTACGCCTCGCGCAGAATGTAGATGCTGTGTGCCTCGAGCTCGCGCAGTCGGCTCAGGCCGCCGTGGGGCGCTGCGGCGGGCGGCGGTTGGTGTGGGGTCATGGTCATGACGGGCTCCTCGCTGAAGACGGACACATGGGGTTCGGCGAGCGTGCGGCGCGCGGGACGCACGCAGCGCGCGGTTGGCGGCGACGGCTCATGCGGCGCACTCGCCCTTTCGGTTCAGCACCTCAAAGGGCGCGTCCAGTCCGATGTCGTGAAAATCTTCTTCGTTGAGCTCGCTGGGCCCGAGGTCAAAGAACTCTGCGAGCAGGGGCGTCAAATCCAGCTTCGTCGAGCGTCGGATGGCGTCGCCCGCGGTCTCGGTGGCGGTCTTGTTGGCGTCTGCCCAGGCCAAAATACGGGCTAGGGCGGTCTTCGCGCGCCGTGACGGCAGCAGCCCATACGGCGTCCCAAACGTCGCGCCGTCTTCGTCGACCCTGCCGCCGATCATGAGCCGATAGTGGGGCGCAGGTCGGCCTCCCATGCGTTTGACCGCGCCGTAGAACCCGACCGTCGCGATGTGGTGCTGGCCGCAGCTGTTGTGGCAACCGGAGATCTTGATCGAGATGTCGGAGTCTTCGCGTGACTCCAGCACGCCTTGCAGCTCGGCGGCGAGGTTGCGGCTGTGGGTGATGCCGAGATTACACGTGCTCGTGCCGGGGCAGCTCGTCGCGTTGCTGGCGTACAGCGCGCCCGGTCGGGCCAACTTGGCCGCCGTCAGCTCGGTATAGAGCTGGGGAAGTTCGTCGACGTGGACCGCGCGCAGGAGCGCGTTCTGATGCACGGTCAGCGCGACGAGACCATCGGCGTAGCGCTCGCTGATGTCGGCCAGGTTGCGCAGGTCGTCGCCGGTCATGCGGCCGCCGTCGTCGAAGCGAATCGTCACGAAGACCTTGCCCTGGATACGGGTCGGCTGAACCGACGACCGGGCCCAGGCCGCTAATGCTTCGCCACCCACCACCCGCGGTGGCGCGAACGTCCAGGGATGGTGCTGCCAGATCTCGGAGGTCACCGCGATCTTCGTGGGCGGTTCGGCGACCACCTTGGCGAGGTACGTGTGGTACAGCGCCGTGAATTTCTCGGCTTTCAGCTTGCGCAGCACGTGCTTGATGCGGGCCTTGGAGCGGACGCGGCGGTTGCCGTGATCTTGAAACAGGTCGATGGCGGCGAGAATCGGCGTGAGCACGTCCTCGGCAGGCCAGGCGTCGTGGATAATCAGCGCGGTCTGCGGCGTGGAGGCCAGTCCCCCGCCGATCGCGACGCGGAAGGCAGCGCCGCCATCCGGCCCGACCACCGCCACGAGGCCGATGTCGTGAATCGCGGTCAGGCCGCGATCGGCGACCGAGGTCGACAGCGCGATCTTGAACTTGCGGGGCATCAGGCGAGCGCGTGGATGGTCGAGGAAGAACCGGGTGATCGCCTGCATGTACGGCGTCGTGTCGAACACTTCGTCGGGCGCGAGGCCGGCGTGCGGATCTTGGGTGACGGTGCGCACGGAGTTGCCGCAGGCGTCGAGCTGGCTGATCCCAGCGCTGTTCAGGCGCGCCTTCCAGGCCGGCACCGTCTCGGGCGGCACGTGGTGAATCTGGATGTTGGTTCGCGTCGTGATGTTGCCAAACCCCAACACGGACTCGTCGAGCAGCTCGGCGAGCCGGCGGGCCTGGTCCGGCGCCAGCAGGCCGCCCGGGATCTTCACGCGCATCATGTTGACGCCGTCCTGGCGCTGACCGTAAACGCCGCGCGTCAATCGATAGGCGCGGTAGTCATCGGAGCTCATCTCGCCGCTCTGGTAGGCCTCTGTGCGAGCGATGAAATCGGCGACTTCGTCGGTCTCCACGTAGTTGAGATCAAGCCCCGCGGACTGGGTGTCGACGGGTTGCGGCGCTGGCTGAATGGCGATGTTCATGGCGTTCCTTGTTGGACGGGAGCTGTAGGGCTGGCTCGGTCGCGGTCGTTCATATGAAACATGGGTCAGGTGCAGAAATCAGCCAGTTCGTGTGCTTGGCTGTGGACGCGCACGTCGCTTTTCGGGGGTGGCGGTGGGCGCCGGTACGTTTGGGTCAGGGTCAGGAGTCTGGGGCGAACGTCTGGAAACCGAGCAGGTCACATCTTCAGAGAGAGACTGTGATTCTGATGGTTTTGCCCTGGCGGTGCTGGGATCGGGGGTCTACGACCGCCCAGCTTAGTAGCGCCAGGGCTCCGGACATGCCTGACAACAGACGCAAGCCTGAGCCGAAGCGGTCGCACACGGACACGACCAGACCTGCACAGAGCGCAACGAGACCTCGTCCATCGGACGGGCTGGGGCGCTAAGTTGTGACTGGTAGGTGTGCACGTGGAAACTCCGCGAGGCCTGTAGCGTGCAGAACACCTGCGGGCCCTGTCAAGTTCATTGGAGAGGGGGCGTCGCGAATTCACTGAGGGTCGCGTGTCAGCCATGAAGTTGTCGCGATCGGAATCTGGCCCTACCATCACCGCCGGACTGCCGCGGCAAGCAGTCGACAGGAGACCGCGTATGAAGCGACTCGTTGGGCAGAAAGTGTGGGTTGTGCAGTTCGACGACGAAGACACGTCGGTGATCGGCGTTGTCGACGCGATCGACGGCGGTTTTGTGGCCCTACGCAACGAAAACGAGTCGGAGCCGTCGCTGTACGTGAACCTCGTGAACGTGAAAGAGATCGAAGTGTTTCGCAACGAGGGCGAGGGCGAGGGCGAGCTGCGCTTGCTGCGTTTTCCGGGTGCCGAAGCTGAAGAACATGAAGAGCCGCCCTCCTAGCCACGCTCCCGACGCTGGCTCTGGCACGCGTTGGGGTTTCGGGCAGGCCGGCTGAGAGTCGCCCCGGGAGATCACGATGAACTCGCTTGAGCCCTATCGCGCCGGCGCTGAAGTTGCGCACGAGCGTGGTTGGCGCGACCTGCTTGGCCTGCGCGTGGCCGTTGTCGCCAACCCAACTTCCCTTGTGCGCGTGCCCGGGCGGCGCGTGCACATCGTCGACGCGATGCGAGCCGCCAACGTTGACGTCGTGCGGCTTTTCGGCCCAGAACACGGGCTCTGGGCGACCGCACAGGACATGATCGGCGTAGAGGGTGGCCGCGATCCGATCTTCGATTTGCCCGTCGCGAGTCTGTACGGCTACGACGCAGATTCCCTCGTCTTGCGTGCCGACGCGCTCGACGGTGTCGACATCCTGGTCTTCGACGTGCAGGACGTGGGCGCGCGCTATTACACCTACGCCGCCACGCTGTGCATGGCGCTTGACGCGTGCGCGGCGCGTGGCGTGCCGGTGGTGGTGCTCGACCGCGCCAATCCCTTGGGCGGTGAGCGCATCGAGGGCAACACCGTTCCCGAGCGGTACCGTTCCTTCGTCGGTTGGATCGACGTGCCGCAGCGCCACGGCCTGACGGTCGCCGAGATCGCTGCGCTTCACGTCGCGGAGACCGGCCTCGACGTCGCGCTGCACGTGGTCCCCTGCGAGGGTTGGCAGATCGACCGCTACCTCGACGAGCAGGCGCTGGGCGGGCTGTTGGGTGCCTGGACCCCGCCTTCTCCCAACATGCCGACCGTCGACACCGCCGTGCTCTATCCCGGCGGCTGCCTCATCGAGGCGACGAACTTGTCTGAGGGCCGCGGCACGACACGGCCATTTGAGGTGGTGGGCGCGCCCGGCATCGACGCGCGGGCCTTTGCCGAGCGCGTCACGTCGTTGGCCGGCCCAGGCCTCACCGCGCGCCCGCTGCTGTTTGAGCCTACGTTTCAGAAGTGGGGTCGCCAGACGTGCGCTGGCGTCGTCTTGGAGTGTGTTGATCGCGACGCGCTGCAGCCCGTACGCGCTGGTCTGGCCGTGATCGCCGCGGCGCTGCAGCTCGCGCCCACGATCTTCGCGTGGCGCGCCGAAGCCTACGAGTTCGTCGACGAGATCTCCGCCATGGACTTGCTCATGGGTGGCGCGCTGGCTCGTGAGACGCTGATCGCCGGCGGCAGCCTCGACGCCGCAACCGCTGATTTTTCGGCCGCTGAGCGGCGTTTTGCGGCACGAGCATCGCCCCACTTGCGCTACCCGCGGAGCAGCGGGCCTCTCGCGCCAGCAGCGTCATAACCACGGCATCTTCATGACCACGGCATCTTCATGAACACGGCCCACAGGACCACAGTCGCCCTCTATGGCGGCGCCTTCGATCCACCCCACGTCGCCCACGTGATGTCGGTGGCCGCGGTCCTGAGCGCGTATCCGGTCGAGGCGGTGTGGGTCCTGCCGGTCTATCTCCACCCACTGGGCAAGGCGCCGACGCCCTGGGTCGAGCGCCTGGCGCTCTGTCGGGACGCGTTCGCGATCTTCGGCGATCGGGTGCAGGTGCGTGAGGATGAGCGTCTGGTAGGCGGCGCGGGGCGCACGCTCGATCTGTTGCACCACCTCCAACGTGGCCATCAAACAAAGGACTTCCGCCTCGTGATTGGGAGCGATCAGCTCACGATTCGCCACAAGTGGCATCGCTTCGACGAGATCTGCCGGCTCGCGCCGCCCATCGTGCTCGGTCGGCCTGGTCACCCCGTACCCCCGCCGTTCTCCGCCGCGATCACGATGCCGCAGTGGAGTTCGACCGACGCGCGCGCCGCCCTGGCCCGAGGCGAGCTGCCCACGTGGCTGCCCCACGCCGTGCGTGCGCGCATCCAGCGACAGGGCCTCTACGGCACGACGGCGCGCGGCGCCGCAGCGGATCTCGACGATGCCTGAGCGCCGCCCCGTTGCCGCGGAGGACCTCGGTTCGCTGACGATCGTGGGCGCTGGTCGGGCGGGGACGTCGCTCGCGCTCGCGCTCGCCTCGCGGCCCGGAGCGGGCGTGGTGCATGTGATCTGCCGCAACGACGCACGGCGCGCCGAGCTTCAACGCTGGTGCGCCCAGCTGCCGCTGCAGGTGCTCGCGACGCCGTCGCCCGGGGCCTTGGCGGTCCCGCTCGTCATCTTTGCGACCGCGGATCGCGATCTCCACGCCGCTGCGGCGACGTGGCAAGCAGCATTACCGCCGCGCGGCGCGACGCCGCTCGGAGCAGGGGCGCTCGGAGCAGGGGCGCTCCGAGCAGGGCCGCGCAGCACAGGCCCGTCCGACCGACCCAGCCAGACTTGGCTCCACCTGAGTGGCGTCGCAGATCCCGGCGTGCTCCGGGTGACGGGTCATGTCGGGGCGATCGGGTCGTGCCATCCGCTCGCGGCGATCCCAGATCCGCTTGACGCCGTGCTGCGGGGTCAAAAGCCCCCCATCAGCGCCGCCGCCCAGCTGGCCATGGCCGCGCGGGCCGCTCGTCCTCTCCGCGGTGCGTTCTTCGCCCTCGCCGGCGACCCTGACGCCATCACGCAAGCGCGTCGCGTCGCGCTATCGGTCCAAGGCGATCCGCACGTCGTCGCGGTCGCCAGTCGCGCCGCCTACCACGGCGCCGCCTCCGTGGTCGCCAACGATCTGGTCGCGTTGCTCGCGATCGGCGAGCGCCTGTGCCAGCAGGCCGGTCTGCCCGTCGCCGCTGCCCGGCCCGCGCTGCTTCACTTGGCCCGCACCGCCCTTGACGCGGTTGAGACGGCGTCAGCCGCGCCGCACGCGTCGCTCGCACAGGGTCTCACGGGCGCAGTCGGGCGAGGCGACGCGGACACGCTCGTCGCACACCTTCACGCGCTGGCGGAGACGCCCGACGCCGCCGAGGCGCACCGCCGGTTATCACGCGTGCTGCTAGCGTTGGTGGGCTCTGCAGGCGGTCTGGACCCGGAACGGGTCGAAGCGGTGCGCCAAGCGTTGGATTAACCATGAACGTCGCGGGCGACCGCCCCGACCAGCGAGCTAGTGCGCCCCAGTGTCCGATTTCCGGCGTGATCGCGGCGCCCCTTCCAGCCGGCGATAGAGGGTCGCTCGACTCATCCCCAGCACCTCCGCCGTGCGCTTGCGATTGCCTTCCAGCCGCTTCACCACCAAACGAATCGCGGCGGCCTCCAGGTCCTCCATCGACGGTAGGGACTGCGCGTCTGGGAACGCGTAGCCGAGCGCGTGGTCGAGTCGTGCCGCTGGCGTCGCCGAATCGGGCAGCGGCGACATCAGGTTCGTTAGGCTGCGCGGACGCTGATCGAGCGCAACCGACAGGCCCCGCGTGAAGGACGCAGGCAGGTCACCGATGGTCATCCACTCGCCGTCGCCTACCACGACCGCATGTTTGACGACGTTTTGGAGCTGCCGCACGTTGCCTGGCCACGGGTGTGTCTTCAGCAAGCGCATCACCTCGCTCGAGATGCGCGGCTCGACCTTGCCCTCCTCCTCGACGGCCTGGCGCAGAAAGTGCCGCACCAAAGGGTCCACGTCGTCCGGTCGCTTCGAGAGCGGTGGCAGATTCAACGTGAAGACGGCGAGCCGGTAGTAGAGGTCCTCGCGGAAGGTGCCGTCCGCGACCATCTCCGTCAGATTTCGGTTGGTGGCGGATAGCACACGCACGTCGACCTCAATCGTCTGGGTCCCACCGAGGCGCTCAAACCGGCCATCCTGAACCACCCGGAGCAGCTTCGCCTGTAGCGGTAGGCTCATCTCTCCGATCTCATCGAGGAAGATCGTGCCGCCATGGGCTGCTTCGAATCGCCCGATTTTGCGGGCCACAGCACCGGTAAACGCGCCGCGTTCATGGCCCAGCAGCTCGCTTTCGAGCAACGCGTCGGGGATGCCAGCGCAGTTCACAGCGATGAAGGGGCCCGTCTGCCGAGGCCCCGCTTCATGAATCGCGTGGGCGACGACCTCTTTGCCCGTGCCGCTCGCGCCTTGGATGAGGACGCTCACCTTGGAGCCGCCGAGTTTGTCGATATCGGCCAGGACCTCGCCCATGAGCGCCGAGTTCGAGATGATCCGCGTCGACCCGCGCTCGCCAGTGGGGGTGCTCGTCAGGCGCGCGATACGCTCCTCTTTTTGCATCGAATCGAGGGCGTTGCGCGTCGAGATCAACACACGATTGTTGAATTGGCTGTCTTTGGAGATGAAATCGAACGCCCCAGCCAGGGTCGCCGTGACCACGTTCTCCAGCGCCATGTCCCCTGTCATCAGGATAACGGGGTTGCCTGGCCGGCGCTGAATGAGATCCTCGACGACCTCCAGACCGCTCAGGCCGGGCAGGCCCACATCCAACAGGATGACCCCGTGATGGCCCGCATCCACGCGCGCGATGGCTTCCTCCGCCGACCCAACCGCCTCCACCTGACAATCGAGTGTCTCCAAGACACCCTCAATCATGAAGACGTAGGCTGGGTCGTCGTCGACGACGAGAACTGAACCTGGACTCTGCTTATTCGCCACCAACACTCCTGTGCTGCCAAGAATCGTGTTTGCTGAGCGTCGTCACAGACCCCGACGTCGCGAGCTGGCGAGATCGATATGCTCAGACGGTGTTTCAAAATGAAACACAGAGTAGATCGTCCCGATTCCCGACGCAACCACGATCGTGGCGTCTCGCACGCCACCATCGGCGCTAGGCAGACCCAACCCATCGCTTGTGTCCAGCCTTGGCGCGCTGGTATGAGGACCGCGATCCCGGCCGGCTCGCGGTGGGGCGCCATCGCGACAAACCAAGCCCGGGACCGCCACCATGAGCGACTTTGCCAACGTGGACTTGGCCAGCCTGCCGCGTCCATCGCTCCGCGCCGTCTTTGTCGCGTGCGGCTACAAGGCGTTTCGCGCCGATCAGCTATTTCGATGGCTGCACGTGCAGATGGTGCGGGACCTAGACGCCATGACGGACCTGCCCAAGCAGCTCCGGGAAGCGCTGGCCACGGCCCAGCTGCTGCCTCGTCTGAACGTCGTGTTTGCGCCCATTTCGAAGATCGACGGCTCGCAGAAGCTCGTGTTGGCGTGTGCGGATGATCACGTCATCGAGTCGGTCGTGATGCCGATGGACGGGGGGCGGACGACCCAGTGCTTGTCGTCGCAGGTGGGCTGCAAGATGGGCTGCGGCTTCTGCGCGACGGCGCTGGTGCCCGTTCGACGCGACCTGAGCGCAGCGGAGATTGTGGAGCAGGTCGCGATCGCCTGCAGACTGCGCACCGCTGAGGGCCACGCACGCGGTGGCGTATCGGGTGGCGAGCAGGGGCCGCTCGCTGCGCGCCCACAAAACCTCGTGTTTATGGGGATGGGCGAGCCGCTCGACAACTTCGTCGCGGTGGTGGACGCGATCTCCATTCTCACGGACCCGAAGGGCTACGGCTTCTCACCCAGGCGCATCACCGTCTCGACTGTGGGGCTGGCTAAGCGTGTGCCCGCGCTTGTCGCCGCGCATCCGCACGTGAACTTGGCCTGGTCACTGACGGCGACGACCGATGACGTTCGCGACGTGCTGATGCCCATCAATCGCGGCGTGCCGATCTCACGGATGGTCGACGCGCTGCGCGCCTTGCCGCCTAGTACGCATCGGAAGATTACGTTTGAGTATGCGCTGCTGCGCGACGTGAACGACAGCGATGACGATGCGCGCCGGCTCGCCGAGATGGCGCTCGTCGTCGGCGCCCACATCAACGCGATCCCGTTCAACGTCTGGCCTGGTGCGCCGTACGAGCGGCCTAGTCGCTC
The DNA here is from genome assembly GCA_937910235.1 of uncultured Myxococcales bacterium. Lineage (GTDB taxonomy): Bacteria > Myxococcota_A > UBA9042 > UBA9042 > UBA9042 > UBA9042. Next base: position 4,415 of record CALENB010000313.1, on the reverse strand, counting down.
ACGGGTCCGCGCGTTCGCCGACGTAGCGGCGCGGTGCGGCGCCTCCATCAGCCTGCGTGAGTCTAAAGGCCAAGACATCGGCGCGGCCTGCGGTCAGCTCGCTGGCGAACACGCGGCGGCGGTACCGGGCGACGCCTGAACAGCGCTCTTCGACTCGCGTCTTGCTCGTCGGCCGTCGCCCGTCGCTCGCGAGCGCCGAGCGACGGGACCGATCGCGAACCTAGATGAAGCGCCGTCGCCAGGCCAACGCCATCAGCGAGAGCAAGACAAGCGCGGCGCCGGTCGAGCCCTGCGAGCCGCCGACCAAGCCAGCGGTGCAGCCACCGGCGCTCGCCGCGCCGGCGCCGCCGTTACCACCACCGGCACCCGCCGCTCCGGTCGCCTCATTCGGTGCCGCCGTCTTCGAACCATCATCGGAGGACTTGGTGCCAGCCGGCTGTCCGGCCTCTGAGAGGCCGATCGCGCCGCTGTCGGCGCCGCCCCAGCCGCCACCCACGGCTAGCTCAAGCTTGTCTTCATTCGCCTCCATCGCCTTCTCAACCGCCGCAAACTCGGCCTTGCAGCCGGCCTCGATCTCTGTGCAGGTCTTTGTGCTGTTCGAGACGACACACGTGGCGGCGGCTTGAAACTCGGTGACCGCGATCTTCTCCAGCTTGATGACGCTGCACATGAACTCACAGACGCTCGTGTCCGGCTTGGTCACCGGCGCGGGCTTGCCGCCACCGTCTGGGCCCTCGGGCTCCGCCGGCTTCTTCTCGCTGTCGCCATCGCCGCCCGCGTCATCACCCGATGGCGTCGGAGCCGCGCCGGGTGGGGTCGACGGCGTTTCGCCGCCGTCGCTGCCGCTGCTGCCGCCACCCGAGCCGCTGCTGCCGCCGCCCGAGCCGCTGCTGCCGTCACTGCCACCGCCATCCGTGCCCGGCGCTGGCGCTGGCGTTGTGGTGTTGCCGCCACCGGAGCCGCCGCCGAGGTTGCTGCACTTCGCCGCCGCGGCGCAGAACGCCTGACACTGTGCGTCCGCCTTGACCTTCGTCACGGAGGCGACACACACGCCGACGTCCTTCGGGCAAGGCGTGGTGGTGTTCGCCGAAGCGGTCCCGCTCCCGGTGCCTGCTGAGCCCTCGGATGCGCCGCTGCTGCCGCTGCTGCCGCTGCTGCCGCTGCTGCTGCCACCGCTACCACTGCCGCCCCCCGCTGAGGGCGCGTCGGTGTCGGTGCTGCTGTCGTCGGAGCCCTGCTTGTCCGGCGTACGCTCGCCGGTGGATGGCGGCGCGCTGACCGTCGTCGTGCCGGAGCCGGAGGTGGACCCATGCGGGCAGGTCATGTCGCAGACTTCGTGACTTGCGCAGTCTCCGTCCGCCTTGCATTGCTTGGTTTTTGGAATGCAGACACCGCCGTGGCACGTGTCCGCGCTGGCCTTGCAGTCAGCGTCTTTGCTGCACGACTGCAGCGCCGCGGCTGGGCCAGCCGGTAGGCTGATCGCTAGCGTCGCCAGCAGGGCCAAGTTCAACGTCAGCGTCAGGGTCGTCGTTCGCATGGTTCGGTCTCCTCGTTGCGGCCATGGCTGGCCTTGCTCTTCACGACGGATACCAAAGCAGGTTCCGTGCCAGTCGTGAGGCGACGACGGTCAGTATTTCGCAAAGCACAGAGATCGCAAGCTAAAACGGAAGTGGTGCGCGCCGAAATATCGCGTTCGAGCGTGATGATGCCTCGAACTTGCCTGGTGCTGGCACGTGACGGTGTTGCCTTCGTCTACACGCCTGTCGCACAGATGTAGACTTTTTCAACATGTCTTGGGGGCCGGACCGTCGGGTCAGCGTACCCGCGGCGGCGGCGCTCACTACAGCTGCTGCAGCACCTTCGTGATCAGCCCGACACCGTAGCCCGTCGCGCGATTGCCGCGAAACGCCGGCCCCGCTAGGTCGATGTGGAGAAAGCGCACGTCTGTGTCTTCAATGTGGCTGTAGACAAAAAACCCGGCCGCCGCGGACGACGCGTTCATGCGATCGGCGACGGAGTTGCGCATGTCGGCGACCTTGCTTTTGAACTCGGCGCGCATGTGCTCAGGGCTCCACAACATCGCGAGGCAGTGATCGCCGCTCGCCAGACCCGCGGCCAGCGCGCGCGACTCCAGGTCTGCGTCCGACGCGCAGATGCCCGCGTGGGCTTTGCCCGTCGCCATGAGCTGGGCGCCCGTGAGCGTCGCCGCTTCAACGACCAAGCTGGGGCCATAGGCGCGCGCCACATAGCTGGCGGCATCTGCGAGGACCAGACGACCCTCAGCGTCGGTGTTGTTGATCTCGACCGTCTTTCCAGAGTGTAGCTCGAGCACATCGTCGGGCCGGTAGCTGTCGGGACCGATCGCGTTCTCGGCCATCGCCAGCACCGCCACAATGCGGCGATTGTAGCCGAGGCGCGCCAGCATCGTGAACGCACCAAGCACCGCCGCGGCGCCGCCCATGTCGCATTTCATCGTGAGCATGCGATCGCCGACGATCTTGAGGCTGAGGCCGCCGGTGTCGTACACGATGCCCTTGCCGACGAGCGCGATCGTCTCTGTGGCACCCGGCGGTTCGTAGTCCATGATCACCAAGCGGGGCGCCTTCATCGCGGTACGACCCACGGCGTGTAGCCCCCGCAGACCCACGGCCAGCAGGTCGTCGCCGATGATGCTCTGCACGCTGACGTGCGGCAGATGGCCAACGGCCGCGCGGGCCTCCGTCTCGAACGCGACGGTGTCGAGCTCCGCGGGCGGCATGTCGGTCACACGCTGGGCGAGGCGCGTCGCATCTGCCGTCACCATCAGGCTCTCGGTGTCCCCGCACACGCCGCCAACATGGCGCAGGATCGTCGTGACGCCGGTCAGCTCACTCGGCTTGGTTTTGCGGCTGTAGAGCGGAAAACACCGCGCCACGCCGAGCGCAGCGCCGAAGGCGTGATCTGGCTCGGCCATGCCAACCAGCACGCCGACGTTGCCAGCCAGGCCGCTCGCGACGCCAGCGAGCTGACCCCAAATCTCCTCCGCCCGGGTCTCGCTGACATGCCGCGTCACGGTGTCGTGCAATGCGATCACAACGAGCTTGTTCGGGCCGTCTCCATCAGGGAGCAGGGTCGTGGCCGGGCTGCCAGTCCGCCCCGGCTGCGCAGCGTCGGCGAGCCGCGCACCCCAGCTGGCGACGACCGCCGGCAGCCCGCTGAAGGGCCAGCCGGACTTCAGATCTGCTGAGCGTGCGATGACCACAAGCTGGTCGGCCGAGGCGATGTCTTGGAGGTCGGCAGAAAAGGAAAACGTGCTCATGCGAACTCCGGCGCGTCGGGCGTTTGCGCAGCGAAGTGCGCCATGAAAAAAGGCCACTCGCAACAGGTACGAATGGCCTCTCAAGGGGGGACGGCCTTTAGGCCGAATGTGGTTGTCACCACAGAGGGTGTCGCTGCTGGGCGCCGCGATCTGGCGGCCGCGACCCGTGTGCGTCGCCCCAGATTGCTTCAGTTGCGGTCGCTACAGGTGTAGTCGCAACCGCCGGCGCGGTGACATGAGCTTGGTGGAACCGAGGGGGATCGAACCCCTGACCCCCGCATTGCGAACGCGGTGCTCTCCCAGCTGAGCTACGGTCCCGGGATAAGAACAGCGCTGCTCGCGCGTTCTGTGCAGACTACGGAGGGCCGCCATCGCGGTGCCCAGAGACGGAATCGAACCGCCGACACGGGGATTTTCAATCCCCTGCTCTACCGACTGAGCTATCTGGGCGAAGGCCTTTGGTCTGCAAGCGACCCCGCGCAGGGGTGTGCTTTTCTCGCGCGGCGTCCCCACCGCGGAGGCGGACAATGCATGAGTGCACGCGTGAGTGTCAACACTGAATGGCGGTCTTTTTCGCGGTAAAACCAAGGCGGGGGACACACGTCGCTGTGTGCCCCCCGCCTCTTGAATCAACTCACGTCGCTTCAACTCAGCCGTGGGTCCGAAGACCCCGCTGGGTCTACTTGTCGCCCGCGAGGCACTTGTTGTACTCGGGGTCGCAGTTGGTCGCGAGGCAGTCCGAGCACTTCTGCGCCTGCGGGTCAGCAGCGCACTTGGCGATGCACTTGTCGGCGCCGCAGAAGCCCTTGTAGACGCCGTAGCAAGACGCGCAGTCGTTGCTCATCTTGCCATCAGTGGCGATCTTGTCTTCGACGATGCACTTGGTGATGCAGGCCTGCTTGGCCGGCGCGTCAGCCAACGCGAGGCAGCCCTTCTTGAGCGTGCAATTGCTGATGAGGCCAGCGAACGCCGTGGCGGCTGCCGCGTCTTTCTGCAGCCCGCCGAGGAACGCCTGATCGTCAGCGCTCGTGCAGCCCTTGCCGTACTTTGCCGTCGCGCCAGCGTCGGTAGCCGTGCCAGCGTCGGTGGTCGTGCCAGCGTCGGTGGTCGTGCCAGC
>CALENB010000312.1 GCA_937910235.1 uncultured Myxococcales bacterium | reverse complement strand
AAGGAGTTCGGCGTCGGCGCGCAGATCTTACGACATCTTGGCCTCGGCAAAGTTCGCATCATGACAAACAGCCCACGTCGGATGCGCGCGGTCTCCGGATTCGGGCTTGAGGTCGTTGAGTGGTTGCCGCTCACGGTTGCCTCCGCTACTGTCGGGGCCGTCCACGAGGAGGCGCATTGATGCCGCGACGGCTGCCAGTTTCGACGACGATCTACGCGCGCCTGATCCACGTCGCTGTGGTCGCGGCCGCAGCGGTCTTGTTTGGCTGTGGCGGCCCGTGTGGTGAACTTTCGGACCGAATTTGCGGGGCCGCCGGCGCGCAATCGGGTGTGTGTGTGTCGCTGCAGCGCGTCGTCGCCACGCCCCATGCCGGCGACCGTGAGGCTTGCGTAGCGGGCGTCGTGTATCTGGACGAACTCAAGCGCGGGCGTTGACGATGGCGAGCACCGCGGACACCAAATTCGGCCGCTATGAACTGCTCGAGCGTATCGGCGTCGGCGGTATGGCCGAGGTGTGGAAGGCTCGCGTCGCTGGTATTGGCGGCTTCGAGAAGATCCTCGTTCTCAAGAAGATCCTCCCCGAGTTCGCTCAGAACAAGACGTTCGTCGAGATGCTGCTCAACGAGGCGCGACTGTGCGCGATCCTACAGCACGCCAACATCGTTCAGGTCTACGAAAACGGTGAGATTGAAGGCAACTACTACATCGCGATGGAGTACGTCGCCGGTCAAGACCTGTTCAAGGTGCTGTCACGCGTGACGAAGTTGGGGCAGCGAATCCCAGTGGAGATCTGTCTGTACGTCGCCGCCGAGGTGGCCAAGGGCTTGGCCTACGCCCACGGCGCGAAAGATCACAGTGGTCGTCCGCTGCACATCATTCACCGTGACGTGTCACCGTCCAACGTGCTGCTCAGTGAAAACGGCGAGGTCAAAGTCATGGACTTCGGCGTCGCGCGCGCGACCATGGACGGCGCGCAGACCGACGATCGCTCCCGGGCCGGTGTGCTGAAAGGCAAGCTCGGCTACATGTCGCCGGAGCAAGTGACCGGGCAGCCCTTCGATTTTCGGAGTGATATCTTCTCGTTGGGGATCATCCTCTACGAGTCCATCACGTTGAAGCGGCTGTTTCTGGGTCGCACCGACCTTGAGACGCTCGTCAACATCCGCGACGCGCGGATCGAGCATAAGTTCCGTAAACACACCTACATCGAGGAGCCGGTCCGCGCGATTTTACGCAAAGCACTCGCGCGGAACCCCGACGACCGCTACGCGTCGGCGCTCGATTTTTACGACGACATCGTCAACCTGCTCTTTCAGCAGAAGACCCAGATCACCAATCGCACGCTGAGCACGTTTCTCGTCAAGGTGTTTGCCGATCCTGAGGTGTCTGAGGCGGCTGACCCGGTCGCGGCGGTCACGAATCCGACGGCGAAATCGCAGAACTCGCTGACGTTTTCGCCGGACGAGATCCGCAAGCAACAGAGTGAGATCCTTCGTCGTCGCGCAGACGTAGCCGCGCGCCAAGCCGCGTCGCGCGCCCCCGAATCCGGTGAAGTCGCGGTTGGCGATCTCGTCGCAGATACGTCGGTTGAGCTGAGTGGAGTGCCAGCGAGTCGAGATTCTCGGCAGATGCGCGCCTTCGACCCTGGTCGCGTGGGCCATCCAGCCATCGCCTGGACGACGCCCGACACGAGCTCTGTCGCGCTCGCGGGCGTGCCGCAGTCGTCCGTTAACCCGTCTTCACATTCCGCGGTTCCGGTGGCGGCGGGACGACAGCCAATCGCGCTAGGCGGCCAGGTGCGCCCGTCGGGCAGCCTGCCAAAGGCCACCACCGCCAGCGTTTTTGCGCCTGACGCAGGCGCCGGGCTTGGCGGCGCGGGTGCTGGGCCCGGGCGTGCGATCCCGGTCCCACGCCGGGCGACTGCCGCTGTCCTGATCCCGCCGCCGCGCCGAAAATCCGCCGGTTACCTCCTCCGATCTGGCGACGATCACGTGCTCGGCCCTATGTCCCGTGAAGTGCTGGAGGGCATGGTTCGAAATCGCAGCGCGGGCCGGGGCGCGCATGTAGCCGTGGAAGACGACGGCGAGTTCCACGCGATCGAAGACTTTGAGCAGCTCCGCTCCGTCATTGAGGAGACGACTGGATCACGTGGTGCGCCCGACCGGAGCGGCGAGTCGAACCGGCTGAGTTTTCCGCGCCTCGTCTACCAGCTGTTCGCCGAGCAGGCGACGGGCTGCCTGGAGCTCCAGCATGGCGACGCGGTGAAGAGCATCTACTTCCGCAAAGGGCGGCCGGTGCACGTCGCGAGCAACCAGATGGCTGAGATGCTCGGCCCGTTCTTGATCAGTCAGGGCATCGTGAGTGAGCGTGACGTGAGCGTCGCGGTGGAGGCCAGCTACAAGGGCCAGGGCCGTCTCGGCGATGTGCTCGTGGCGATGAACTTCATCAAACCCTACGAGCTCTATCAGGTGCTTGAGAAGCAGTTTCGCGCCAAGTTCGTCGACGCTTTTGGTTGGGAGGAGGCCGATTGGTCGTTCTTCGCAGACGAGAAGCAGCCGGAGAACATCGTACCGCTCGATCTCGATCCGATCTCTGTGCTCGTCGAGGGGGTGCGAACGAAGGTGCCGCTGTCGATCTTGGCGCCTTTTTTCAAGCCGGACATGGACCGTCTGTATCGTCGGCTGCAAGGCGGGCGCGTCTCCATTGAGGCGTTGCGGCTGCAGGCTCGGGAGGCGAAGGCCCTCGGTATCCTGATGGCGTCCGAGACCCTCCGCGAGGCCGTCGAGGAGCGATGCCGCAGCCGCCAGCAGCGACTCGCTATCTTGCACGTCATGTTCTTGCTGACTCAGACTGATCTGCTCGGATTCGATGAGCCAGACTGACGTTCCCCAGCATGGGCGTTCCCACAACGCACGCGCCGACACGGACCGCGCTGACACGGACCGCGCTGACACGGACCGCGCTGAGGCTGGCCACCCGCGGCGTCCGCGTGTGGTTGCGCATCGTGGCGCGCGCTGGCTGGCCGTCGAGAACACCGTCGAAGCGCTCAAAATCGCCTTCGCCGAGGGCGCCGATGGCGTCGAGTTTGACGTCCAACTCACGCGTGACGGCGAGCTGGTGCTGTTTCACGACGACCACCTGAAGGCCCTCGCTGGCGTCGGCGGTCGCGTCGTGGACCACAACTGGCGGACCCTGCGCGACCTCGAGCTCCACGATCGGCACGGACGCCAGGGGCGCATCCCGCATTTTGACGACGTTCTCAAGCTGCTCTCGCTGCACAGCGGCGTCATCAACCTGGAGCTCAAGGTCGTCGATGACAACGGCGCGGCGTTGACCGAGGCGGTGGTCGCGGCGCTGATCACGGCCGATCTCCCGCCTTGGTTGCTCTCCAGTTTTGACCGTGGCGCCCTCGCCCGCCTCGCGACGTGTGGGGTCCCGTTGGCGCGTGCGCTGTTGATCGACCACGACCCCACCTGCGATTGGTGGGCCGCTTCGTTGCCCGGCGCGCTCGGTGAGATGGCGCTGCGCGAGGCGTCGATGGTGGTGGGTGGACACCTACGGGCCGTGCATCCCCATGGCGCCCTCGTCACGCCCGCGCGGCTCGCGCACTGGCGCAGCGCTGAGCTGCAGGTCAACGTCTGGACCCTCAACGAAGCCCGGCAATGGGCGCGCGCGGTTGGTGCCGGCGTCGACGCCGTGATCACCGACGATCCGGGCGGTATGGTGACGTGGTTGGCCGGCGAAGGGCTCTCTTGACCGCACGTGCTTGATGGGCACCATCCCGAGCCAACCCTGCGGAGGCGACCATGAGCGAAGGCGTGACACCACCAACGACGGAACCCCCCGGTCTGCCCGCTGGCTCGGGCAAGCTCGGGCGCATCGCCCTGGTTGTCGGGGTTTTAGCGCTAGTCGGCGTCGGAGCATGGCTCTTGCAGGGTGGACCGGCGACCCAATCCGGCGCGACGAAGGCGTCGACCGACACAGCGACGACGGCGTGGCAGCGCACGTGGGACACGGCCGGCTTCACCGGTCCACGTGGCCGAAAGCCGACTGCCGCCTCGGCGGCGCTCACCGCCCAGGCCGGTGACGCCGGCGGCGCGGCCGGGATCGCGAAGCGGCTCGAGGCTTGGCGAACCGGCGGCGCGCTTCGGGAGGTGTCGCTCCGCGAAGCCCGCCGCCATCCCGTTCGCACGGCGGGCGCGTTGGCTGACGAGCTCAAGACCGGCAAAGCGGCGCCCGTTCACGCGGTGGAGGCGGCCTGGTTGGCGCGGACGATGTGCGACGCTGCCGGACTGTCCTGCAGCTTTGTCGTCGCGACCGGCGGCACCCAGACGCCGCTGATCCTGAGCCACACGCGCATCGGCGTGTTGGTCGAAGGCGGACCCACGTTGGTGCCTTTGGGCGGCGTGTTGACCCAACCCATGCCGTTGTCAGACGAGCTCGCCGTGGCCTGGTGGCTGCTGGTGCGCGCGCAGGCGCATCGCGGTGCATCGCAGTACACCGAAGCGCACGCAGACATCGCGTTGGCAGCTAAGCTCGCGCCAACGTCCGCCGCGCCGGCGTTTGCGCGCGGCGTCGTCCAGCTCGATCAGGGTCTGACCGACCGCGGCATGGACACCTGCGAGGCCGCGCTCGCACGCGAGGAGGATCCCTTCGCGCGGCTCTTTCTGGCCGACGTCGTCGCCGCGATGGACAAGCCGTTCAAGGCGTACCAGCACGTGCAGCGGGTGCTGCAGACGACGCCGAAACTCGCCGAGGGTCACGTCAGCCTAGCGCTGCTCGACGCTGGCCGCGCCCAGACGGCGCCCGAGAAAGACAAGGCGGCGCTGCTGGCCAAGGCCACGGCCGGTTTCAACAAGGCCTTGTCGCTGGAGCCCTCCGTTCCCGGTGCCCGCGCGGGCCTCGCCCAGCTCGCGCTGATGGCCGGTAAGACGGAGGAGGCCGAGCGGCTGCTCAAAGAGGCCGTGACGCAGCACAACGATAGCCAGGCCGCGCTGGTGCTCGCCGAGCTCCTCGGGATGACGCAGCGCTCGGCTGAGGCGGTGACGCTGCTGCGAAAGATCGGACGCATCGATGACGAACGGTTTGTCTTGGCGCTGGTCAAGGCGCTCGCCGTCTCCGGCAAAGGCCCCGAGGCGCTCAAAGAAGCGGGGCTCGGAGCGCAACGCTTCCCAGGAAGTTCCCAGCTCGGGCTGCTGCTCGCCGACTTGCTGCGCCAAGCCGGCAAGATCCCAGCGGCGATCGCGGCGTTGGAGCCGCACAAAACGGGCACGGACGGTACGCGGATCATCGCGATGCAGGCGCAGTTGCTGCTGCAGAACAACCAAGCGGCTGAGGCGATCGCGGCCCTGGAGCCCTTGGTGCTCAGCAACCCAACGAGCAAGGAGCTGTACCTGCTCTTGATCGTGGCCTACGGAATTGGCGGCAAGAAGGACCAACAGGCGACAATGTGGCGCAAATCGATCGCGGCCGGCGCCGCCACTTGGCTGGACGTCGCTGGCGTGTTGATCGAGACCGGTGATGCCACGGGCGCAGAGACCGTCCTGCGGGCCGGACTGGCCGCGCTCTCGGTGGCTGAGGAAGAGGGGCAACAGCTCTCGATGATGCTGGCGATGCTGTTGACGGCGTCCGAGCGCAAGGCTGCGGCCGTGACGATGCGCGACACCTACGCCGAGAAGATCGCGGATGCAGCGGCACGGACCGCCTTCGTCAAGGCCATCGATGGCGCGATCTCGGGCGCTGAGGCTGAGATGGCGCGGGCCGCCGCTGAGTCTGGCGGCGACGGTGCAGCGGATGGCGCAGGTGCAGGTTCGGCGGCGGATCACGGCGAGACTGACGCGGTGCCGTCAAAATGAGCACGCCTGACGCCGATAGCGCGATCGACACCCTCGCCGCGCTGGCACGCGACAACGCGCTGCCATGGAAAGACGCTTGGCGCGCGCCGATCGGGCAGCTGTTGACGTGGCTCGGGCGCTTCTCCGCGCGCACAAACCTCGTCGGCGATCATCGGCCAGAGGCGGTCGTGCAGGAACATCTGCTTGAGACCCTGACTGTGGCCGCGGCGGTTGAGCGGATCGGCCTGGAGCCGAGCCGCATCGTCGATGTCGGCGCTGGGGCGGGGCTGGAGGTGTTGATGTTGGCGCTTTGGGCCGACGACGCTCAGCTCGTCGCGGTCGAACCGCGCCGCAAACGCGCCGACTTTATCGAGCTGGTGGCGGACGCCATGGGCGTTGGGCGCAGGATCACGGTGGTGCGCAGCCAGGTGCCGGAGTGGCGACCCGAGCAGCTGTTCGATCTGGCGACGTCGCGCGCGACCTTCTCGCCCGGGCAATGGCGCGTGCACGCCGCCGCGCTGGTAGCGGCGCAGGGCGTCATCGTCGTGCATGACGCCGTGACCACGGCCCCTGGGTCACCGCCGGACGGCGGCTGGCAGGCGACTGAGCGCGTGGTGCCGGGTCGATCGGCGCATTGTATCCGAACGTACCGACGCGCCAGCGGGCAGCCGACAACATGAAACGTCACGTTTGTGGCGCGCAACTTGGAGCGCGATACGCTACGGTGCGCCTCGTCGTGTTGCCCAGGATGGAGAGAGATGTCCCTGATTCCACAGCCCATGCTCGCAACGCTGGACGACGCCGCGCGCGCGGCCGTGTTGAATCCGTCGCCCGCCCGCTCGGCGATCGCGCTGCTTGACGTCGCCGAAGGGATCCCGCCCTTCAGCTCAAAAGTCGCCACGAGATCACGCTGGCTCGCCTATGCGGGCGCACAGCTAGGCGCCGCCGCCGACGTGCCCGACGGGCTCGATGTCCGCCTGCTCGCGGAGATCGCGCGGACGGCGTTCGCGGCCCACGAGACCACCGCCGCCATGACCGCGACCGAGCAAGCGCTCAGCCAAGCCGAGGCGTTGGGGGATATCGCGCTCTGCTGCCTGCTGCGCTCCCGTCGCCTGCCGTGGCTCTCGGCCGACGACCTGGACGACGCCTCAGCCGAGCACTCCGCGCTGCGGGCCATGCTGCAGCGGCTCCCCGAGGCACAGCGCAGCCCCCTGCTGCGCGCCGAGCTGGCCATCGGCGAGGCCGCCTACTACGCGGCGTTCAGCGATTGGGACGACGTGCGCCAGGCGCTCGCTGGCGTGGGACGCGCCGGCTTGATTCGCGACGAGCGCCTGCACTGGTATGCCTTCGCGAGTCAGCTGACGCTGGCGCAGCTCAACATGCGAACGGGCCAACGCGTGCCGGCCGTCCGCAGCTTGATCGAGGCGGCGCGGCTGGCTCACGAGCTGGAGGCCTGGGCCGAGCTCGCCAACGTACAGACCGTGATCGCGGCGTTTGCGGTCCGCACCGGCTCGTTCGAGACCGGAATCTCGCACGCTGGCTCAGCGCTCGCCGCGATGGAGCGCGCGACGCTGGCGCACGCGCAGATCAACCCATGGTTGGGGCTCCCGCTCGACGTCGCAGCAGAGATCGACTTCGCGGGTGCGATCCGCAGCCTGGCCGAGAGCGTCGTCCAATCCCTCGACCGCAATGATCGGCACGCCTTCCTGGTCGCTGTGTGTGCGCTGGTCGCGTTCTACCTCGTCGCGGACCGCGCACCGGAGGCGCTCGACGCGCTCAAGGAGTCGATCGAGGCGGCCCAGGAGATGTCGGATGCCGCCGGCGAGTCCTTGCTCCGCAGCGTCTCCGAGTCGTTGCTGCGCTTCATGGGTGTGCTCAGCTAGCCAGCTCACGCGCTCGCGCCACCGCCGCCTGCGTCGCATCGGCGACGACAGCGGGCCAGCCACGCGCCTCGAACTCCGCGATCGCAGCCTGCGTCATCCCCCCAGGGCTGGTGACCTCCGCGCGCAGGGCGGCGGCGGAGCGTGGATCTTCAGTCGCCATTTGGCTGGCGCCACGCACGACGCCCACCGCCATCTGCTGCGCCTCAGAGGCCGAGAAACCAAGCGCCTCGGCGGCGGCGCTCAGCGCCTCGATGAACAGGAAGACGTAGGCCGGCCCTGATCCCGCGATCGCCGTAAACGCGTCGATGCGGTCTTCACGCAAGGCGATCACCTCACCTAACACGCGGAGAAGCTCCTGGATTTGCGCCCTGGACGCCGCGGCCAGGGCCGTCGGCCAGACCACCGCCGTAGCGCCGAGGCCGAGGCGAACGGGCGTGTTCGGCATCAGCCGCACGACCGCTGCGTGGGGCCCGAGCAGCGCTTGCAGCCGCGCCGTCGTCGTCCCGGCGAGCACCGACAGCCAGACTTGCCCAGGCGGCACGTGGTCAGCCCAGCCCGGCAGCACGTCGCCGACTTGCTGCGGCTTGATGCCGAGCAAGACAAGGTCGGCCCACCGGATCGCCTCGCAGGCGTCCGTTGAGGCCTGCACACCAAACTCCGCCGCGACGCGATCGGCCGACGACCGCGACCGGGTCACCGCGCGCACCGAGTCGGCCGGGAGGCTCGCCGTGTCCAACCAGCGCCGCAGCATCGCCCCGGTCATTTTGCCGCATCCAAGCACCGCCAGCTTCATCGTCACTCCTCACGCAAGGCCGCCGCTCGCCACCGGAACCACGCCAGCGCCGCGCCGGCGAACAGGATCGGCCACTGCGGTGCGGCATCGCGCGGCCCCAGCGGCGTCGCGTCGCAGCCTGAGTCTCGCCGCGGGACCCCGCCGCGGCCCGCCGTCGTCGTCGTGTCAGCTGTCGGACCGCCACCGTCCGCGTCAGGGTCCGCGCGACTGGCCGTCGTGCTGTCCCCCGTCACGTCGGCGCTCCGTCGCCCCGCATCGACGGGTACGCCGCGCGCGTCGATCTCCAGGCGCCATTGATGGGACTCGACCAGCGCCGACGCCGGGTCATTGCGGACGGCCAACGTCGCGTCGTGTACGTCGACTCGGAGCACGTGCGATCCGCTCAACCCGGCGTCCACGGACCACGCATCGCCGGTGCTCATCAAGACGCCATCCAGCCACCACCGCACCGTGATCGCGGGTAGGGCCGCGGTGCTCACCGCAAACACCGGGCAGCTGCCAACGCCGCAGCTGATCAGGCCGGCGACTGGGCTGTGCCCCCGCAACATGACGCTATCGGCCGCCACCGCGATGGTGATCGCCTCCCCGCAAACGGGGCAGAAGTCGTCGGCCAAGTCGCGCATCAGACACGTCGGCGCGGGTCGAAACATGCCCTTGGCCTGGTAGCGCGCGCCCTCGTACGCGCCAATCGGAGTGAAGGGTCCCGTGGCAACTTCGATGGGCGTAGGCACGGCCGTCGTGGACTCCACCCAGATTTGCCAGGGCAGGGGCGCCAGGTGGGCCGTCGCGGCCACGTTGGGCTCGTCATCGCCCGCTGGATAGCCGGGATACGGGGCTGTGTATTCGTCAGCGAGCCCGGCGAGGTTGTGGGCCAGCTCGTGACGAAGAATCGCCGCGGCCTGCGGGTGCACGCTGATCATGGGGACGCTGCCGCCCGAGCCGCCGTAGCGTGGGTCGTTTACGATCAAGATCGCGACGTCAAAGGCCCAGAACTGGGCGTTTGCGGTGCTCAAGACCTTGGCCGTGTTGGCCGTGACGAGGCGCGCGATTCCGTTGGTATCAAACGTGCTGTCGAAGGCGGTGTCGCGTTCGACCCCTAGCGACGGATGGTCGCTGCCGGATTGATTTGACGGCACAAACAGCGCGTGGGCGGCCAGCAGCGGCCGCACGGTGGCATAGACCCCGGCGCTGACCAGCGCTTCGTACACGTTCTTCACGTCGTGGATGAAGAGCGCCTGATCCTTGTCGGTGTAGCCCTCCGCGACGAAGAGCAGGTCGATGACCTGCCCCGTCGCTCCACCCGCCTCGATCGTCTGCACACTCGGTGTCGCCGCTGCTGCCGAACCGGTGAAGGGCACAGTCGCCGCAGCCAGCGCGACGACGAACCCGTGGGCGACAGCTCGCACAGCGCGCGTGCCTCGTCGGGCAGCCACGTTCGATGCTGTGGCAGCCCAGCCACGGCGAGACGAGCTCACGGCGCTCGCCAGGTCAGCCGCTGCCCCATCGCCACCACCGTCAGTCGCGCACCAGCCCGCCAGGGCAGTCGCGCGCGAAGCGTGGCCGGCGTCGCCGCGTGCACCGAGGCGTGGCCCAGTCGACCGTGCGGCGGAAGATGCACCGCCGCCGCGGCAGCTGCGCACCGTCGCGCGATCACGTCATCGCCGACGTCGTGGACGGTCACGCACCAAGCGCCGGGTGGTGTCGGGTTGCCGCGATCTCCGCCGTACGCCCGCGTGTTGGGGCCAAGGGCGCTCGCCGGTCCAATCGCAGCGTGTAGACGCAGGTGACCCCCGTCGTCGTACACGATCGCGCTCACGGCCTGTTTCGGGTCTTGCAGCCCGTGTTTGTGGGTCGCCAGCTGAGGGGTCGGCGCCGCAGCTCGTCCCGTCGGGGCCGGTGTGGCTGTGCATCCCGTCGCGAGGAGCACTACCCACAGGAGCACCGCCGTTGGGACCCGGGCGGTGCACCAACCCACGCGCAGTCGACCCGAGCGGCCGGGCGACACGGTACACGCTGCCCGCGTGGCGCCGGTACTGGGTGCGTTCACGCGCCGTGCACGGGCGCGTCGACCGTGAACGACGTGCCCACCACGAGGCGCGCACCACGCAGCGCCGAGCCGGCCCCCATCCTGCGTCGACCCGGTCGCTGCAGCTCGTGGAGGACCAACGCGTCTCGTCCGCAGGCGATGGTGACTTGCTCGCCCTTGATCGCGACAACCGTGCCCGCGGGAGCCCCGTCCTGCCCGACACAGTGCATGTCCGTCGGAAACACCTTCCACGTCTCATCGGGCGCGTCGGACAGCGTCGTCCAAGCGCCCGGCCAAGGGGTCATCGCGCGAATCTGCGCATGGACCTGCTGCGCTGAGCGCTGCCAATCGATCTGGCCGTCGCGCTTGGTGAGCAGCCGCGCCAGGGTCACGCCGTCGTCTGGTTGTGGCTGTGCGTCGAGCGATCCCGCGAGCAGCGCCGGGAGGCTGCGCATCAGCAGCTTCGCCGCATCAGCGGCCAGACGCTCGGAGAGACTCTCCGCCGTGTCCGACGCCAAGATCGGCGTCACGACGCGCGCCAACTCGGCGCCTGTGTCGAGGCCAGGGTCCATCTGCATCAAGCAGACGCCCGCGTCGGTGTCGCCGGCGGCGATCGCCCGTTGGATCGGCGAAGCCCCGCGCCACCGCGGCAGCAGCGAGGCGTGGAGGTTCACGCAGCCCAGCCGGGGGGTATCGAGCACGACTTGGGGCAGGACACGCCCGTAGGCGGCGACCACGGCCACGTCGGCATCCAAGTCCGCCAACCAGCGTCGCAGTTCGCCGTTGCGCACCTTCACGGGCTGGTAGACGTTCAGACCACGCGCGACCGCGAAGCGCTTGACTGGCGGCGGCTGCAGCTTTCGCCCCCGTCCTGCTGGGCGATCCGGCTGAGTGACCACGCCAACGACGGTCACGTCGGGCATCGCATCAACAAGCGTGGCGAGCGCGGGTACGGCGAACTCCGGGCTGCCCATGAATACGATCCGGCAAGGCATCGATGCGTCCTACGGGTGATGGCGGGCCTGCGACCCATGACACGCTGCTACGTCGGGCTCAACGCCACGGACGCACGGCTGACCGCCCTTCATCTTCTTCGTCAAAGCGCGCCTGAGCCGCCGCGCGCTTGTACGCCCGCATCGCCAACCGGCGCTTCAGTGGCGACAGCCGATCGACGAAGGTGACGCCTTCCAGATGGTCGAACTCATGCTGCACACACACCGCCGCCACGCCATCGAAGTCGCGCACGATCGACGCGCCACTGCGATCTTGGTAGCGCAGCTGCACTCGCTCCGCACGTTTCACCAACTCGGAGATGCCCGGAAAGCTCAGACAGCCCTCTTCGAAGCGAATCTCTCCGCTTCTGGACAAAATCTCGGGGTTGACGATCTCAAACGTCTCGACGGACGCGTCTTCTTCGTCGCTGGTCGGTAGCGCCATCGTGAAGATGCGCAGCGGCAGACCGATCTGATTCGCGGCGAGGCCGAGGCCATCCGCCTCATTCATGGTCTCCACCATGTCGTCGATGAGCGTACACAGCGCGTCGTCAAACTCGGTCACGGCAGCGCACTGCTCTTTCAGCACCGGATTTGGGTAGGTCACTATGGTTCGCACGGCCATGGCCTGCTCCTTGTTCACTCGAGGGATTCGCTCAACACCAGGAAGCTGGCGGCAGCGTCCGACGAGCCGTTCCCACCCCAACCTAATCGGCAACGGCAGGCCGTCAATCCGCGGCGGTTGTCTCAGCCGCCGGCTTCTTGGCCGGGGCGCGCTTCTTGGCCGTGGTCGGGCTCTTGGTCGCGGGCTTGCGCTTCGGCGCCTGCGGAGCCGCGGCAGCCTCGGCCTTCACCACCGCATCGGCAGCGCTGGTGCGGGCCTCCGACGCGTCGACCTTCGCGCTCTTCGCCTGCTTCTGCGCTTCGCCGACCTCGTCACGCAGCTCCTCGACCATGTCTTCAAGGTCGCGAATCGTGCGCTTGAGCGACGCTACGTCGTCGCGGGTCACCAGATCGAGCACCGCGGCCACGCCCTGGACTTGGCGCTCCACCACCTCACGCGCGTCCGCCCGCAGGTTGATCGCGCGCATCATCGCCGCCTGCATGCGCGGGTCACCGACCACCTTCATGGTGGCGTCTGAGGCCAGGAGCTGTCCGACCCGACGGGCCGCTAGTGTCTTGAGCTGATCGAGCATCCAAATCATCCATACGCCCCGCGATTCCAGGGCTAAAGTCGTGCGTCCCGTCAAGGGCAACAGGGTTTGATATCCGCGCAACAATCACCGAGCGTGACGCAGTTGGCGTCGCACCAGCAGCCGCCGGTGCCCTTGCCGCCACAGGTCCCTTTGCAGGTGCTGTTTGGATTGGCGCCGCAGAGGTTCTGCCCACCGCCGCACACCGCCGCGATATCGGAGCAGCAGTCGCCCATCTGGGCGCACGTCGCATCGCACCAGCAGCCACCTGGGGCCTGCTTGCCACAGCTACCAGTGCACGAGTTCTTGCTCCCCGACGCCGCGCACACCTGCTTGTAGTCCGGGCAGCAATCACCCTGAGAGGTGCAGGTATCGTCGCAGTAGCAGCCGCCTGTGCCCGCGCCGCCGCATTTGCCAGCGCACGTCTTGGTGGTGCCACCCGTGGCGCCGCACACTTGCTTGTAGTCTGAACAGCAGTTGCCGAGGAGCTCGCAGTAGCTCGCGCAGCTGCACGCGGCGAGTGGATCAAACTTGTCGCACTTGCCCACACACGAGTTCGTGCCGCCGCCGCCGCTCTGGCAGTCACTCGGGCAGGTCGACGCTTCACCCGTGTCGCACTTGCCGTCACCGCAGACCGCGCCACCCTGGCAGGGGCCGCAGTCCTTGGCGCACGAGGTGCACGTCTCGCCGGCGCTGCATTTGCCGTCTCCACACGTCGCGGTGCCGCCGCACGGACCGCAATCCTGCGGGCAGTTGGAGCAGCTCTCCGTGGCGCTGCACGTCCCGTCGCCGCAGGTGCCGCCGCAGCTGCCGCAGTCCTTCGCGCACGATGCGCACGTCTCCGTGGCGCCGCAGTTGCCGTCACCACACGTCGCGGTCGCGCCGCACCCTGGTGTGGCCGTGTTCTGGCAGACGCCTTTCACGCAGAGGTCATCCGTACACTTATCACCATCGTTGCACTCCAACCCGACCGAGCAGCACTTGCCCTTCTGCGCGTAGTTGCACTGGTTCTGCACACACGTCCCAACCGCGCAGGCGGTGGCGTCGATGCATTCGCTGTCCGTCTTGCAGCAGCCCTTGGTCGCCGTGAACTTGCAGTCTCCGCTCACGCACGCGTCCGCTGTGCACGCATCCCCATCGCTGCAATCGAAGTCGTTCTTGCAGCAGCCCTCTTGTGGCTTGGTGAACACACACTGATGCGCCACGCAGGTGTCGACCGTGCACGTGTCGTTGTCGCTGCAATCGGTGGCGGCGTCGCAGCATCCCGCGCCGCTCGCGACGTGCTCGCACATCGATTTGACCGAGCAGCTGTCTTTGGTGCACGCCACGCCGTCGTCACAGTCGCCGTCGGCCTTGCAGCAGCCCGCCGACGTGCTGGGAAAGTGCGCACACGTGCCGTCGTTGCAGGTGTCGGTTGTGCAGCTGCTCGCGTCGTCGCAGTCCGAGTTCGCGGCGCAGCAGCCCGCCTTTGCGGCGAATGTACACTTGCCGGCGCCGCACGAGCCGACGGTGCACGCGTTGCCGTCGACGCAGTCCGCATCCACCTTGCACGTGACGAGCTTGTGCATCACGCAACGAAACTGCTTGCACTCCCCCCACGTGGCGGCGTCCCCGTCGTCGCAGTCCGCGGTCTCGGAGCAGCACAGCTTGCCAGCGGCCTTCGGATCAGCGTTGTCATTCGGGTTCTTGGGGTTGAAGTACTGGCTGTACTCGCACTTCATGTTCAGGCACTTCGCCGCGGTGCAGCTGTTGCCGTCCTCACAGTCTTGCGTCGACGTGCAGCCACAGGCCTCGGTCGATTTCTTCGGGTAGACACACTGACTGTCCACGCACGCTCGCGCTGTGCAGGGCTTGTCTTCGCAGTCCGTGGCGCTCTTGCAGCAGCTGCCGTTGCCGACGTGAATGCACTGCCCAGCCGAACAGCTGTCGTCGGTACAGGTGTCTTGGTCGTCGCAGTCGCTGCTGTTCTTGCACCCGCCCGCGTCCGCGGCGCTGCCCGCGTCCGTGCCGAAGCTGCTCCCGCCGCTGCTGCCTGGGATGCCGCTGATCGGCGCGCCACACTTGTTCAGGTTGCACGTCTGGTTGACGGGGCAGTCCGAGTCGATCGCGCAGATGATCGTGAGCTGCTGCCCGCTGTTGGTCTGACCTTCCGTGCAGCCTACCAAACCAAGCCCTGCGAGCGTCACGATCGCCAACAGGCCGAGAGAACCGGTCGCGGAGCGGGACGGGCAGCGTCGGTGTGCAACGTTCATGGCATCTCCGGTGGGTCACGCTGCTGCGGGCAATCGCGCGTCTAGCGCAAGACGCGCCCCGAGGGGGGGCAAGGGAGCCTAGACGCTTCGACCCCTCGATTCAACGAAAGAATCGACGCACCGCTACAAACCCGCTGAACTTCAACAAGGTTGTCGAGACCCTTCGCGGCGCGTGGCGTCGAGCCAAGCCGAGGTCAACATGGCGCGTGGTCAGGACGGTGAGGGGACGCGGTCAGCTGAGGCGACTCACCGCGGCGTGGGTTGCGGGCCGTCGCGGCGATCGACGCCGAGCGCTGAAGGCTAGAGCTTGCCACTGAGCGACAGCATGAACGTCCACGTGGACGCCTCCTGCAGCCGCAATCGGCCACCAGGGGCGTCGATGCCCGGCAGAAACACGGGCGAATACTCGTTTTTCGGTGGCGTGGCGGAGTTGGCCTGCCGAACGCCGCCCTGACCGTCGAGGTCCTTGCCGTAGTCGCCGAACGTGATGAAGTGCGGCGTGTCTAACTTGTAGCGCAGCATGGCGCTGATCTGAAAGTACTTCACCGGCTGGTAGTGCAGCTTGGCCCAGCCAGCGAACTGGCCGTATTGCTCGACGTCGGTGATGCCGTTCGACACCGCGTGCTGTCCCGTCGCGGGATCCAAGTCGGACTTCGTGTGGCTGGTGTTGCTGCACTGCGAGCCCTGCTGGCACGGATTGTCGGGCGACGCCAGGGCCTCCCAGATCTCGGTGTATTCGCGGCCGCGGAAGATGTAGTCCATGGAGAAACCAAACTCGAGCTCGACCCGCGCGTCGTTCTTGAGGTCTTCCCAGGGGATGATCTCGAAGCCAAACGCCGTGCCGACCTGATTGCCCGGCGTCACACGAACCTGCGTCGCCGCTTGTCGGGTCTTCGCGAACAGGCTGTTCTCGGCTTCGAACCGCATTCGCGCGCTGACGCTGAAGAAAGGCTCGATGATGCCCAGCGCGCGGCGGGAGATCGTGGTGTGAAAATGCAGCTGATGCAGACCCAGGCCGACGCCGTCGTTCGTCGCCTCCATGGGTTGGCCCGTTGGCATCGTGTAGTCGACGCCGAGCACCCAGGTGGGATGCGCCGTATCGCGGTAGTAGTTGTAGGGCGACCACTTCAGGCCGACCGTCACATCGCCGAAGCCGCTGCGGCCCACATTCTTGTACGGCACGCCGATCAGGGCGTCGCGGTCATTTGGTGGGTAGATGCTCGAGTTGGCCCGATTGACAGTGTTGTCGATGAAGTCGTGGTTCCAGGAGTCCGAGATGACGATCGGGAACGTGGCGTACAGCTCGACGTCGTGGTGCAGACCGATCCGGGCGTCAATAAACATCGTGCGGCGGGTTCGCTCGTACTTCAGCTCGCGCGAGAGCAGCGTCTGACTACCGCCCGGGCATGCCTCGGCACCGACGTGATCTTCCTGGATGCACCGCACCTCACGCGCGATGACCGCGGACCGTGTGTCCTGGCCGAAGCGCAGGCGCAACGAGAAGTCGTAGGGGTTCTTGAAGGCGCTGTCGAACGCGTCCAACACGTCCGTCACCTCGGCCGCATGGGCGACCGGGATGCCGGCCGACGCGACGACCGCAGCCGCTGCGAGCGCGGCCATCGACAGTCGCGCCAACCGCGCTGAACGCTGCGTGAAGTGCTGGGCTGAAAGCAGGGCGAGACGGTGGCGGCGCGGCATGAAAGCTCCTAGATCGACCGGGCGAGGCCGCGAATCGTCGGCGAGCATAGCCCCGGCATCGACGGCCGGCAACCCGCCACAAACAGGGTCCTGCGTCGATTGAACACCGCTGCGAGCTAGCTACCGGGCGGCGAGGGCTTTCTTGCCGAACCGCGTCGGCGCCGTGGCCCCGAATTTGTACGTTATCAGCGCAAAATCCAGGGGTTTTTTGGAGGCCATCGTGCGCACGCGCAGTCCCCCCACGACCGTGCGACCGCCTTGCAGTCGCGGCTTCACCCAGAGCAGGCGCGACGTTGGTGTGCCCTTCAGGTCGACGACCTCAGTCACCGTCGGTAGCAAGTTGCGTTTGGAGACACCGAGCTTCATCGGTTGCAGGCCTGGTACGCTGGTGTAGTCCGGGGTCATCCGCAGCAGCGCCGTGCCTTGGAATTCGCCTTCCAGACGCACCCGATACGCGGGCATCATCTCGAACACCGCCCACAACACCAGCGGAATCCCGAGCTCCGGGACCGGCGTGAACAGGTCCTTCGGCCGATCGGACGCCTTGCCGCCGCGGCGCCAGACCGTGACCTTGCCGCCGACGACGGCCAGCGCGGCCAACAGCACGCCGCGCTTGTCGCGCACGCGCACGCCTACGTCGCTGCCTCCGCCCTTGGTCGGACGGCGGCTGATCTCAAGCGCCAAGCCAGCGCCGGGATCGGCGTCAAGGACATCGAGCTCGTAGCGCCACCACTGCGCGTCCCCAACGAGCGCGCCCCGGGCGGCCTCCACGATGGCGGAGGGCCCCTTGCGGCGAACTTTGAGCCAGTAAGCGTGGGCCGGCAGCGCAACAGCGGTGAACGCGATCACGAGCAGCGCGAACCCGACCAGAGACCGATGACGATGGCTCACGCTACGCTCCATCCTCGGCCAGCAGGTCAATTCCCGGAGGCCTTGTGCAGGTTGATCTTCACCTTGCCTGTGGCGCCTGCAGAGACGTCCTCGGTGCCGCTGGCGAGCAGCCAGGCGACGAGGCCGATGGCGACGACACCGCCGCCGACGCCTGCCCAGAAGTACCATTTACCTGTGAGCGGATCCTCGTCGGTCTTGGCCTCTTCGAAGAGTGGCGCGTTTGGATCGATGTAGCTGCTCGCTGTGGACGCCCGCTCCTTCGACGCCACGACGACGCTCTTGCGCTGGTCGAGGGGTCGCTTTGACGCGTCGGCCGTCAACTTGGCGCCCGACGTCGCCGCCATGAACTCCGCCGCTTTGTCCATGTAGGTCTGATCCCGCACGAGCGCGACCTTCACCTTCTTGAAGGCGCCGTCGGAGCCGAGAAAGTAGCCTTTGAGCTGGGTCTGATCCTTCGGGAAGCTGGCCCGGACGACGAGAATCTGGTCGGTGCCCAGCTCGTTGCGAAGCTCGCGGATCCGGTCTTCGATGACGCTCGGTTGGTTGAAGTTCGCCGCGAGCACCTTGCGGCCGCTCAGCAGATCTCGCTGAAAGCTGGCAGGCGCGAGCGCTGCGTCGACTGTGACCGTTTGGCCAGGCAGGACCTTCACAAACTGGCGCACCGCATCAAAACCGCTGCGGCGCAGCATCAAGCGGTGGTCGCCCGCGGGGACCTCCTCCAACTTCAGGGGCGCCGCGCCGCGTGCGACACCGTCGAGCCACACCTCAGCGCCGGCCGCCTTGTCGCCGATCTGAAGATCACCTGTCGGGGCGGATTCACGCACTTTCAGCACGGCCTTGAACAACTCCAGCGAACGCGCACCGTAGGCGACGTATTCTTCCTCGGCCTGCCGCGGAAACAGCGTCAGCGACCGGAGCAGCATGTCGCGCGCCGGCACGAGCTGGTTGCGCGACAGGGCGACGAGGCCCAAGGCCTTGAACAGCCGCGCCCACAGCCGCGGACCACCGGCCGCCGGCTGCTTGTCGAGGAGCTTCTTCGCTGCTGCCAAGCGCTCGGTGGCACGCTTCGGTGTGCGAAGGAGCAGCGCGCGCAGGGCCTCCTCGACCAGCTTCTCGGCTTGCGTCTCCTCTTCCTGGCCAGGGATCGGCGACAAGTTGTAGCTGCGAACCTGCTCAAGTCGCCGCGACTGGAAGCTCAGCAGCCGCTCCAGCGCCGCGGCCTTCGTCGCTTCCTTCGTGTTGGCGGGCACGACGAGCACCACCATCGAGTTGCTGATGAAACCCGCGGCCTGGGCCTCGGCGATCAGCCCGTCGCCACGCAGCAGTCCGGCCCACTGCACCTGTAGCAGCGCAACGACGCACAGCGCGCTCACGACCCGCGTCGTCACGCTGTGGCGTCCCGGTCGTCGCCGTCGCGCTGCGCTGGGTGGTGCGACCTGCGCTTGAACCGAAGTGTGTGTTGCGTTGTTCATCTCGCCTTCCTTGCGTGGGCTCGCGGCCCTGATCCTGGCGTGCAGTTGCCTTGACCCTGTCGACGATCACCACCGCCCCGTCACCCGCTGTTGTGCGGTGCTGTCGGGCGCGCAGCTCACGGGATGAGGTGTTCGGGGCAGTAGATATCGGAGGCGACAGGTTGTGCGCTGCCTTCCAGATCTGACATCGCCGTCACCCCACCAAACAGGAACACGCAGTCGTTGTTCAGCAGCTGGGCCGCGTGCCCACCGCGCTTGATGAAGCTGGCGCTGGCTGTGGGTGTGCTGAACGTGCCCTTGGCGATGTCGTAGACACGCAGGGTGAAGCTCGCTGGCGTGCCCCAGGCTGAGAATCCACCGCTGATGAGCACGTGCTTATTGTCCGTGAGGCTCGCTGAATGCATGTAGACGCCAGCGCCCAGGCCGCCGATTCGCTTCGTCGTGATGCGCTTTTTCGCCTCGTTGACGGTGACGACGTACACATCTTCAGCGCGCGGCGGCGCCCAGGCGCCCTTGTGGTGACGAACGCCGCCAACCGACAGGAATTGCACCGTGGGGTCCTTGCCGTCCTTGCCCGAGCCGATCGGCGTCAAGGTCGGGAAATACAGGCCGCCATCGATCGACGTGATGTCGCCCGACACCACGTAGCCAGCGTTGAAGAGCCCATCACCTGCAGTTGGGCTCTCGCTGAACACCTCGGCGTGCAGCGTATCGGTCTCGGAATCACCGCCCCACACCAAGTACTTGCTGCCGCCGGTCTGGGTGGTTCCCAGGAACGCCAACGCCGCGCCGCCGCGCGGTGTGTTGAGCGGCAGGGACGCGCCAACGCTGATGAACGCGCCGTTCTCGCCGGCCGTCGGGTCGTACAGGCTGGAGTTCATATACGTGGTCAGATCGCCGCCACTGGCCACGGTGGGCGCCGGCCACTGCGCGCCGCCGAGCGCGACGACGTAGTCATCCGACAGCGCCATGAGGTTCGGAAACACGCGCTTCACGGCGTGCGTGAGCGTGCTGCTCTCCGGCGAGATGAACGTCTCGGACGCCACATCGAAGATCTCGTACGTGATCCCGACGCCATCGCTCACGCGCCAGGTCGGCGGTCCGCCCTTCTTCGCGTCCACCGTCATCTTCTCAGCACCGCCCACGATGAGCACCCGGTTGCTTTTGGGCAGGAAAATCGCGCTGTGAGCGGCACGTGGCTTCGCCAGACGGGTGTTGTTTGTCGGCTTGCGCAGCTCGCCCGTGTTGGGATCAAAGATCCAGGCCTCGTCAGAAGGGGCCGACAGGATGGTCTCGTCGCCCGTGGTCTTGGAGGTTCTAAAGCCACCGGTGATCAGGACACGACCACCGGCGATCGCGGTCACCGACGGAAACAGCACGTTGGTCGCTTGTCCGGAGCTCGGCTCCACGCAGGTGAAGCTCTCAACCGACATCAAGGTCAGATCGAACGGTGTCGTCGTGTTCTTGACGATCTTCTGGCCCGACCGCCGCGCGAACCACTTCGCCTTGCCGCCCACTTTGCCGATCAGCGTCAGCTGCATGCCGCTACCAGCCGGTACTTTGTCGATCGTCAGGCTGTTGCCCGACTTCGACGCGCTCAGTCGACCGCGCAGCTTTCCGTCTTGGTCGTGCACCACGAGCTCGTAGCTGCTGATCTCGCTGAACGGATTCGCGCCGGGCACGCCGCCGCACGCCGCCGACAGCGCCTTGACGCTCAGCGCGAGCGGCGCCTCGCCATCGACCGCGTTGTCCACCGCGCAGCCCGCCAAGGCCACACAGATCGCGACTGACAGCCACGCTCCAACTCGCCCGTTATCGCTGTGCATCTTGCCCATGATCTGATCTCCTCATTGGTCGACACCGGAACAGCGCGACGCGCTACCGAGCCTCTTTTTCTTCCTGCCGGGGCAGTGTTGCGCTACGAACCTGTCGCCCCGTGTGGGGCAGAACGCGTCCGCCGGGTCGAATCGGCATCGCGCCGGGATCGTCGCGGCGCCAGATCGATCGGGCGCCCCACGCTGGCGACTTGGCGCCGCGCCGGAAGCCCTAAAATGGCGTGAAACTGAGAATCTTCTTCTCCCCGTCAACCTCGCCGACCACGATGGGCGGCGGATGCTGACGGCGGTCGTTGCTCTTGATGTAGTACTTGACGCCTCGATCCGTGGCGATCTTACGGCAGATCGTGTAGCCGGGCTGACCGGGCTCATTCATGAATTTATGGGCGTTCTTGCGCACGCGCACCCAGTAGTTCTCTTTGATCGCCCGTGTGTTCATCGAATCTGGAAACAGCGCGCGGAACTTCGTGAACGCCTCGGGCGTGTCTTTGGCCAGCGCCTGCGTGTAGAGCGCGAGGATGACCGCTTCGTCGCTGCCCTTCACCACGTCGTCCCGCTCGACCACCTGGTCCAGGGCGCAGAGGCCGCCCTTCTGCATGATCTGCTTAGCGGTCAGCACGTCCTTATCGTCGGCAGCGGCCGTTGATTCGCCGCTATTTTTGCGCGCCGCACCGGCGGAGCTGCCCTTGCCGCAGCCGGCTTGGAGCAGCAACGAGCTCGTCACGGCCACCGCCAACAGCCGCGCTAACACACGACCGTGGTGCCCTGCATCGCCGAACCGCATCGCGCCGGCGGCCGCTTGGACCGCGTCGCTGCTGGGCCGGGCTGATGAAACCCAAGCTGGTGAAGCCCCGGCTGATGAGACAACGCGGCGCAGCGTCATGCGCGCGCAGGAGACCCCGATTTGGGGTGCGTCTGGGCTTGTTCGATCCACGGACATATGACTGGCCTCCGGCCACGGGTGCGCGCGTATCCTAATGCACCGATCAGGCAAGCTCAACCGGCCCCGGGCACGTCATGTCGGATTGATCTCAGATCGGCAGGCCGGGGAATTGCCGCCGTCTTCTGGGCAATGCTAGAGTCGCGCGGCTCTGAGCGCGCGCGGTGCCTGTTCTTGTGATCCGCGCTTTCGCGGATCTGAGCGTGGTGGGAGAGGAGCGTCGATGTCAGGTGCCAGCGCAACCAACCTCGTAGGTCACAGCCTGGCGGGACGCTACAAGCTCACCAGCCTGCTCGGTCAGGGCGGGATGGGCACCGTCTACAAAGGCCTCGACACGCAGATGAGCGACCGCATCGTGGCGGTCAAAGTGCTCGCGCCGCACCTCGTATCCGACGAGAAGCAGGTGATGCGTTTTGAGCAAGAGGCCCGAGCGGCCAATCAGCTCCGCCACCCCAACACGATCAGCGTGCTCGACTTTGGCCGTGACTCTGCTGGCCACATTTTCATGGTGATCGAGTTTCTGGTCGGCGATACCCTCACCGGCGCGCTGCGCGGCGGGCGGATGGACATCGCGCGTTGCCTCTACATCTTTCGGCAGGTGTGCAAGTCGCTGGCGGAAGCCCACTCCAAGAGCATCGTCCATCGCGATCTGAAGCCGGACAACATTTTTGTCTGTGAGATCTACGGCGAGTCGGATTTCGTGAAGGTGATCGACTTCGGTATCGCCAAGTTCCTCGAAGATGAGAACGCGCAGCTGACGCAAGCCGGTAAGATGTTCGGCACGCCGCGGTACCTCTCTCCCGAGCAGGCGCAGGGCAAAAAGCTCGATAATCGCAGCGATCTGTATTCGCTCGGTGTGATCATGTTCGAGTGCATCACCGGTCGGCCGCCGTTTGTCGCGGATGAGCCCATCGCCGTCGCGATCATGCATGTGCAGGAGCAAGCGCCGCACATGGAGTCGGTCGCGCCGGACATCTTGATCCCAGAGATCGTCGATCGCCTCGTCTTCAAGTTGCTCGCCAAGCGGCCCAGCGATCGGTACCAAAGCGCCGAGGAGGTCGTGGCGGCTATCGATCAGGCGATGATCGCGTTGCAGCGCGCTGGCGCAGGGCTGCCGGTTGGGCACTACACCCCGCACGCGGCGATGACGCCCGCACATCCGCACACGATTCCACCCGCGAGCCAAGAGCCCGACGCGACGCGCGCCATGGCGCCGATCGGGACGCCAGGGGACGAAGCCACGCGTGCCATGGATTCGATCGCGCCAGACGCCGCGACCCGGTTTATCGGCGCGATGACGGATGAGGATGACGCGACGCGTGCCATGGCCCCGCTGTCGTCAGAACCGAAGCGTCCGACGCCAGCCGCGGAGGCGACGGTCGCGCTCGACACCGTCGACGCGTTGAAGGTGCTCGAGCGCGGCAAGCAGCAAGCCATCGCGCCGGACAGAAGCGGGGGTGGCGGTCGCATCGTCGCCCTGGTTATTGTGACGCTGCTCGTCATCGGCGGCGGGATCTTCGCCGCGCTGCGGGCCGGCGACTCACGCGCTGCTGCGGCGGCGGCTGCAGCGACGAAGAAGGCCAAAGCGGAGGCCAAACGAGAGGCGACGGACGCGGAGCGGCGCCGGGACGAGGCCGCCGCTCGCGCCGCAGAGGAGAAGACACAGGCCGAACGTGCCAAGCGCAAGGCGCTCGAGCTCAAGCTCGCGAAAGTCAAAGCGCAGACGCAGGTCCACACGGTGACTGTGGAGTCGACGCCGACGGGTGCGGTGGTATTTCTGAAAGGGATGGAGGTCGGCAGGACGCCTTACTCCCTGAAGTTGAGCCTGCGCGACGACGACCGAACGCTGGTCCTCAAGCTGGACGGCTACGAAGACCGCGATGTGCGGATCAAGGCCAAAACACTGGTAGAGGCACGCATTGAGCGGCTACCCTCAGAGATGACAAAGAAGGCTCCGGCCAAAGTGGCCGCGCCGAAGCCCGCTGGGTCGCCAAAGAAGAAGGTCAAGAAGAAGCTGGATTGGGGCATGTGAACGGCGTGAACTCGCCGTGGCGCCTGGACAGGAGCGACGTCGTTCGTGACCGCGTGTGTCGATGGCCTTCGTGATAGGGCTCGCCCACAGTGGCGTGACCGCTTGGAGTGGATCACTGATGAATCGTGTCTGGTCACAGCGATTGAGCGCCTCATGGTACGTCCGCCTGCTGGGCATGAGTCTCGTCGGGTTCGCGCTCACATGCGCGGCGCTCCCTGGCTTCGCAGAGCCAGATCCGGCCAAGGCGAACACCCTGTTCAAAGCGGCGAAGGTGAAGCTGGAGGCGGGCGATGCGCACGGCGCGCTGTCCTTGGTGTCCCGCGCCGCCGACTACTTCGGCCATCCTGCGATCTTCCTGCTCAAGGCCAAGACGTTGCTCTCACTCGGCCGCTACCAGAAAGCGCTGGAGGCTTTGGAGTCGATCTCGACGCGCAAGCTGCCAGCGCCGTTCAAGAAGACACGTGCTGAAGGCATCAAGGAGGCCAAGGCGGCGATGGCGACTCACGGCCACCTCGTGCTCACGCTGCAGCCGCCGGCGGCCGTCGCGGTCATCGATGGCAAGCGTTACGCGCTGGGTGTGGACACTTGGCTGCCCGCGGGCGCCCATGAAATCAAGGTAGAAGCGCAAGGTTTTGTGACGGAGACGAAGCGCGTGCAGCTCGGCGTTGGCGATCGCGCCGACGTCACGATCGCGCTTAAGCCTGCCGCGGGTACGCTGCGCGTGCAGGTCACGGGCGGACTCAAGGGCGTAGAGCTTGAGCTCGACGGCAAGCCCTGGCCGGTCGGCGAGGGCAAGCGCGCGGGCGACATCGTCTCGAAGCGCCTCGGCGTGGGGGAACACGAAGTGTCCTGCCGGCGCGGAAGCTTGCTCGAGTCGCACAAAGTCAGGGTCGCGCTGAACAAGACGGTCGCCGTCGGGTGTACCCAGATCGGCGGCGGCCCGTCACGTGTGGCTGTGCTGTCGGTCGGGTGGGGCGGCGTAGCGGCGGGGCTCGCGTTGGCGGGCTACGGCGCCTGGGGGCTCCAGGGCTACTTTGCTGACCTCGACTATGCAGAGAAGAACGGCCTGATCGCAGACACCAACAAGCACTACGGCGGCGCGCTGTACCTCGCATCTGGCCTCGCGATAGGTGTGAGCAGCTATCTGCTGCTGGTACGTGATTCCAAGCCAGACGCCGGCGCCACGGCGCTCGCACCGGTAGCCGACGCCCCGTGGCACGCCAGCGCGCGCTGAGGCACCTGATGTCGCGCGCTAAACCGGTCGTCAAGCACGATCGTTCCCAGACCGATCTCGTCCCCGCCCCGTCCATCGATCGCCCGCGATCACCGACCGGCGCTGGCGTCGCCGGTCGTGATGACCAGCAGCACGAGGCGCGCTGCCGTCGCTGCGGCGTCAGCTGCCACCTCGCGATCCCCGTCAACGGCACGCCCGTCACCATACCCGGGCTGCGCTGCCAATTTCTCGAGCGTGATGGCGCGTCGTGGCAGTGCACGGTCTACGCAGACCGCTTCACGCGTGCGCCATGGTGCCACCACGCTGATGTCGCGGGGGCGCAAGGGTTCCTCGCCATCGATTGCCCGTACGTCGTCGCCGCGGGCTACAAGCGCGGCAAGGTGACCGTGACGCCATCGAGCTACGACCGCATTTGGCCCGCGCTGCTCGCCGAGCTGCAGCTGCGGGGCGTGCCCCATTGGATTCACCGCGAGGCGCTGCGTCTAGAGCTGACGGCGCGCGAAGGCGGACGTTGGACCTTGCGGCCGGAGGGCGACGAGCTCATGCCCGAGCGCGACGGAGACACGGGATGATGAGGCCAGTTGTGGTTCCGGCATCCTTCGTCCTCGCGCTCGCGCTGCTCCTCATCGTCGCGACGGGCTGCGCGGCAGTGCGCGATTTTCTGATCCCACCGCCAGAGGGTGGCAGCGCGGCCGTCCACCGCCGCGCCAAGGCGGCCGAGGCGCACTTGCTCCTGTATGACGTCACGCTGGCGGACGGGCTGCGCACATCGGTCGCTATCCGCAGCGGCCGCATACTCGCCGTCGGCCCGCGCGCTACGATGTCCAAGCGCCGCAGTGAGACCACGGAGGTCTTCGAAGGCCGCGGACAAGTGCTCACGCCGGGCCTCGTCGACGGGCACGTCCACCTGGAGGGCTGGGCGCTCCTCGGCGACGCGCTCGATCTGCGCGAGATCCGCTCGCTTCCGGCCCTCATCGCGCGGGTAAAAGCCAGCGAAAGCCTCGTCTCCGCCGGCGGTTGGCTGTGGGGTTACGGCCTGCGCCCCGAGCTCGCGTCGTTGCTCTCAGCCGATCTACTCCACAACGCCGTGCCCGGATTGCCGGTCTGGCTGAGCCTTGCCGATGGCCACAGCGCGGTGCTGAGCCGGGCCTTGGTCGCGCGGCTGCCGGCGGCGCTGGCGAGCCGCGCCAAATCGGGCCACCTCAGCGAAGTCGAGGCGCGGCGTGCCTGGTTTGCGCTGCCGCCGCCAGCGGGCGAGCGCCTCAAGGCGTTTGTTGTGCAGGTGCTTGGCGACTTGGCGAAGCTGGGCGTCACCACCGTGCACGTCATGGGTGCCCGACCCGAACTCCAGACGACGCTCGAAGAGCTGGAGGCCAGTGGGCGCCTGCGAGTGCGGTGTCGCCTGTATCTAGCGTGGCCAGCGCCGGCGACCGTGGACTGGGTACGGCGTCAGGTCGCATCACGCGTTCAGCGCGTGCGATCCAGCCGACCGTTGGTGGCTGAAGCCGTCGCGCCCGGGCGAATCGCCGCGTCTCGCCTCGTCGATGTGCTTGGCATCAAGGTCTGGCTCGACGGCACCTTGGGCGCCCGCAGCGCGAGCCTGTCTCAGCCCTACGCCGACAAACCCAACGCGCCCGCGCCACAACCTCAGATGAGCGCAGTCGAGCTGAGGCAGGTCATCCGCGACGCCGATCGCGCCGGCCTGCAGGTGGCGGTCCACGTCATCGGCGACGCCGCCCTCGATCGCCTGCTTGAGGCGCTCCAGGGCCTGCAGAGGCCGACCACCGCGTGGCCGGTGCGCATCGAGCACGCTCAGACTGTGCGGCCCGACCAGCTCAAACAATTGGCGGCGCGCAACGATCTGATCTGCGGCGTCCAACCGCTCCATCGGCAGTCCGACAGCGCCTGGTCGTCCGATCGTCTCGGTGCGGCCCGCCTCAACTGGGGGTACCGCGCCGCCAGCCTCAACCGCGTCTGTCCGCTGCTCGCAGGATCGGACGCCCCCGTCGGAGCGGTTGCGCCATGGGCGGCCATGCGGGCCCTCACATCGCACGATCGGCCGACAGAGCGCCTCTCGCCGGCAGAGGCGCTCGCCACGCACATGCGCGATCCACAGACCGGTAAGACACGCGTCGTCGCGGCAGGTGGCCTCGCCGATCTGGTGCTTTGGTCCACACCGCCTATGGCGGGCGCCGCGGCGCAGCCGGTCGTCGATACGATCATCCTTGGTGGGGCCCTGCTCAGGCGCCTCCAGTAGCCGCGCAACAGCCCCGGGAAACGAGGCTGATCGGCCTGTCGTGCCGGCGTCGATCGCGCGCAGTCCGCGGCCCGACGGCGACGTCAAAAAGACAGCAGCCCCGGCGCTCATTGGCGAGCGTCGGGGCTGCGAATCATTGGCGCGTGGCCGTCTGCTGGCGCTTACGCCGCCACGCGGCTGATGCTCCGGGTCTGGAGCTCCAGCTCCTCGATCATCGCGCCGCTGCTCTGTGCGTCCAACTGGAAGCCAGCCCAGCGACTCGGCCACGTCTCTTGCAGATCGTAGCGCACCACCTCGGTGTCGCCATCGTCGGCCAAGAGCACGATGCTGACGTTCTCAAACTTCAGCGTGCCGTCCATGGTGGCCTTCATCCAGTCCCACAGCGCCGCGGTGTTGATGTAGCCCTTCTTCAACGTGATTGGCGCGATCTTCGGCCGACCAGGAATCTGACGGGTGTACATGTCCATGCCACCGGCGTACTCGACCAGCTCAACCTCGGCCGTGAGGCCGTCGACCGCCGTGAACGCGCCAGCCGCGACCCCGCCGAGCTCGATGCGGAAGTTGAATCCCCCGCGGTGATCGAACTTCCGTGACGTATCTGTCGACACCGGCGCTGCAACCACCGCCGGCGCCTTGACCGGAACATCCTTGATCGGCGCGGCAGCCTCGAAACCGAGCACCTCGAGTGCCTTGTCCTTCAGATGACCGATCAGATCGTCAGCGTTGGCTGCCAGATCCTTGACCATGTCCTTCGCGCCAGCCTTTAGATCCTCGATGCCCTTGTTCGCGGCACCCTCGAGCGCGCTGAGCCCCTGCTTGGCGAGGTCTTTGACCGGACCCGGCAGGTTGCTGTCGTCGATCGCCTTGCCGAGGTCATCCGAGGCCTTCGCGACGATCTCTTTGACTTTGGTCTCAGCGGCGTCGATGGCCTTATTGGCCTCTTCTTCGGCCTTGTCGACCGCCTCTTTAGCGGCGGCCTCAGCCTTCTCGACAGCCTCTTTGGCGGCTTGCTTGGCCTTCTCCACAGCGTCCGTCGCGGCCTTGTGCCCGGCGCTCACGGCGTCCTTGGCGGCCTTCTTCACTGGGTCAGGCAACTTCGAGTTCTCGATCGACTTGTTGGCCTTGGCAGCCGTCTCGTCGAGCTTCTTCTCGCCGTCCTCCCGCGCCTTTTTGGCTGCGGCAGCGCCCTTGTCGACCTCCTTCTGGACGTCTTCATTGGCCTTCTTGATGGTCTTCTTGATGCCGTCGAGCTTCATCGTTGCACTCCTTAGCCTGTGTTGCGCCAGATGGGGATCACGGGGTACCGCATCCTGCCATTTGGGCCCTACCAGGCGACCTCCACCGTCGCTTTTGACCGCCACACCGACCAGCGTTGGTCGCTCTCACGCTCGCGCTCCTGGAGTTTGTTAATGTACTCCAGATGGTATCCAGCGCGAAACCCACCAAAGCTGTAGCGCGCCTGCGCAAACACGGTGTGCCGCTTTGTCACGTCATCCCCGTATCCGAGCTCCAACGTGCCACGCCGGTTGGTTTCATACCAGCGATCTATCTGTGTTCCTGCTGCAAGTTTCAAGCCATCCAGCACCGGTAGGACCACCTTGATGCGTCCGATCATGATCTTGCCAAGGTAGTCGTCGGTCGTCGCACCAGGTCCCTTCAGGCTGCGGTAGTCCTCGTCATGGATGTACTTCGCCTTGATGTGGAGCTCGAGGCCGCGGCCGATGTCGAAGAGCTTCTTGCCGTTCAAGACCATGATTTGACTGCGTCGCCACTGGTTTTTTCGGTAGACCGAGCGAGGATCACGGCCGCGATCGTAGACGTTAGCGTAGTCGTACAGGCCGATGTCGGTGTAGCCCTCCGAGTGCAAAAAGTCCGGATACACGGTGTCGACGTTCCGATCTTGCGCGTCTGTGTTGTAGGTGATGAAGGTGTATTCGGCGTTGACGGAGAGATCGCCGTCTTCGTTTTCAAAGGCCAACACGCCGGTGCCGCCGTGCCAGCCGATGCAGCTCTCGACCCATGCCTCACCGAAGTCCACGAATTCATTCGCCAGATTCAGCGTAGGCAACTGCCCGCCACCGAGGAACCCGTCCGTCAGCAACACATCGGCTTCGCGCCGAGCACCGAAGATCGCGTTGTAGTCTTGGCCGATGTTGAAGTACTCCGCCTTGAACGAGACGCCGAGGCCAAAAGGATCGTCGGCTGTGAGCCGCATGGTGCCAGCGAAGGCGTTGGTATCCTTGTAGACTATGGGCGAGATGCCTTGGTTCCGCGCCACGCCGTTGGCGCTCAGGGTTGTGTCGATCCGTTGCCGACTGAAGGCGAGCGTCCCGTCGAGGCGCATCGCGTCACCCAACTCTTGCTCTACCTGCAGCGTCGCGTTGGCCGAATGATAGCGGGTGTAGACGTCGACGGCGTGATCGGCCTGACAACCGGGGATCGGAGACCCCAGAGCGTCCACGCAGTTGGGGTTTGTGGACCCCAGCGCGTCGGGGTCGGAGAGGTCCGTCTCCAAGTCCTGCGTCATGTCGGCCGTCAGGCGCAAGGTCGTCTGCTCGGATGCACGCCAGCGCAGCGTCGTGGCGTAGGCCCAATCCCGTGACCAGAAGGGATTCTCGAGGGCTGGGTCGCCGATCCCCGTCGACCACCACGGCCCGACCCACAGCTTTGGCAGCGCGATCGCGGCCGCGATCCAGGTCAGCTCACGCTGGGCGCCGAGGTGGCCGCTGAGAAAGTAGCCGCGGCCGTTGTCCCGGTCGATGTAGCGCAGCTTGCCGATCGTCCACGGATTGAACATGCTGAGGTCCGATGACCCCACGCGCAAGACGTCGACGAACGCCCACTCCGGTTGAAGCTCGATCCAGGTGCCGCGCAGTTTGAGGTAGGACGCCCGGTTCATGCCGACGGAGTCGCCTGACGTGTTGACCGTGTCGCCGTACATCTTCGTGCCGGACTCCCAGTAGTCCTGCCAGCGCTCGCCAAAGCGGGAGGCCACGCGGGCCCCGGCGGTCACGTAGCGGCTCGCGCGGCCCTTGAACGTAAGCTCCAGCTCGCTGCCGACGCCGTTGCCGCCGGCGATCTGGTCGTACCAAAACGGGTTGCCGAGCCACACCAACCCTTGGCTGTCGTCGTTGGTGTAGAGGTGCTTGGTATAGATCCGCGCGCCCATGTCGAAGCTGGTGTCCACGGCGTGCGCCGACGCGCTGAGCAGGGACGCTCCGATAATGGCAGCGAGTCGTATCCTGGCGTACCGCGGCATGGTGTCTACTCAAGTTGCGGGCGGCCGCGCTCGGGTGTGCGGCGACGGCTGGAGGAGGTGCGGACGCGGTGGGGCTAGCGCTGGTTGGCGTAGATCATCGGCAGCGTCGCGATCTTCTTGCCACAGATGTACGCCAGCGCGCGCTTCTGAGCGCCGACTTCGGACGCCTCGCCCTTGGCCTTGCCGGCGAGGATGTCCAGCACGTGTGGGTCGCACTCGGAATCATGGCCGCCGCCAAAGCGGTGCTCACCACGCACTTCGTTCACCCGGCGCGTCAAAATGTCCCGCTTCGCCGGGAAGCCCTCGTTGCTCTGCACAACCACCTGAAAGCCCCAGTTTGCGCCCAGATCGCCGAGATCCGACTTCTTCACGATCGCGACGAGTGACTTGCCGCGCGCGCGTGTGGCCGTTGGGATGACGACGGCAGACTTCATGGTCTTGGCCTTGTACTTCACTTCCATCTCAAGCTTCGAGCGGGGCTGCGGCGAGACCAGCACGACCTTGTCCCACGCCTCGTCTGCGGCGAAGGCGACGCCACCGAGCCCGGGCAAGCCCGTCGTGAATCCGCTGTTCTTCTTGTGGTCGGTGTCGATGTAGATCTGAACGAACTGCAGCGAGAACCCGTTGCCGCCGCCGGGCCACTGCTTGCTATTCCAGGGGTCTTCGATGCGCGCGCCGAGCTTGATGGTGAAGTGCAATGTCGCGCCCTTGTCGATGATCTCAACCTGCCGCAGATCGAAGCTCTTCGGTCGGTACACCGCGTTGGTTGGATAGACGTAGCTGCCCGGCCCGAAGTCATCACCTGCGGGGTCGTCGAAGACCAGCTTCTTGATGGCGGGGCCGGCCTGCAGGGGCCTCGGAGCCAGCGCGACCGCGATCAGCGCCGTCAGCGCGAGGCCGGCTACGATTGGGGCCGCGGACTGGGCCACGCGGGACGCGGAGGACCTCTGAGGTCGCGCTGCGTCGACACCAACTTGGCTGCGAAAACGATTCATGGGTGGCTCTCCCGGTCCAAATCTAGGCGCTGGGAGAGTCACGCGCGCCCTCGGGTCGTGTCAAGGCAAGATCGGCGTCACGGCCTCGCCCCCAGCCCCGCGCTACAGCTCCGCGGCCAGCAGCGCGTTGGCGGCCTCGATCTGGGCTTCGTTCAGCGTCTCCGGCACACGAACGACCAGCGCCACGTAGAGGCTCCCCCGCGCCTCAGTTTTGCCCAGAATGGGAGCACCAGCGCCACGCACACGCAGCACCTTGTCGCTCGACGTACCCGGACCCACCCGCAAGACCTTCTCCCCTTCGAGCGTCTCAACCGTGATGCGACCGCCAAGCAGCAGCGTGCTCGGCACGACAGCAGCTGTGGTGTGCAGGTTGTCGCCCTTGCGCTCGAAGCGTTCGTCGGGCGCGACGTCGATGAGCAGGTACAGGTCGCCCGGACCGCCTGGCCCGCGATGGCCCTTGCCCTTCGCACGCAGCTTTTTGCCCGTCTCGATACCGGCGGGGACACGGATGGTGAGCGTCACGTCACCGCCGTCCATGTGGATGGTGAGGCTGCGTTCGGCGCCTTTCATCGCCTCATGAAAGCTGACTGTGAGCGGGACTTCCGCGTCGCGCCCGCGCGGTTGTTGCCGCTGCTGCTGTTGCTGGCCCGGTCGGCCGCGTCCGCCACCGCCAAACATGTCGAAGATCGACCCGCCGGCTGCGTCGCGTCCGCCGCGCGCGCTGCCCCGCGCGCCGCCTCCGCCGCCGAATCCCCACCCGGAGCTCTTCATACCGAACTGGCTGAGGATGTCGTCGATGTTGAAGTCGCGCAGGATGTCTTCGGTGCTGAACTGCTGGTGAAACCCCGAGTCGCCCACGGTGTCGTACCGCTTGCGCTTGTCCTCGTCGGAGAGCACCGCGTAGGCCTCGGAGACGTCTTTGAAGCGATCTTCCGCGGACGCATCGTCTGGGTTTCGATCGGGGTGG
This sequence comes from uncultured Myxococcales bacterium, assembly GCA_937910235.1. GTDB lineage: Bacteria > Myxococcota_A > UBA9042 > UBA9042 > UBA9042 > UBA9042. Next base: position 6,957 of record CALENB010000312.1, on the reverse strand, counting down.
AACTTCATCGCCAGCTTTCGGTACGCCTTCTTGATCTCGTCGGCGGTCGCGTCTTTTGCCACCCCAAGCGTCTCGTAGAAATCCTTCGCCATGGTCGTCCTCCCCGTGGCCGTCCAAGCCCCGGAACACAGATGCGGCGCCAAACGGCCCACGCCCGACGCGCGGAAAGGTCTCCGCGCGCCGGGCGATGCGTCAAGTGGCGCTGAATTTCCGGCCTAGAAGCGGAGCCAGGCTCCACAGGGCCCGTGTCTCAGTCCGTCTAGTTGACCTCGAACTCGGCGTCGACCACGTCGCCACTGTCATCCTTGCTGGCCTCTTTTCCGCCATCACTCGCCGCGCCACCAGGGCCAGCAGCGGCGCCTTCCGCGGCCTCAGCACCGTCGCCCTGCGTCGCGTACATGGCTTCACTGAGCTTGTACGCGGCCTGCTTGAGCGCCTCCTGGGTCGACTTGATCGCCTCGATGTCATCTTCCTTGAGCGCCTTCTCGGCTTTCTCCAGGGCGCTCTCCACGGCGGCTTTGTCTTCCGCCGAGACCTTGTCGCCGTTGTCCTTCAGCGTCTTGCGCATCTGGTAGACGGTCGTGTCAGCCTGATTGCGCAGCTCTACGGCCTCGCGGGTCTTCTTGTCGTCTTCGGCGTTCGCCTCGGCTTCCTTGACCAAGCGATCGACCTCGTCGGGGGACAGCCCGCTGCCGCCCTGAACCGTGATCTTCTGCTCCTTGCCGGTCGCCTTGTCCTTCGCGGCCACGTGCAGGATGCCGTTGGCGTCGATGTCGAAGGTGACTTCAACCTGTGGCACGCCACGCGGCGCCGGTGGGATGCCCTCCAAGTTGAACTGGCCGAGCAGCTTGTTGTCGCGGGCCATCTCGCGCTCGCCCTGCAGCACCTTGATGGTCACAGCCGACTGCCCGTCTTCCGCGGTCGAGAACACCTCGGTCTTGCGATGCGGGATCGTCGTGTTGCGCTTGACGAGCGGCGTCATCACGCCACCCATGGTCTCCACGCCGAGGCTGAGCGGGGTGACGTCGAGGAGCAGCATGTCCTTTACGTCGCCAGCCAGCACACCGGCCTGCACCGCTGCGCCGAGAGCGACCACTTCGTCCGGGTTGACGGACTGATTCGGCTCCTTGCCGAAGATCTCCTTCACGATCTCGCGGACGCGCGGAATCCGGGTGGAGCCACCGACCAGCAGGACCTCGTCGATGTCCGAGATGGCCGTGCCAGCGTCGGCCAACGCCTTGCGGCACGGCTCGACGAGACGCTTGAAGATGTCCTCACACAGGTTCTCAAGCTTCGCGCGGCTGATGCGATGCTGAAGGTGCTTCGGTCCCGTCGCGTCCATCGTGATGAAGGCGAGGTTGATCTCGGTCTCCTGGGTGGTCGACAGCTCCTTTTTCGCCTTCTCAGCGGCCTCTTTCAGGCGCTGCATGGCCATCTTGTCGTTGCTGAGGTCGATGCCCTGATCCTTCAGGAACTCGGTGACCAAGTGGCCGATGAGCGCGTTGTCGATGTCGTCGCCGCCGAGGTACGTGTCACCGTTGGTGGCTTTCACCTCCACGACGTTGTCGCTGACTTCGAGGATCGAGACGTCAAACGTGCCGCCGCCCAGGTCGAACACCGCGATGGTCTCCTCCTGTTTCTTGTCCAAGCCATACGCGAGCGCCGCGGCCGTCGGTTCATTGACGATGCGCTTGACCTCCAGCCCAGCGATGCGGCCGGCGTCCTTGGTCGCGCTGCGCTGCGAGTCATTGAAGTACGCCGGGACCGTGATGACGGCTTCCGTCACGGGCTCCCCGAGGTACGCCTCCGCGGCCTCCTTCAGCTTCTTCAACACCTTGGAGCTCACCTCTGGAGGGCTCATGAGGTTGTCGCCAGCGAAGATGTAGGCGTCGCCGTTGTCAGCCGCTTTGACCGTGTAGGGCACGTGCTCCAGCTCACCCTTGATCTCGGCGAACTTGCGGCCGATGAAGCGCTTGGCCGAAAACACGGTGTTGGTCGGATTCACGACCGCTTGGCGCAGCGCGATCTGGCCGACCAGGACTTCGCCCTTGTCGTTCCAAGCCACGACCGACGGCGTGGTGCGGCCACCTTCCTGGTTCGCGATGACCTTCGGCTGGCCACCTTCCATGACGGCGACGACCGAGTTGGTGGTGCCGAGATCGATTCCAATGATCTTGCCCATGATGTCCTCTCTGGGTTGATTGTCTCTTGTGCCCTTGGCGGATCAGCAAGTTGCGGGCGACGAACTGCCGTCACCGCGTCCCGCCTCACGTTGGCCTGATCGACAGGCGCCTCAGGCTGTTTCGGTGTTGGAAATACCCTAAAACCTCTCGGGAAATCCTCGCCCGACTGCAGCGGCAAAGTAGGAGCACGCCTGGGGCTGTCAAGGGTGGCCCCGCAAATAAAAGGACGCTGCGCGGTCGTCTCGTCTGACAATGTCGGGGGATCAGGCGTTGTCCGCCGCTTAGGGTCCGTGCTAGTTTACGGCCGCTTTCCAGCACAAGGAGTCGCGCGTGGCACGCATTAGTTTCATTGGTGATAATGGTGAACCTCTTGAGATGGTTGTCGGCCCCGACAATCCAGAGGTCATGGTAGGTCGCCATCGCACCTGCAGCATTCGTACGTCTACTCAAAGTGTCTCGCGGCAACACGCGCGGGTATTTTTTGATGGCGAGAAGTACTGGCTGCAGGACAACGGCTCGTCCAACGGCACGTATTACCGAGACGAGCGACTGCAGCCGCAGGTTCCCGTAGAGGTGGAGGACGGCGAGTTCTTCATGTGCGGCAACTTTGAGATGCGCTTCGATCTCGACGATGAAGACCTTCGCCTGCTTGCCCGCGCGCGTGGTGAGGCGTTCGACGACACGATTGAGGAGTATGAAGAGGAGGTCGACGCGACGCGCTTCTCTGACTCTGCTTTTCCGGACTCGGCGGACGAATGGGACTACAGCGCGCCGCCCCCGCCGCCGCCGCCGCCGGGAATGGTCGCGCCGCCGCCGCCGCCGCCGCCCCCGCCACCACCTCCGCAGGTGAAGGACGTGGCGCCGCCGCCCCCGCCGAAGCCTCCGATCCCCTCGCCGCCACCGGCACGCGCCACCGCCGACGCAGATGTGATCGAGCAGCTGCGGGCTGAATTGGAGACGCACCGACGTGACCTGGCACAGCGAGACGACAAGATTCGATCGATGGAGATCGAGCTTGAGTCGCTGTTTAGCCGGATCGAAGAGGCCAAGAGCAGCGAAGAGCGGATCAGCGACCTGCAGGCCGAGGTTGAGCGTCTGCTGCCGCTAGAGAATGAGCTTCAGACGGCGATCGCCGAGCTGGACCCCGCGCGTCAGGACTTGGCCGCCGCCAACGAAGAGGCCCAAGCGGCGCGCAGCGAAGTCGATGAGCTCCGCGTCGAGGTTGATGAGCTGCGGGTCGAGGCGGATGACGCGCGATCTGAGGTTCAACGCCTTCAGACCGAGCTGGCGGACTCTCCCGGCGTGGATGACGGACATGTCAGCGCGCTTGAAGACGACATCGAGGCGCTCCGCGTCGACATCGAGCACACCCGCGAGAAATACGAGGAGGCCAGGGCAGCGCGTCGCAGCGCTGAGGAGCTTGCGCAACTGCTACGGGCCCAGGCCGACATGCTCAAGCAGGCGCAGGAGATGAAGGACGCGGAGATTGGGCGCCTGAAGGCCTCGGCAGGTGGCGGCGCCAGCGCCGGCGCTGCCCAGGTCGCGCTCGCGGAGGCGCAGGCGACGATCGTGGCGCTGCAGGGCGAGCTGGCTGCGGCGACAGCATTGGCCGCTGCCGCTGCCGCTGCTCCGCAGGCTGCTGGGACGTCGGACTTGGCAGAGCTCGAAGACCAACTGGACAGCCTGCACGCCGAGCTGCGCGCCGCACGCGAGAAAGTAACGGCGCTCGAGGCTGCCTTGGCGGCTGCGACCGCGAGTGGCGCCGCCGCTGCAGCCACGGCTGGAGACGCCGTGGACGTGAGCGGGCTCGAGGCGCAGATCGCCTCGTTGACGGCTGCGGACGGAGATCACACCGCCGAGATTGCGCGCTTGAAGGCCGAGATCAAGACCTTGGAGACCGACCGGGACGATCTGGAGGACGCCGCCAGCGCCAACATGAAGCGCATCAAAAAGCTTCTCTCGGACCTGGATGCGGCGCGCAAGGATGTCGCGCGTGCGTCGGCGGCGCCGGCACGTGGTGGTGAGGACGATGGCCGCTTGGCGGAGCTCGAGGCCGATCTCGCCGACGCACAGGCGCACGTGGCGGAGCTGCAGAGCAAGGTGGATGGCGGCGACGCGACCTTGACAAGCGCCACGAGCCAAACCGTGGTGGATTTGGTCGAAGAGCTCAACAGCACCATCTCCGGCTTTCGCGGCGACTTCGCTCAGGTGACAAGCGCCTTTGAGCAGATCAAGAGCGACGACACGGAGCAGCGCGCAGAAGGCATGGAGCAGATGCAGGACGGCCTCGACGTGTGCACGGGTCGAAGCTCAGACATGAAGAGCATTGTCCGCGAACTTCGCGACAGCTTGTAGGCGACCGCCCTGTCCACGCATGACAAACGCCCCCGGGCGCACGCGAGCGACATCGTTGGCGAAGGAGCTGAGCACATGGACGTGCGGCCGCGTGAGCGCGACCGTGTGATGGTCTATTTCGACGTTGGCGGTGTACCGCTCAACGACGTGACCATCGCCGCAGGCGTCGCATCCGGGAGCCTCGTGTTGCAGCGAAGCGGCAGCTTGCGCGAGGCGCGCCTGGAACCAGGCACGAACGCGACGATTCTGTTCACGGTCGATGGGCGCCTCTACCACTGGCCGATGCGGCTGGAGGAGGTGCTTCCGTCGAGCTTCTTCCTGGTGTCCGTGCGCGAGCCTGGCGAGGGCGAACGCCGCGAGTTTGTGCGTGCGCATGTGCCGATGGGTGGGCGCTTGCGTGCCGACGAATCAACCGAATGGGTCGACGCCGAGTCGGTGGAAGACCTGTCCGCTGCTGGCTTCTGCGTGCCCGCCGCGTTGCCGTTCGCCCACGGCGCGCGTGTTCATTTTGAGCTCCTGCCGCACGCCGCCAAACCTCCGACACAGCGCAGCGCCACCCAGCCCACAACGCCCATCCGCGGTATCGCGCGGGTGGTGCGCAGCGGCGCGGATACGGCGTTTGAGTTCGTGGAGCTGGGCTCGTCGGAGGAGAACCGGGTCAGCGATCTTGTGTTCGGAGCGCGTGAAGCGGCGTTGCTTAAGCGTTTGCAGAGCGTCTCGCGCGTCGACTAACGCCAGCTCATCGCGCGCGACAGCGGCCTATTTGCGCGCCGATAGCCATCGGATCGTCGCCGCGGAGACCAGTCGCTGCGGAGGCCAGTTGCCGAGTTCGGTTCTGCTGTGAGCTAGCCTGCCAACCAAGCTGGCCGCGTGGCCCGTGGGCGCGTCGCGGCGAGCCGCGCGTCGCTCGGGAGCGGCGCGCGGCCCAACAACGCGCGGTGGCCGCCTAGGTGTCCTCGTGATGGCGCACGGCCCGACGACGGACGATCTTGGCCGGCGCGCGTCCGGCGCGAAGCGCGAACGATCCGTCCGGGTTGCGCAGGAACACGTCCGCATGCTTGCGAAGGGCGCTGACGATCGAGGGCTCGACGTTCGCGGCCAGACTCCATCCCTCCGCTTCGGCCGCAGCCACGAACTCCTGCAACTGCGCCGGTCCACCGCGCTCTTCGAGCCATCGCTGCATCTCGCGGCGCAGCTGACCCTTCGGCGTCCGGCGTACCGGCTCCGCATCCGCCGATACGCTCGCGTCTGCAAACTCAACGGTCGTAGACGCTGCTGGAACGCCCGCCGGCGCGCTGTCTGGACGTGCCTTAGCCGCCGCGACCGCTTCGTTGGCGACGTCTGACTCAGATTCAGGTGCGGTCGCCGTCACCGCGCGGTCGTCCGCGTCGCGCAAGAACTGTTGCGTCTGCACCGGTCCCGGCTTGCTCACCACCGTCACGATCGGCGTCATGAGGCCGGCGTTGAGGTCTGGCGCGTTGAATGCAGCCTCATCACCAGCGAGGTACGCCGCCGTGCGCTTCGGCCCTGGCTTGACGAGGCCGCGTACGGCAACGGGCGCCACCGTCGCAGTCGTGCTCGCGCTGCGAGCCAGTGCGGGCGCAGCCGGGGGCGCGGCGGCTAGTGGGACCGCCGTGTCTGGCGCGAGGACGGCCGCCTCCGGCGCTGCAGCCGCCGCCACCGCGGCGGTGCCTTGCGGTACCACGAGGCCTATCGGTGCGCCACTGAGCCATGCCGCCGTCTGACGCGGGCCGGGTTTAGTCGAAGCCGAGTCCGCTGCGGCCACAGCCGGAATGAACGCCGGTGTCGCGCGTGGAGGGGCGGTGGCGGTTGGCGCGGTGGCAGTTGGCGCTGTGACCGGCGTCGCGGCACGTGGCGCCTGGATTACCGGCGTCGCGGCCGTCGCTGGTGACGCCGCGGCAGCCAACCGCACGTCCGCCGCTGGGGCCGTCGCCGTGACGCGTCGTTGCGCGTCCCCTGTCTCGGATTCCACGGCGATGAGCCGGCCGATGTTAAACAGGACCTCTCCGAGCGCCTCAAGGGCCTCCGGGGAAGCCTGAACGGAGCCGTTGAGCGCCAATTTGCCGTCGTCGCCGACCGCGATGGTCAGCCCTTGCCACTGAAAAGAGATCATGAAGCCCCTCGTATGTACACGGATGCGTGAGATGAGTCTGTGTGCCGGTACCGCGGGCGTCCCAACGTCGCAATTCGCGGGAGACGGTGGTCGTCGAATGACCGGCCATGAGGTGAGTTAGTGTCTTAGGATTGCTACGTAAAATGATGAAACATATCCGATAAACCGCCGCCATCATAGTGGCCGCGGCAATTGGACGCAAGGGGGGGAGCAATCCAGTGGCGGACGATTTCGGCCTCGATCATCGTTTCGTCCATGACGGTAGACCAGGCAGTCTCGCGAACA
>CALENB010000311.1 GCA_937910235.1 uncultured Myxococcales bacterium | reverse complement strand
GCAGGTCCGCGGCGACGCGATCGTCAGCTCGCCCTTCAACGTCAACAACTTCGTCTCGATTCGTGGCGTCGACTGCAGCTTGGCCGAAGTGCAGCAGCAGGTCGGCGGTACGGTCGTCACCGGCGCGCTGTCGCTGTTGGCGCGCCCCGAACGCATGGGCCAACCCGCCTGGCAGGTGCGCCGTCCAGCTGAGTTGCCCGCGGATTTGCCCGCGGTCCCGGCGCCAACGCCGACGACAGCGGCCGTTGACGACGGCCGTGACCTGAATGAGACCGACATGGACGCGCTGCTCCAGATGGCCCCAGCGCCGGCTGCGCCGCGGCCACCCAACCCAGCCCCGCCGCCCATCGTCCATGCGCCCCCGATCATCCACGAGCCGCTCATGCTCGACAGCAGCGGCAAACCCGTGCCGGGCGAACCCAACCCTGAGCGGCATCCACCCGCTGCCGACGCAGGCGCAGACGAAGCCCTGGACGACACAGACCTCGCCGTCCCGCATGGTCAGGACCTTGGCCCGGCGCTCGGCGGCGCTCTCGGTCGCGGTGGGCTCGACGTAGACCGCGCGCTGCCGCTGCTGCTCGACGGCGACGATGACGTCGATTTGCCCGTCGCGCCGGGGATTTTGCTCGGCGTGGAGCTCGCCCGTGCGCTGCAGGTCGAGCTCGGCGACCGCGTCGAGGTGATCACGCCGGACGCCGACATCGGCCCCACAGGTCTACGGCCCCGCGTGCGCAGCTTCCGGGTCGCTGGTACGTTCGAGACGGGGCTGTACGAAGCCGACAGCAAGGTCGCGTACATCGATCTGGTCGAGGCGAGTCGCTACTTCAACCTGGAAGGCGCCGCCAATGTCATCGAGCTGCGGCTGGCCCACCCAGAGGAGCCGGATTCGGTGCTCGCAGCCCTGAAAGTCGCGCTGACAGCCGCCGGCGCGCCCGCGGACACCGAGCTGATCGATTGGCGCGCGCTCAATCGGTCGCTGTTCTCGGCCCTGGCGTTCGAGCGGCTCGTGATCTTTTTGGTGCTGGCGCTGATCATCCTCGTCGCGTCGTTCTCCATCGTCTCCGCGCTGACGATGGTGATCCTGCAGAAGCAGAGCGCCATCGCCATGCTGCAGGCCATGGGCGCCGATGGCGGCACCGTTCGCGCCGCGTTTGTGCAGATGGGCGGCGTGATCGGCATGATCGGCACCACCGCCGGCCTGATTCTTGGCCTCGCGACGTGCCTGCTCATCGACGCCCTGGGCATCCAGCTGCCCGACGCCTACTACGTCCGCACGCTCCCGGTCGCCATCTCGGTCATGGAGGTCGGCGCCGTCGTCGCAGCTTCCCTGGTCATCTCCCTTGTAGCCACGGTGTTTCCTGCTAAAAGTGCAGCCCGTCTCCACCCCCTGGAAGGCTTGCGCCATGAATGAGCCCCACATCAACCGCGACAGCCAGCCGGCATTGGAAGCGACCGAAGCGACCGAAGCGCCGCTGTTGCTCGACGCGCGTGGCGTGTGCAAGTGGTTTGAGATAGGCAGCCGCCGGATCGACGTGCTCCGCGGTGTCGACCTGCAGGTGCGGCGCGGCGACATGATCGCGGTCATCGGCCGCTCGGGTTCAGGAAAATCGACCCTTCTGCACCTTCTTGGCGCCCTGGACACCCCCTCTGCGGGCTCGATCGCGTATCATGGCCGGCCTCTGTCGGAGATGAGCGAGGACGAGGTCGCTGCGTTTCGCAATCGAACCATCGGATTCGTTTTTCAGTTCCACCACTTATTGCCAGAGTTAACCGCCTTGGAGAACGTGCTCATGCCCGCGTTGATCGCACGCAAGCGCCGCGCGGACGTGCTCGACTCGGCCCATGCTTTGCTCGACCGGGTAGGGCTGAAGCTGCGGTTAGATCACCATCCTGGCGAATTGTCGGGCGGCGAGCAGCAGCGGGTGGCCTTGGCGCGCGCGTTGATGATGTCGCCGGAGATCGTGTTCGCCGACGAGCCGACCGGCAACCTCGACGGCCACACGGCGGAAGAGATGCACGAGCTCATGGAAGAGCTGAACCGGGAGACCGGCACAAGCTTTGTCATCGTGAGCCACAACCGTGAGCTGGCTGATCGCATGGATCGGGTGCTTCGTATGAGTGAAGGCCGCACGGTCTCGGCGGAGGCCGCGTGACGCTGCCCCGGAACCGGACACAAGGCGTCTCCAGACGCACCAGAACCCCGCTGCGAGCCGCCTTGACGACGGCGCTGTCCGTCGCGCTATTGGCCCCATTTCTCGGCCTCGCGGTCGCGTCGGCCGGTCACGCACAGGGGCTGTCCCTCAAGACCCAGCGCCAGCGGGTCACGCGCACCGTGCTGCCGATCATCGGCAAGATCGAGCTGGGCGGCGTGGAGCGCGTCGACGCCAGCGCGGTGCGCGCGAAGTTGCGGGTCAAGGTCGGCGAGCGTCTGGAGCCAGCGCTGATCGCGGCCGACGTGGAGCGCATCTTCGCGATGGGGCTGTTTGACGACGTGAAGGTCGGGATGGCCATGGCGGCGGACGGCAAAGTGGTGCTGCGCTTCCAGCTCCTCGAGCGGCCGTCGATCGCCGCGATCGAGCTGAAGGGCAACGACGCGCTCTCCAATGACGCCGTGCTCAAGGTCGTGAACCTCAAGGTCAACGATCTCTACGCGCCCGCCAACGCGCAGGAGAACGCCAACAAGATCAAAGAGCTCTACATCGAAGAGGGCTACTTCTTGGCGACCGTCACGCCCGAGACGGAGCTGCTGAAGGGCAACCAAGTCAAGGTCCGGTTCGCCATCGTCGAGCGCGCAGAGATCAAGGTGCGGTCGGTTCAGATCCTCGGCAACAGCGGCGTGAGCGACTCCGACATCAAGAACGTCCTGCGCACCCGCGAGGGGTCGGTGCTGAGTTTCCTCGGCAAAGACGGTACGTTCAAACGCGAAGACCTGAACTACGATCTGCAGATCATCCAGTACCTGTACCTCACGCGCGGCTACATCCAGGCCAAGGTCGAGGACCCAGAGGTCAGCTTGTCGGCCGACATGCGCTACGTGCGCATCTCCATCCGCGTCAACGAGGGGCCGAAGTTCAAGGTCGGCAAGGTCAGCGTGAAGGGCGACTCGCAGGTCGACGTCAAGAAGCTCGAGAAACGCCTCAAGCTCAAGAGCGGCGACGTCTTCAACTACGCCCACGTCCAGGCCGACGGCCAGATGGTCGCCGGCGCGCAGAAGGAGTTTGGTTACGCCTTCGCCACGGTGAGCAACGAGAGCCTGCCACGCCCAAAAACCAAGCTCGTAGACTGGGTCTATCACATCCAAAAGGGCAACAAGGTCTACTTCGGCGCCATCAAGATGATCGGCGCGCAGTCGACCCGCGACAAGGTGATCCGCCGCGAGCTGCGCTTCTCGGAGGGGGAGCTCTACAGCGAGAGCAAGATGAACATCTCGAAGATGCGGGTGCAGCGGCTCGGGTTCTTCGAGAAGGTCGAGATCAAGACGCGGCCGACGCGCAATCCGCAGGTGGTCGACGTCACCATCAGCGTCAAAGAGCGCACCACCGGCACGTTCCAGGTCGGCGCCGGCTTCTCCTCGGTCGATAACTTCATCACCACCGCGCAGATCACCAAAGACAACTTCCTCGGTCGCGGCCAGCGCTTGAGCGTCAACGCCTCGTTCTCGAGCATTCGCACCATGTTCCAGGGCAGCTTCTTTGAGCCCTATTTCCTCGACACCAACGTCACCTTCGCCATCGAGCTCTACAACTTTCAGCAGCTCTACACCGACTTTTCCCGCAACAGCCTGGGCGGCTCGCTGAGCTGGGGCTACCGCTTCATGCCAGAGCTGCACCTCGACATGACGTACAACCTGGAGAACGTCGAGACCCAGATCGGCGGTCTGTCCGGACGCACCGAGGTGCCGATCGCGTCGCTCTTCGCGGGCGGGCTGACCTCCTCGGCGCGCGTGACGCTGACCTGGGATAGCCGCAATGACCGCATGATGCCCACCAACGGCTGGTACGCGCAGATGAGCGCCGAGTTCGCGAGCCCGTACTTGCTGACCCACAACGTCTTCAATCGTTATCTCGGCCGGCTGCGGCGCTATTTCCCGACGCCGCTCGATGGCGTGCTCAAGTTCAACCTCGTCTGGGGCAACATCACGGCGCCCGCGGGTCAGTCGGTGCCGCTGTTTGAGCGCTTCTTTGTCGGCGGTATCTTCAACATCCGTGGCTTTGAGCGAAACACCCTCGGCCCAGCGATCGGTGTGCCGGCGAGCGGTGATCCAGGCGCGCCGCTGTCGCCCTTCAACATCGGCGGTACGACGCAGCTCTACCTGAACAACGAGCTGGAGGTGCCGATCTTGAAGGCGCCGGTCAACCTCCGTGGCCTGCTGTTCTTTGACATCGGCAACGCCTTTGGCGCCGGCGACCGGATCGCGCTCGACACGATGCGGATGAGTTTTGGTGTCGGTCTGCGCTGGTTCTCGCCGGTCGGTCCGCTGCGCTTTGAGTACGGTTTTCCGGTCAATCCGCGCGCTGGGGAAGAGTCCTCGGTGTTTGCGTTCACGATCGGCAACAGCTTCTAGGCGTCATGACTGCAAACGGCCAGCCCCCACCGTTGCTGTTTTGCCCGGGCGACCCCCTGCCGCCGCTCCACGTGGAGCCCGCCTTTGTGCTCGGCTCGTTCGCGGGTCAGTGGTTGCTGCTGGTGTCGTGCGGTCCTGAGCGGCTCGCGGCGCTACCGGCCCTGATTGACGGGGTGCAAGCCGGTCGCACGTGCGTTGTGCGGGCGCTGGTCCACGGTGACGCGGCGCCGACGGCGTGGACCTTCGCTGATGTGGACGGCAGCGCGGCGGACGCCATGGGTGCGCTGCTGGGGCCGGAGGGCCGCGCCGCGGTCGCGGCGCTGATCGACCCAGCCGGGCGTGTGCAGGTCGCAGCGGAGTGGCGGTCCACGCGCGACCTAGTCGAGGCGTTGCGAGCGGCCGGGGGCGCCAGCGGGGTCGGCGCCAGCGGGGTCAGATGACTACACTTAACACTTGCTTGCAAGTGTTAAGTGTAGTCATCTGACCCCCGTCATGACCCCCGTCACCGCCGACGCCTGCCGAATCCAACTCGCCAGGAGCGCCTCATCGAGTGGCTCGCCTTCGTGGATGTGAAAGTAGCGCGTGTCTGGGCTCTTCGACGCGACGGGTGGGATCGGATCCAGCGACGCACCGCGGAAAAACGCGATCTTCACGTACTTCGTGAGCACATGAACGCCCAGGAACCAGCCTTGGTCTTCGACGCCGTAGAGCGGTGAGTTCCACTTGACCGCCTTGCGGACGCCGGGGACGGTGCGCGCGATGAGGGTGTCGAGCTGGCGACCCACGTCGTGTTTCCAGCCGGGCAGGGCTGCGATGTACGCCTGCACGGGGCCGTCGCCCTCGCCCTTCGCGATCTGCGGGTTGCCACCTGCGAGCAGCGCCGGCTTCTTGGCTTTTGCGTTGGATTTGTCGGTCATGCGTCCTCTCCTGCCGCTTGTGGCGCGTCAGCCTTTGTCCAGCAGCGTCCACAAGCCGACGGCGATGAAGCCCACCCCCGCCACACGTCGCAGCCAAAGCCCGGGCACATACCGCTCAATCACACCGCCGAGCAGCACCGCCAGCGCCGTGCTGAGCACAAGCGCCAGCGCCGCCGCCACGAACACACCCCAGCGCGACTGACGGCCGTCCGCCGCGAACAGCATCGTCGCCAGCTGGGTCTTATCGCCGAGCTCGGCCAGAAACACCGTCGTGAAGATGGGCAGCAGGGTACGCCAGTTCATCGGGACTCCAACGATGTCGGCTGCGGGCCGAGCGCCGCCAACCTGGGTTGTGCGCGCTGTCTAGTGGCCGTAGGTCGCGCGCAGATACGCCACGATCTCGTCAGATTCATACATCGACACGCCGGTGTTTGGATCGACGAGGTACGGCACCTGCATCTTGCCGCCGAGCGCGACAAGCGCGTCGCGCTGCCGCCCGCGTTTGGCCACGTTGTGGACGCGAAACACGAGGTTCTGCGCCGTCAGGGTTTGCCGGACCTTGCGGCAATAGGGCGACATCTCAAACTGCCACAGCTCCAGCGGGGCGGCGGGTTGCGTTCGATCCTTCGCGCCGTCGCGCGCCCGGCCACCCTGCGGACTGATGGCCGACGCCAACGCAGAGCCGAACGTATTGACCGGTCCCAGCGCGCGCCGCCAAAGCGGTCGCTGACCGGCGCCGTACGTGCTGCGGATGTAGTCGACGATGGCCTCCGATTCGTACAGGCGCTCCCCGGTGTTGGGGTCGAAGAGGTAGGGAAACTGAGCCTTGCCGCCTCGCTGAATGACCTCGTCGCGATTGTTGCTGCCGGCTCCGGAGGGGTGACTGACGTAGTCGATGTCAAGCTCGGAGAAGGCCTCGCGCGCCTTGCGGCAATACGGGCACGACTCGAACTCCCAGAGATGCAGGGGCAGCGCTGGCACCTGCGTGAGCGTGCCGTCCGTCCACCAGCCCCCGTTTGGAAGTCGAGGGAGGCAGGACAGCGTGCTCTGCAGGTTGAGGGGGCTGAGGGAGATCGTCATGATGCGTGCTCACGTTGGTTTTGCGGGCAGAAAGCCGACGGCGCGACGACTATCGCAGTCCCCGACGCGACGCAACAGGGGTCGGTTGTGGCGCCAGCGGCCGACGCGCCACAGCGAGGGCCCAGCTCCATCTCAGCGCATCAAGCCGTCGACAAGGGCGACGTACTGTGCCTTGGCCGCGTCGCGCGCGAGCCCCTGGCGGTTCTTCCAGGCGTCGAACTTCGCGCGGCCCTTCACGTCGAGCATGCCCGGACGTTTGCCGGTCGCGTCGCCGTCGGTGGCTTGCTTGAACAGGGAGTAGAGGCTGAGCAGTTGGTCGTTGGTCGGGCGCTTGGTGAGGGTCTTCACTTGGCGCTGGGCTTCTACGAATCGGTCGTCGGTGCTCATGGCTTGCTCCTGATGGTGAGTGGAAACCGGAGAGTGCCCAAGCGACGGCGCGAGGTCGAGCGCGTGTCGATGGTGCTGTTCGCGAAGTGCCTGGCACGTATCGCCGCACGTATCGCCGCCGCCAACTAAAGCGCCGCCTGCGTCAGCTTCCCCGTGATGGTGCCCAGGGCCGCCTTGTTCGCCTGCACACGCACACGGCCGTCGCCACCCTTGCCGCCGTTGCCACCCTTGCCGCCGTCGCCGCCCTTGCCACCGCTGACGCCACCGTTGCGCCCAGCGCCGCCGCCGCCACCGCCGCCGCCCCCTGAGCCGCCGCTGTAGCCCGGCGTGCCGCCGTACGCCGTGCCGCCTGAGCTCTTGGCCCAGCCGCCGAAACCCGCGAATCCGCCGAATCCGCCGGCTCCTCCGCCAGACCCAGCCCAGATCGCCTTGCCTGCGCTGTCGCCATAGGGCGCCGCTGGGCTCGTGTTGCCCGCGCCCTGGGTGCAGCTGCCGCCCGCAGAGCCCGGGGACATCGCGCCAAAGCCCTGGCCCGTCACCGCCGGCTTGCCGCCCTCGCCGCCGATGCCCGCCTCGCCAGGTGTGGCGTAGCTGCCGCCGGGGCCACCTGTCCCACCACAGCCCGCGCCTCCGCCGCCTCCGCCGCCTCCGCTCTGACCGTCGCCGCCCTTGCTGCCACCGCCACCGCACGCCCCACGTGGGCTGCCGCCTGCGCCTTCGCCCTTGCCGTTGCTCGCGATGCACCCGGGCCCGCTGGTCCATTTGCCACCAGCCGCGCCGCCCGTGCCCGCTGCGCCGCCGCTGCCGCCCGTGTTGGTACCGCCTGCGGTGCCGTTGCCGCCCGACGCGTCCAATGTTCCGGCCACGCTCAGCGTCGACTCCGCGAGGAACGCCGCCGCATGGCTGCCCGTGACGCTCACCGTGGCGTTGAGCGCGATGTCCAACTTGCCGAAGTGGTAGACCCGCACCTGCGGCGCCGGCCAGAATCCGCCGTTTTGGCTCACCAGCTCCGTACCCACCGCGCCCGCCGCGACGACGACCTTCCCGCCCGCGGTGATGCCGCCCGTGCTTGTGTTGACGACCACGCTGCCGCTCAGGACCACGTCCCCTAGCGCGCCCGACGAGCCCTTGCCCAGAATTCCGCAGCTCGCCACCTGCGTGCATTTGCCGTTGACGCAGTCGCCCTGAGCGCAGTCGCCAGCCCCCTTGCAGGCGTCGTCGAGCTTGCACAGCGGCGCGCCGGCTTTACAGATCCCACTGGCGCACACATCGCCGCCGGTGCAC
This sequence comes from uncultured Myxococcales bacterium, assembly GCA_937910235.1. GTDB lineage: Bacteria > Myxococcota_A > UBA9042 > UBA9042 > UBA9042 > UBA9042. Next base: position 1,843 of record CALENB010000311.1, on the reverse strand, counting down.
GCGTTACCGTCGTTGCAGGCCGCCGTGTTCGCGCTGTTTTTGCAGGCCTTGGTCACTGGGTCACAGGTGTCGGTCGTACAGGGGTTCTTGTCGTCACAGTCCTTGCCCTGACCTTTGCACGCGCCGCCCGCGCACGCGTCGCCGGTCGTGCAGGCGTTGCCGTCATCGATGCAGTCCCTCACCTGGGCGCACCAGCCCCCGCAGCCCGCTTTTGCGGTGTAGACGCAGTTGTTCGTGGTGTTGTTACAGGCGTCCGCCGTGCACGGGTCGCCGTCGTCGCAGGTTATCGGGGTGCCGCCGATGCACGTACCCGCCTTGCAGCCCCCGCCCTTGGTGCAGGTGTCGCCGGTCGTGCAAGCGCGACCGTCGTCGCAGCTCGCCGCCTCGGGTTTGTCGCTGAAATCGCACTTTCCGATCGTGATCTTGCACTTCGCCTCCACGCACGGGTCGCCGCTGGTGCAGAGCTTGGCCGGTCCGCCCGCGCACTGGCCGCCGCTGCAGCCGTCGCCCACGGTGCAGGGGTTCTCGTCGTCGCAAGGCTTGCCGTCGTCGTCGGTTTTGGTGCAGCCCGTCTTGGGGTCGCAGGTGTCCAGCGTGCAGGCGTTCTTGTCATCGCAGTCTTTCGCTGCGCCTGGGCTACACACGCCGCCTTTGCACACGTCATTCTCGGTGCAAGCGTTGCCGTCGGCGTCACACGGGAGCGCCGCGGTGGTGTGGCTGCAGCCGTCCTTGCCGCCCTTCGCGTGCTTGGGGTCGCAGACGTCCTGGGTACACGGGTTGGTGTCGTCGCACGCGTCATCGTCGGTCTTGCCGTTGCAGTCATTATCGAGGCCGTCGCAGGTCTCCACGGTCGCCTCGGGTACCTCGCACGGGCCCAACCCCGCCACACCGCCGCCGTTGCCTCCGCCGCCCTTGCTACAGCTGCGCTCGCCCACACACGTGCCGATGACGCTGCCCCCGGGGCCTACGTTGTCCACGCTGCACGTCGTCTTCAAGCCCAGATTCTCCGCTCTTTTGCTGCAAACGCAGGGTCCAGGGTCGGTGCCGTCGGTCGCCTTCTTGGGCAGGCACTGTGTCCGGGTCACGGCCTCAACGGTCTTCACGTCGGCGCATCGGTGAGTGCTCGGGCAGTCGTCGTCGGTCGAACAGGGCGCACCGCAGAAGTGGCCCGCCTTGCCGAAGTCGACACACGCTGGATCCTGGATGCCGAGTGAAGCGCAGTCACCGCTCAGGCTGCACGGGTCGCAGAGTCGGCCCCACGCCAGCGTGCAGATGGTCGCCACGTCCCCGCCCGCGATGTCCACGTTGCTGCAGCGGTACCCCGCCGGACAGTCGGCCACGCATTTCTTGGCGCACACGTCGCCGTCGACCCCCTCGATGCACAGGCTGTTGTCGCAGTCGTCGTTGGACGTGCAGGGGCAGAGCTCCCCGCCCGGGCACGTCAGGCTCGCGGTGCCGTCGCCGCCAACCTGGCCGCCGCCGTCGACGCCGCCGCCCGCGTCAAAGATCGCGCCGCCGCCGTCGCCGGTGGGGAGCCCGAGGCCGCTGCTGGCGGGCGCAGGGCGCTGGGTACCGCAGGCACTGAGGAGCAGCGCAGCCGCGAGACACGCCGCCAAGCGCCGATGTGCGCCAAGACGAAGCGCGAGACCGGCCTCGGTCATCGTTTCGTCCATGACGGTAGACCAGGCAGTCTCGCGAACACCCGTCTTTGACGCAGGCGAAGGTGGGTGGCGCTATTGGAGGGTGAGAGGGCGCATGATGAGAGACCGCAGGGTGAGACGGTGCAGAGTGAGAGGGTGCAGGGCGAGAGGGTGCAGGGCGAGAGGGTGCAGGGCGAGACGAC
>CALENB010000310.1 GCA_937910235.1 uncultured Myxococcales bacterium | reverse complement strand
TGACGCCGGACGAAGACCGCGCCCTGGCCGAGCACTGGTTCGGCGAGATCGCGGTGTTGCGTGGGGTGGAGCGCACGGCCACGGTGCGCACGCTCGATGGCTGCACGCTCATTCAGGTGCCCGCGGATCTACTGGACCGATTGCTGATGGAAGACTTGGAGACGGGCCTCGCCCTGGAGCAGACCATCGCGTTGCGGTTGGTCGCGCTGGAGGCGCGCTGATGTCGCTGTCGCGTGTATTGCCGGCGATCCTGCTCATCGGAGGTGGCGGCGTCGCGGTCAAGGGCGGCGGCGAGGTGGGCCGCGAGGTGCTGGACACCGTAAAGACCGTCATGACGCGGTACGAGCTGTCCGAAGCCGCCCGCCATCTCGAGCTCGACGTGACGCTTGGCAACGACCCGCCGCGGTCGACGCCGCAGCTCGCCAAGTGGTTGACAGATAATCACCACGGCCGCTTCGCGCGCGATCCATCGATGGACCTTTGGCACCATCCGTACCTGTTCAAGCGCGGGCCACGCGGCAGATTCGCGCTCGTCAGCGTCGGCGCCAACGCCACGCAGGACCACTGCTTGGACGCCAGCCCCGCTGCAGACAGACGCCGCCTCAACCGCCAGGCTCCGCGCGCGACCGACGCCTCAGGCGGCGGCAGCGCTCCCGCTATGGCGGCGACAATCGCGGCAGACGACGACATCTGCGCGTGGGTCAGGACTGGCGACCGCGGCGGCGGCGTTCCCGGTGACACTCGGCGCCGCGACCGCGACAGCCCGTACCGCCAAATCCAACACGAGCGGTGAGACGGCGTGCCCAACGATGACCTAGAACGTCAACGCCACGCCGGCGCCGCCCGTCGCGCCCGGGTTGTCGGCGTCTCGACCGGAGAATCCGAATCGACCCGTCACGAAGAGCCGCTTCGCCAGCGCCCACGTGACCTCGACCTGAAATCGCAGCGCCTTGCTGGAGTCCTGCAACACGCTCTCGTGCACCACGACCCCAGCGAGTCGTAGGCGCATACCGATGGGCGTCGACAGGCCGAGCCGCAGACGCTCCAGCAGCAGCGCGCCATCGTCCACGTCGTGAAGCGCGGACCAGCTCGCAAACAGGTTGGCGCCCGCTTCGTCGCCGACATGAGCGGCGAGTCGATACCCCAACCCTGCGCCGCCGTTGTGAATCGCGACGAGCAGATCGCCCGAACCCCGCAGGTAGTCGCCCGCGCGAAGCTCGAGACCCGCGTGGCCGCCGTAGAGGTTGATGGGCTGCGAGCGCAGCAGCGGCTCGCCTTTGGGCGACTTCTTCACGACCCCGTCTTCGTCCCGATCGAGTCGCAACCCGTCGCCCCACGTCGCTGTGGCGCCGAGTCGACCTACCAAAAAGCCGAAAAACAGGCGTTCTAGACCCACATCAGCGCGCTGCCAGGCGTCACCCTTCACGCCGTGGGTCGCCCGAGTCCAAGCCACCGAGAGTCGGTCACGGCGTTGATCCGTCGACAGAATGCGCCCGCGGGTCACCCGCACATGCATTGGATTGCCCGGCGAGCGAAAGATGGGGCGCGTGACGCCGTGTTCATCTGTGGCGGCGAGGTAGTAGCTGAGGCCCGGCACCACGACGCGGTGGCCCGGAACGGTCGCCCGCCACACTTCAGGCGAGATGCGCGTCATTTTGACCACGTCGAATGTGCCGCCGCCGCGCGGACGAAAAAACACGACCGGCGACTGATAGCGCTTGTCGATCCGCGCCGACAGCACGATGGCGCGCTTGTGCGTCCAGCGGCTGGGCGGCTGATGGTCAACGACGCTGCGATGGCGGAGACGTGGCACGCTCTCGATCGCGACCTCGTGCGGATGCGCGGCGTGGGCGACGATCACTTGACCGGTCGTCGTGCCGTCGACGAGGACCTTCGCGCCGACATAGTACTGCAGCACGCGGGCGCTCGGGGCTGTCTGGCCCGGTTGGAGGCTGGTGGTCCAGCGTCCGTCGCTGGCCGCGGTCATGGCTTGATCGCGGAAGGCGCCGCTGCGACCCACACGCCAACGCACATGGGGCGCTTGCACGGCCGTGGTCGCGACGAGCTCCAGCCACAGTGATTTGCCCCACGCGAGCTTGCGCGGACGCTCATGCCAGACCTGCCACGGCGGCGTCTCATGCGCGTCAGCGGCGACCCCCGTAGCGGCCGTCGGCTTGCCACCCGGGGCCTGTCCAGCGCGGGCTCGAACGCCGTATAACCGGGCTTCCGCGACCCAGCGCGGCTCCACGACGGCGCCCACCGGGACAACTGGCGCGCCTTCGGCGACCTCAAGCACGACTCGCCGCTCGTGACGAAAGCGGATCGTCGCTTCGCAGAGCGGCAGGCCGCCGCCGGGCTCGAGGATCCAGACCGTCATGCCTGGCACCCACGCCAAGGCGTCAGCGCCCTGCGCTTCGATGCGCCGCCCCGCGACCCGCACAACCGCTACTCGCCTCGCGACCGCGTCTCGCTCTGCGCTTGAGGAGCCCCCGCTGACCGGCTGCGCCGCGGGCTGCGCCGCCCCACCCCGGTGTCGCGGTCGTGCGTCGGCGTCGGGCACAGTGACGGACGCGCCGGCGGCGAGCAGCACCCCCAGCACGAACCCTCGTCTTAGCTTCACAGTCGTCATGGTCGTCTCCCGCGTTGTCGGCGCACAGTGTGAGCGCTCGCATCTCGGAGGGGAAGGTAGCCCGCGCGGCATGGACGCGAGGCGCGCGCTGAGGTGAACTTGAGGTGAATCGGGAATGGCACGCGCCGCCCCGGGTTGGCTCACGGCGACTTGCAGCGCACCCAAGGTTGAGGCGAATGACGACGCAGCACAGCGCCAGGGACGAGACCGCCATCGTCGCCACAGACGTCAGCAAACGGTTTGGCGCGGTCGCTGCCCTCCAGGGCGTCGATCTGCGGGTCCGCCGGGGCGCGAGCTTCGGCCTCATCGGGCCCAACGGCGCCGGAAAAACGACGTTCATCAAGGTGCTGCTCGGCATCTCACGACCCAACACGGGCACGGTCCAGCTCCTCGACGGGACGCCGGGTGACGTGCATGTGCGGCGACGTGTGGGCTACTTGCCCGAGAATCTACAGCTGCCTGCCGGGCTGACGCCGCGGGCCTTTCTGCGCAGCATCGCCCGGCTGAAGGGCCTCACGCGCGGGCGCTCACGGGCCGAATTGGCGGGGCTGGTCGACGATTCACTGCACCGCGTCGGCTTGGAAGAGTCGGCGTGGCCACGGCGGATGGGCGGCTTCTCGAAAGGGATGCGGCAGCGCACCGGCTTGGCGGCGGCGCTGCTCGGGGCCCCGGACCTGCTCGTGCTCGATGAGCCGACCGATGGCATCGACCCGACGGGCCGGGCCGTGATTCGGGCCGTCATCCAGGCGGAAAATCGGCGCGGCGCCACCGTGTTCCTCAACAGCCACTTGCTCGCTGAGACCGAGCGAATATGCGACGACATCGCGGTCATGGCGAGAGGGCGCATCGTGCAGTCTGGCGCTCTCATCCGGTTGCAGGCGGGCGATCATTACCGGCTCGACGTGGTGGACGACGCCACGGCGCGGCGGTCGTGCGCAGCGCGAGGCTGGGCGTGGACGACCGGCGACGAGGGGCTACTCCGATGCGCCTTGGACGCGACAGATCCGGCCGATCTCTCGCGTGTGCTCGCGGCGCTGCTCGCTGAGGGCGTCACGATCGCGCAGGTGAATCGCGATGTCCGCAGCCTAGAAGACGTGTTTGCCGAAGCGGTGGGGATCGCGCCATGACCCTGCTGCACATCGCCGCCGATGTGGTGCGTGAGGCCGCCGCGCGGCGCTACCTCGCGGTTGTCTTTGGCCTGATCGCCTTCGCGCAGATCGCGCTCGCTCTAGCGCTAGATCTCGACGTGGTGGAGGGCGCCATCGTCGCCAGCAAGCTGTTTGGGGCCGCGCTGGGCGGCCGAGCGAGCGACGCGGCGACGCCCGGTGTGGCGCTCGGCGCGGTGCCGCAGGTGCAAGAACAGCTGCGGCCGGTGTTCCGCGTGCTCACGGGCGCGGTCTACCATTTGGGCATGGTGTTCGGGGTTGTCGCGACGGGCGATATCGCCGTCAAGAGCCTGTCTCCCGGCCGCGTCGAGCTGCTGCTCAGCCTGCCAGTGCGACGGTGGGAGTTGCTGATCGGCACCTTCCTCGGGGTCGGGTTCATCGCGCTCGCTGGCGCTGTCTTCGCAGTCGGCGGGTTCTCCGCGGTGCTGTTCTGGAAGGCTGGCTACTTCACCGCAGCGCCGCTCTGGGGCGCGCTGATGGGGGTGTTGGGATTCCTCATCGTCTACAGCGCCATGCTCCTCGCCACGACCGTCGCTCGATCGGCGGCGCTCGCCTCCGGGACCGGGATCCTGGTCTATGTGTTGAGCATCATCGCAGACGATCGCGCTGAGGTGCGGTCGTGGTTCACGGCGGGTTGGGGCCGACATGTCGCCGGTTGGCTCATCGCGCCGCTGCCCAAGCTGCGCACGTTGGGCAGCGTCGGGCGTGATCTCGCCGTGGGGGACCTGCTCGACGCGGCTGACCTCGTCCCGGCCGGCGCCGCGGCCGTTGCGTTCGTGGCGGCCTGCCTCGTCGCCGCGGTGCTTCAAGTCGAGCGAAAAGACTGGTAATCCAAGGTGACAGCTGGCGAGGAGCGCGCATGACACGCAGCACAGGCAACGACCGCACCCCCAGCACCGCGACCACGCGCCGCACTGGGCTGCTCGTGGTTGTCGTGGCGTTGTTGATCGGCAGCGCGGCTTGGTTGGGGCGCTCGCCAGATGCCCAGGACGACGCGCGCGAGGGGCCGGCGTTCCCGCGCGCGGAGGCGCTCAGCGAAGGCGCGGAGAACGGCCGGAGGCCAACCGAAGCCGCGCCCGAACCCAGTGACCAAGCAGACCCAGCGCTGGCCGCGGGCCTGCAGCTGCCCGGTCGACTTCCGAAGCTGCCACCGAGCGTAGACGACAGCGCACGACTGCGACGAGCGCTCGCGGCGCCGGGCCATGGCTACCTGATGATCAACGTGGCGACGCTCACGAGCAGCGACATCGCGCAGAAGCTGGTGCGGTGTCGAGGCGGCAAGGCGATGAGCGCCTTCGACCAGATCCGCGACGAAACAGGGCTAGATCTGCAGCGTGATGTGGACCACATGGGTATTGGCCTCGGCGATGACGTCATGGCGGTGAGCGGTCGGATGGCACGTATCCACGTGCCCGACGCGGCGCAGTCGTACGGCAAGGACGCGCGAATCTGGCAGATGACCGCCAAACCCGAGCCGAATGCGGCGCTGGAGGCCGGCGCGACCGCAGGCACGCCAAACGCGGCGGCAGGAGAGGCGGCAGCGTCTAAGCGTCGCCAACACATCGCGCTGGTCGGTGACGGCACGCTGCTGTTCGCAGACTCCGAGGCGCAGCTCAAGGCGGCGGTGGACCGGCTCGATGGCACCGGGCCGGCCGAGCCCTCGAGCGCCGGCAACGGCGACGTGCAAGGTCAGCTCTTAGCGGGCGATCTCGCGCGGATGCTGGGACAACCGCAGGCTGGCGAGCAGCCGATGGTGACGACGCTGCGCAAGTTGGCGACCCGAGCGCGACTGCGGATGAACGTGGGTTCGGACGTCGCTATGAGCGTCGATCTTGACGCGACGGGCGCGGACCAGGGCGAAGAGCTGGCGAAGGCGGTCCGGGGCGGCGTCGCGCTCATGCGTCAGGCCGCCCGCCACGGCGACCGCAAGGACCTGGAGCGACTGCTCGACCGAGCCAAGGTCCTCGACGCTGAGGATGGCAACGTCGGGTTCGACCTAGCGGTGCCGGGACCGTGGATCCTGGACCGTTTTGGCTGCGACGCCGACGGCTACCCGAAGCAGCCATGACCCGCCACGCCCTCGAACCCTGGTTGATCGGGCTCTGCCTTGTCGGTGGATGTTCCGCAGCAGCCAGCGACGTGGCCGATTCCCAAGCGGCTGAGGCTGGCGCAGTCGACGTCGGCGCGGACCAACTAGACACGGACGACGCGGCCAGTATCGACGCGGCCGGGGCTGACGCGGCCGGGGCGGACGCGGCCGGCACTGACGCCGAGGTTCAGCCACAGCTCGACGCCGCAGCCTCTGGCCCGTGCACCGCCTGGGCCACCGCCACGCAGACCGGCGTCGTCCAGTCCTCGGTCGGCGCCGGCGAGGACGCGCCAACGCTCGGCGAGCTGTCGGGGCTGGCGCGAAGCCACAACGGCTGGTTATGGGCGCACAACGACTCCGGCGAGACCACGGCGCGGCTCTTCCTCCTGAACCCGACCGGGCAGCTCCGCGCCGTGCTCACCGTGCCTGGCGTCGTTCCCGTCGATTGGGAGGACATCGCCGCTGGCTCCTGTGGCGCCGGATTTTCGGCCGATAAGCGCTGTCTGTGGATCGGGGATATTGGCGACAACGCCCACACACGAGCGACCGTCAGCGTGGTCCGCGTGCTCGAACCCACGCAGCAGCTCGCCACCGCGTTGCCGTCCGCGAGCACCGTCGCGCACTGGCAGGTGCCGCCGAGCGACGTGCACATCACCCAGTTTCAGTACCCGCCCGATGGCGCGACGACTGCCGCGACCCTGCGACCCGACGCGGAGGCGCTGGCTGTGCTGTCGGACGGGCGGCTGCTGGTCGCCACCAAGCGAGATGACGGGCTGAGTCGCCTGTTCCGCGTCACCCCCGGCACCGGCACGGTGGTCGCGGTGCTGCTCGGCACGCTCAACGTGCGTGACCCACCGCTTGAGGCTGGGCTCTCGTTGCGCGTGACCGCCGCGGACCTGGACGGCGACGGTCGGCTGCTCGTGCGCGCCTACTTCCGGGCCTGGGCGTTCGACTTCGCCGCGCCGCTCACCGCCGCGCTGCCGGCGCTCGCGCCAAAGATCGCGGGCGCGACGCGGCAGAAGTTGGAGACCGGGTTCGACGTCCAAGGCGAGTCCATCGCCAGCGACGGACATGGCGGCTTCTGGCACACTTCTGAGCTGGAAAATCAGCCGCTGTGGCACATCCTGTGTGCACCGTAGCCACCACCGCTTCTGGGGCTCCGCCCCGCCATCGGGAGACGCATGGGCCACGTGCTGCTCGTCCGACACGGCCAAGCCGGGTTCGGCCGTACAAACTATGATCAACTCAGCGACCGCGGCCACGCGCAGGCTCGGTTGACGGGCACCGCCTGGCGCAACCGAACGGCGTTCGCGATGGCCGTCTCGGGTGGCATGCGTCGCCATCGAGAGACGGCGGCCGGGTTTGCCGAGACCTACGTGACGCTGCCTCCGCTGCAGGTGGACCCAGGCTTCGATGAGTACGCGCACGAGGCGGTGCTGCGGGCCTACCGACCGGACCTGGCCGGGCGCGGCGCGATCGCGGCCTGGCTCGCGAACGAGGCCGATCCGCGGGCGGCGTTCCGCGCGGCGTTCGAAGCTGCGGTGCGGTCGTGGATCGAGCACGGTGACGCACCTGCCGCGGGTGACGTGGCGGTTCCAGAGTCCTTTCCCGCTTTTCAGCGGCGCACGTTCGCGGCGCTTGAGCGACTGCGGGCGACCGCGGCCAACGAGGGCTCGGTGGTGGTGTTCACGTCCGGCGGCGTGATCAGCGCCTTGACCCTCACGGCGCTTGGACTGCCATCGTCGGGCTTCTTCGATCTCAGCGTCGAGCTCGTCAACGCCGCCGTGACCGGGTTGCGGCCGACCGAAGCGGGCTGGCGGCTGACGACCTTCAACGCACACCTGCACTTGCTCGGCCACACACCGTCGCTGTTGACCCGACTCTAGGCGAGACAAGCGCATCGATTCCGGGGTAGATTGCCTGGGTTCAACCTTTGGAGTCCCTATGCGCACCCGAACCTCCCTCGCATCTCTCGCTTTGCTTGCCACTGTCGCGACCCTGTCCGCGTCGGTCGCGTTTGCCGCCCCGCCCACAACCGCAGCGCTTGAGGGCGTCTTGACGTCGTCCGGTGGTGGGCCCGCCGCTGATGGCAGCTACGACCTCACGGTGCGTCTCTACGCCACAAAATCCGGCGGAAACGCGCTGTGGACCGAGGCGACAAAGGGTGTGCCGGTCAAGAGCGGCGGCTTCTCGCTGCTGCTCGGCGTGACGACCGCCATCAACGCGGCGGCGCTCGACGTGGACGGCGGCCCGTGGCTGTCCGTGCAGGTCGGTGCCGATCCTGAGCTGCCGCGTACGCAGGTTCACACCGTCCTGTTCGCCCTGCGCGCGGCGACGGCGATGACCGCCAAGACGGCCGACAGCGCGAAGTCCGCCGACAACGCGAAGTCCGCCGACAACGCGAAATCGGCTGTCACCGCCCAGAACGCGACGTCGGCCGACAGCGCCAAGGTCGCCCTCAACGTGACGTGCACCGGCTGCGTCTCCGTCAAGGAGTTGGTCTTCGACGACAACGTCGACCTCGGCAAGTTCGCCTTCAAGGCGGCGAGCGGCCTCTTCGCCGGCACGGTCGCGGCGGCGTCGTTCATCGGCGACGGCGGCAAGCTCACCGGCATCTCGCAGCCCAAGGGAGACTGCGCGAAGGGCAACGTCGTCATCGGGATCGCGGCCGACGGCGCGCTCAAGTGTGCCCCTGGCGCCACAGGCAACTCCGTGCTCAACGGCCACCTGACCGACGCCTTCATCGAGACCGCCGCTGTCCCCCCGCTGCCCGTCAATATCCCCGACAATACGGGCTCTGAGGCGGCTATCAACGCCACCTTCGGCCCGGTCGGCACCGCCAACACGATGAAGGTGACGATCCACATCGAGAACACGGACCTGAGTAACGTCGCCATCACCCTGCTGCCGCCAAATGACAAGGCGAAGGGGCTGACGGTCTGCGATCCGTGTGGCGCCAAAGATGCCAAGGTCTACAAGGCGACGTTGACGGAGAACAGCACGTTGAAGTCGGGTTCGCTGAGCGCGTTCATCGGCAAGGCCATCGCAGGGTCCTGGACGCTGAAGGTGCTCGACACGAGCTACTGCGTTGTGCAGGCGCCGGGCAACGCGAAGTACTGCGACCCGGTCAACAAGCTCGACGGCAGCGTGCTCGCGTTCGGAGTCGAAGCCGAGGTCAGCTCGGCGCAGTCAGTCGGCACCCCGGGCACCTTTCAGTTTGGCCTGCTGCTCAAGCCGCCCTTCGTCTGCAACGCCGCAAAAATGGGCCACGCGTACTTCGACCTGGGGATGAAGAAGCTGCGGTACTGCGACGGCAAGGTCTGGCGCGCGCTCTCCGACACCTGTGGCAACGGCATCATTGAGGCCGGCGAGGAGTGCGACGACGGCAACAACACCGGCAGCGACGGCTGCACCGCGGTGTGTTCCTGGGGTCGCGGCACGTCGGCTGAAGACGCCACGCCGACCTGCAAGGTCTTGCTCGCAGCGGACAAGACCACCAAGAGCGGCATGTACTGGGTCGATTTTGACGGCGCCGGCGCGATGAAACCCATGCAGGCCTACTGCGAGATGACGCTCGACGGCGGCGGTTGGACCCGGTTCATGCGCCACAGCGATCCAGACGGGCTCACGCAGATCAGCAAGACAGCCTGGGACGCTGGCATCACGAACGCGGCGGCCGGCGGCATCAAGGAGTGGATGGTGCGCACCTTCGGAACCCCGACCGACGGCTCCGAGAAGCCGGCCAGTCAGATCAACAGCTTCGTGATGCAGCTGAGCAGCGCCGCGGTGGGTAGCAAGTTCACCCACTTCAAGCGTCAGGTGATCGGCGCCTGTAATCAGCATCGCTACAACGGCACGTCGTGGGTGAGCAGCGCCAAGTTGTTGCCAGGATCGGAGTGCAAGGCGTTCTACGCCTCTGACGCGGGCCGATACGTTTGGGGTGAGCACACTTGGTGCAACCACGGTGGAGACGCCGGCTGGATGTGGCTGTCGCGCTGCGCGTCGCCTACCTCTCACATCCTGATCATCAACCACAACTACAACAACCCTCCACGCCACGAGACGCTGATCGGCACCGCCAAGCACCCGCAGGGGACGCACAGCGCTTACGACGAAGATGGTGGCGCGTTTGAGTTCCTGATGCGCTAGGCCGACGTCGGGGGTAGGTTGGGGGCTGTCTACCTCACCGATCTCGGCTACGCTCCGCGCCGCGCGTGCATGAGGCTCGTTCCGCTGCGGGACGAGGGGTGGCGCGGCGACCGGGGCAGCAATCGTGACTGAGCAGGTCTCAGACAGCGGCGTGGCGCAACAGCTACGCAACGGCGAAGAGATCGACGGCGCGTACGTCGTCGAGCGCTTTATCGCCGGCGGCGGCATGGGCGAGGTCTATCTCGCGCGCGATAACCGCCTCGATCGCCTCGTCGCCATCAAGCTGCTGCACGCCGACGTCGCGCAAGACATCGAGAGCACCGGTCGTTTCCAGCGCGAGGCCCAGGTGCTGTCGCGGGTCGTGCACCCCAACGTCGTCGCCATCTACGGCTTCGGGCGGCATGGGTCGGCCTGGTACATCGTCATGGAGTACGTAGACGGCCCGAGCCTCGAGGAGGTGCTCGACGAGCGTGGTCACCTCTCGTTGGCAGACGCCGTGTCGGTCTCCCGGCAGGTCGCTGGCGGGCTGGCGGAGGCCCACGCTCACGGCATCATTCACCGCGACATCAAGCCGGGCAATGTGCTGCTGCGGAAGCTAGCGTCGGGCGCGCTGCTCGCAAAAGTGGTGGATTTTGGGCTCGCCCGCGCGTTTGGCGGCGAGCCCGAGGTCGGCAAAGAGCTCAGCGCCGCGGCCCAGGTCACCAGCGCCAACACCCTGCTCGGCACCCCGGCCTACATGGCGCCGGAGCAGATTCAGGGGCTCTCGCTCGACGGGCGCTGTGATCTCTACTCGCTGGCGGTGCTCACGTACAAGATGCTGTGCGGCAACCTGCCCATCTACCGCTCTGGGATGCAGAGCCTGCTCATCGCGCACCTCGTCGACACCCCCAAACCCCTGCCCGGCCTGCCTGAAGCGCAACCGGGCGTGGTGGACGCGGTCGATGCGGAGCTGCAGCGCGCCCTCGCCAGACACGCCAAAGAGCGCCACGAGAGCGTGCTGGAGTTCGCCGAAGGGCTGGAGCGCGCGGCGGGTCTCGCGGTGCGACGCGGCGCGGCAGACACCGTGCCCTGCCCCGCCTGCAGCCATCGAGGTCAGCTCGGCAGCGCGTACTGCGAAGCGTGTGGCTCCGCCCTGCCCTTGGCACACTGCCCAGGCTGCGGCACCCAGCGCCACGGCGAGCGCTACTTCTGCGTCGTGTGTGGCACCTCCCTGCTGATGCCGACGCGGCGTTCGGTGCGGGAGGGCGAAGCTGCGGTGCTTGACCCGGCGGAGGATGTGACCGCGGTGGTGGTCGCGGTGCGCATCGCCGAAGCCCGAGATCCCGGGGAATTAGCGGCGATCTTCGCGGCGGCGATCGAACGAGAAGGTGGCCGACCCCTGGCGATGTTGGGCGACGAGCTGATCGCCGTGTTCGGCCTCGGCGGGATGCGCGACGGCGAGGTCGAAGCGGCGGTGGACACCGCGCTGGTGCTCCTGCGCGCCGCAGAGCAAGAGGCCGCCACGATCCAGGTCGGAGTTGGCCTAGGCCCCGTGCACACGCGCGGCGTCGGCGTGGCGTGGGGCACGGCGTGGGCGGGTGGCGCAGCGGTGGAGCAAGGTCGGCAGGCGGCGATGAAGGCCGACCCAGGCGAGCTGCTGCTGACGCCGGAGACATGGCGCGAGGTGCGCGGCGCGTTCGCGACCGAGACGGTGGGCCGCCTCAAGCGCGTGACCCGCCACCGCGGCGGTAGGCGGCGTCGCCCGACCTGGGGATTGACTCACAGCCACGACGTGCTGGTCGCGCGAGACCTTGCGCTGACGCAGCTGGTGTCGGCGGCACGACGGGTCAGTCGGGGCGCGCCGCTGATGGTCACGGCGGTGCACGGCGCGGCTGGATGCGGCAAAAGCAGCCTCATGGCGGCCCTCATCGAGCAGCTGCGCGGCGAGGAGGTGGGCTGGCGTCTTGAAGCGGCGCGCTGTACGGCGATCGGGCTGCCGCGGCCCTACGAACCCTTCGCGGACATCCTCCACGAGCACGCCGGCTCGGGCGACACGCGACGCCTCGCGCAGCTCGCGGGTTTGACCGACCGCAGCAGCAGCGGCGGTGGTGACGCGCAGCTCCGACGCCGGCTGAGTGCGCTGACCCGTTTGATGGGCATGGGCGCCGACGAGACCGTGCAGCTCCGCGCCGCGCGGCCTGCCACCGACGCGGAGCGTGACAGCGCATTCGAGGCGTACGTCGCCTTTCTCAAGGGGCTCGCGCGAGCCGGCCCAACCGCGATCGTGATCGACGACCTGCACCACGCCCGGCAGACCACCCTCGATCTGCTCGACCACGTGTTACGCGCCTGCGCGGACGAGTCGATCCTCGTGGTGCTTGGCCTCGACGCCAACCGCGCCGACGAGCTGCTTGGCCGGCTGCCGGTCGGGCCAACACGCTTGGTGGCGATCGAGGTGCCGCCGCTCGATGTGCATGAGACACGCGCGATGATGTCGAGCTTGCTCGGCGACGCTGAGGTGCCGGCGGAGCTAGCTGCGCAGGTGTGTGAGTTCACGGACGGCCTGCCGGCGCGTGTTGAAGAGGTCATCGACAGCCTGCGCGACGAAGGCGCTATCGTACGAAAGCCCGACGGTTGGGCGCTGCGGACCGGGACCGACATCGGCGCCATGCTGACCCGCTCGTTGGGTGAGTTGGTGCGCAGCCGGATCGGGCGCCTGCCGCCGGCCGAGCGCGAGCTCATCGAGGCGCTCGTCGCGGCGAGCGCGCCCGTGCCGCGGCCCATGTTGGCGGCGATGCTCGGTCGAACGGTGGACGACACCGAGATCGAGGCCCTCTGCCGGAAAGGGCTGGTGATTCGCTCGACAAAACGGCGTTTCGGCGCTGAACCGGAGCTGCGATTGCGCAAGCGCAGCGTCAGCCAAGTGGTCGAACACGGTCACCACCCGCCTCGCATGCGCGCCCTTCACGAGCGCGCCGCGCGGTGGATGATGGACTTCACCGGCGCCAGACCACCCGGTTTTGGCGCGCTGCTGGCGCGGCACTTTCAGCTCGCGGGCGACGACGCACAGGCGACGCGCTACTTGCTCAAAGCCGGACAGGAGGCCATGCGCGCGTTCGCCAACCGCGACGCGCTCGAGGCGATGACCGCCGCCGTGGAGACGGCCGAGGCCTGGTGCGCGAAGTCCACGGACGTGGAAGCTGCGGCGCTGCTGCTGGAGGCCCACATCGGCGTCGCCGAAGTCGGCTTTCACGTCGGCGAGCTGGACGCGTCGATGGAGGCCGCCGAGCGCGCCGCGGCGCTCGCGGTCGGCGACGGCGCGCCAGCACGAATCGCGCGCGCCCGTGCGGCCATCGTGCTCGCCGAAGTGCGCTCGCTGCGCGGCGACTACCAAGGCGCGCTCGCGGCCTTGGAGCACTCGGAAGACGCGCGCGGCGCGGGGATCCCGGGCATCGGGCTCGCCGCGATCGCTGCGGGGCGACGCGCGATGGTGCTGCTGCGCGCAGGTGAGACCAAAGCCTGTGGCGAGCTCGCCAATGAAGCGCTCCTGCACTACGAAGACGCCGTCCCCACCCAAGACGTACAGAACGGCCTCGGTCGGCTCCGCACCGTGCTCGGCCACCTAGCGACGCGCGACCGGGACTTGGACGCCGCCGTGACCCACTATCACCAAGCGCGTGGCCATCACGACCGCGGCGGCGACCGAGTCGGCGCGGCCATCGCGCTGCTGTCGGTCGGCAACGCCGCGTATCTGGCGCAAGATCTTGACCGCGCCGAGCGGGTCTATCGCGACGTGATCGCGCTGTGCGCGGGGATCGACTATCGCCAAGGGGTCGCCACCGCGCGCACCAACCTCGGTAATGTGCTGCTCGACAAAGGCCGGATCGCTGACGCGCTGGTGGAGTTGGACGCCGCTGAGACCGAGATGCGACGGATGGACGCCCTGGACACGTTGCCGGAGACGCTGCGGCTCATCGCCCTGTGTCGCATCGCGTCTGGGCAGTTCGCCGGCGCCGTGACGGCGGCCTCTGAGGCCGTGGCCATCGCGCGAGAGACGGGCAACGAGCGCCTGGAAGCCGCCGCGCAGACCACGCTGGACGAGGCCGAGTCAGCGCTCGAGACCGCCCCGCCAGACTGAATCGCCGACGTGGGCGGCCCGCTGGGACGCCGGATTCTCGGTGTGGCAGGGCGGGACGGCAGGGTGTATGGTCTCCCGGTAAAACGGTTAGACGCCCGGCACGTTGCGACGCGGCGCGGGCGAAACCGGACGGATGAACCGACGCGGAGCAACATGCCAATCCACACGCCTTCACGCCCCGGGTTCCTGGGCGACTCCCCTGCGCTGCGGCACGCGCCTACGACCCGAGTCGCGACCACGCTCGCGGTCGTGCTGGTGGCCATCGCCGGCTGCGGCACCAACGTACCCGCTAACGCGATCCCAC